>DATNQF010000039.1:0-30571 GCA_036702855.1 Trichocoleus sp. | reverse complement strand
AAGCTCCCGTATACGACCAACGGGCCGTTTTGCGATTTGTGGGAGGAGAGACTGTAGGGTTGCAGCGGCTGCACCACTATTTGTGGGAGGGCGATCACCTCAAGACCTACAAAGAAACTCGCAACGGCATGCTAGGGGGTGACTATTCCTCCAAGTTTTCGCCCTGGCTGGCATTGGGGTGCCTTTCTCCTCGCAGGATCTACGAAGCGATCCAACGCTATGAGGAAAGCCGAATCCGAAACGAGTCAACGTACTGGCTAGTGTTTGAACTGCTCTGGCGAGACTACTTTCGCTTTATCTGTAGCAAGCACGGCAATCGCATTTTTTACCCTTCAGGTTTGCAGGGACTTGCGATCGCATGGAAGCAGGATCTAGAGCGATTCAACCTCTGGTGTCGTGGGGAAACAGGCTTTCCCCTTGTCGATGCCAATATGCGCGAACTGGCTGCTACTGGGTTTATGTCTAACCGAGGCCGACAAAACGTTGCCAGCTTCCTCACCAAGAATCTGGGAATTGACTGGCGCATGGGGGCTGAGTGGTTTGAGTCTTTGCTGATCGACCACGACGTTTGCAGTAACTATGGCAACTGGAACTACACGGCAGGCGTTGGCAATGATGCCCGGGGATTTCGCTACTTCAACATTCTTAAGCAGGCTAAGGATTACGATCCGAGCGGGGACTATGTGAAACATTGGATTCCTGAACTGACGCAGGTTCCTGTTAAGAAAGTGCATACCCCCTGGGAATTGCAATCGGTTGAGCAGAAGCGGTTTGGTGTGCGTATCGGCATAGACTATCCGCGCCCTATTCTTGATTTAGAAAAATCGGTTAAGGCTAACGAAGCAATCTACAACCGGGCTTTAGCGGAGGACGAAGCTAAACGACGCTTCCGAAAACGGAGCTGAATACGCCTGGTTGTAATAGATAAATCATCGACAAAATCAACAGGCCCAATAGGGTTCCTCCCAGAATGAAGAGAGGCCACTTAGGTTTTTGTGAGAGAGGCGACTTCATCCTGTCTCCTACTGGGTTGAGAGTGCTTGGCTGAGGTTTCTTTGCTGAAAAATCGGGGCCAGTGTATCTGTCCTAAAGCCGAGGCAAGATCTATTCACTCTTGGAGAGGCCATCTTACCTGCTTTCGGATTTATTGGGGGATATGGGTAAACAAGCTAATTACAACTAAGTGTAATGAGCCGTTTACAAGTGAGTTCAAATCACTGCCCATACCAATCGTTTTCGTCTCGCTGACTCGATACATTGCTAGACAGAGGTTTTAATGATGGCGACCACAACCGTTCTGCAATTTATGCAGAAGACAGCAGATGATGGGCTGATTCGGCAGCAGTTGGAGCAACTACTGGGAGTAGGGGATGGGGATATTAGCAATGAAGCTGCACTAGATCCCCAGGAAACCGAAGCGCTTAAAGGAGAGCGGGCTCCTGTTGTGGCTGATTTTGCGGCCAAACACGGCTATCGGTTTACCGCATCTGATTTGATTACAGTTGTAGAAGCTTTTCAAAAGCACCAAAACGGTGAACTGTCGGACGAGGACTTCGGCAAAATGTTGGGCATTCCCACAGAACGGACTGTGACTCACGAAAAGGGTTTGAAACGGCTAACTCGCTATCTCAGCAAAACCTATTTGGGCTACTGATTTGTAGGGGCAAGGGCAGCTTGAATAAGCCATTAATGGCTTGGGCTAAAAGGGTTAGTTCAAGCTGTTCCTATTATTTCCCCATCTGTCCTAGGTAACCTCTGGGCGTAATCATCCAACCTTTGTGAGCAAAGGTGCTTTGGTTGCCGATTAGGACTGTGGTCAGCATATCGATGGGATGCTCAAGCAGGGCAGATAAGGTGGAAACTTGCACTTGCTCTTCTGGTCGGAATGCCGATTGAATGAGGGCCACTGGCGTATCGGGCGCTCGGTGTTGCAAGAAGATTTGCTGAGCCACTTCGATTTGATGAGTTCGCGTTTTTGATTTGGGATTGTAGAGTGCAACCACAAAGTCCGCTTGTGCTGCTGCTCTCAGACGCTGTTGGATGACCTCCCAAGGGGTCAACAGGTCACTCAAGCTAATGGCACAAAAATCGTGCATCAGGGGGGCTCCAACGCGGGATGCAGCAGACTGGAGGGCTGAGATGCCGGGGAATACCTCAACGGCTGGGGCTTCGCCGTCCCAGCCCTGTTCTTTAAGCATTTCTAGGACTAGTCCAGCCATGCCGTAGATGCCGCAGTCGCCAGAGGAGACCACTGCGACAGTCAGGCCCCATTGGGCCAAAGCGATCGCACGTTCTGCCCGCTGCCGTTCCTGAGTAATGGGCAACGCCTCGACAATTTGCCCTGGCCGCAATAACGGTCGAATGAGGTCAATGTAGAGGCTATACCCGATAACTGCATCAGCCTGGTTAATGGCGTCTTTGGCGGCAGGGGTAATCTGGTTGAGGTTGCCAGGGCCAGTACCGACCAGCCACAGGGCTCCGATACGATTCGTGTACTCTTGGGGGGCCTGTGCGATCGCAACGGTGACTGCCCCTGCTTCCCCCTCTTGCCGAATGACTTGCTTAGTTACCCGCAGGCGTTGTGCGTCCTCTAGCCCGTTAGAACTGCTGCTATCAGATAAGGCTGTGGCAGAAAAGCCAGGGATTCTCGCTGCTGCTAGGATGGCTGCTGCCTCGGCTACGCTGGGGGTGCCTACAGCCTGCTCTACGACTTCTGAGGGGGTTGGGACAGGAACTGCCTTTAGCTGTTCTGGGGGAAAGCAGCGAAGGGGCCAACCCTTTGCCTGACACAGGTCCACTAGTCCCGGTTCATCGGCTTTGAGAGTGACAGTCGCGACACCTGCGATCGCCTCAAGAGACAGATGATTGGTTCGACATACTTGGGCAACAGCGCCTTCAATCAACTGACGAGAACTTCCTCGTTCACAGCCTACCCCTACCCAGAGCACCCGAGGGTGCCACTGCACCTTGGGCTGACCAACATCCGAAAATTTGCGCTCGATTGGGCTAATCCAGATTCGTGCCTGGGGATCTGGGCGATTATCTGAAGAGTTGGCTGTTGGTTCTGTCCAGCCAAACTGAAAAGGATGGCTCTCCGGCAAAGCCGTTTGCCACAATGTTGAGCCCGTTTCCTGAATGACCTGTACAGGTTCGCCCCGTGCGATCGCAGCACTGACTTCGGTCCATCTTCCCGTGCCCCGCTGCCAGCCAAAGGGCGCTCCCAATACGTCGATGCCGGGAAGACCTTGGTGGTTAGCCGCTCCTGTTAATACTGGAGTAGCCGTTAGGTGCGTGGCAACGGACTGAGTTAGCCGATCTGCCCCCCCTTGATGCCCCCCACAGAGACTAATCACAAATTTCCCTGCTTCATCGACGACCACTACTGCCGGATCAGTCGCTTTATTGTTCAACAGAGGCGCAATCAGGCGGACAACGGCTCCGGTTGCCAGGGCAAAGACAAAGGCTTGATGGGTGCCCCAACTTTGGGCTACGACCTCCCGGAGAGACCCTTCATAGGTTTGAACCTGCAACCCAGTTGGCTGAAATTGCTCTGCGTTGGCTTGTAGTGCGCTAGGCACCCAGAGCACCGTCCGGGTCGCCGTACAGAACGGCGTAAGGATCTGAAGGGCAGCGGGTGTGGTTGCGATCGCACACGTGCTAAGAAGGTCGTTCGCAGCCGTCGATGGCAGCAATGGGGTCATGAACTTTTTAGGAGAACAGTCAATAATTATCCCTGGTATCGGCTCTTTAGGCTAAGAAGGCTGCAATCTCAAAAAATTCACAAAAGTTTTAATGAAGTTTTTCTCCTAGCTATCTGACCCCTACTTTTCCACAGAATTTAGGGGACTTTTCCACACCCTGCCCTTGAGTCTGAAACCGATTGACCCCTTTCTGTGGATTATGAGAATCCACAGGCTACGCCGTCTCAACGAGGTCTAGACGTAACAGAGCATGACCGTCAAAACGCCGAAAAACCGCATTTCTTCGTTCGGGCTGAGCTTGGTTAGCGTATTGTGCAACACTTTGCAACATTGACAGGCTGTAGCGAGGGTGGGCACAATAATGCGACCAACATAACTAAGCGCCCTGATTGCTCTGCTTCGATTGCCCCAATCTATTGTCTTCACTGCGTTTATAGAGATAGGGCAAAAGCACAATCAGCAGAGCGCGGCTTTTTAATGCTTATTTTCTGGACTATTGCTTCGAGGAGTCGCCTGTGACCACACCTACCCTAATGCCCCGAGTCAGTTTGCTGGCCGAGATCCCGGAAGAACTTCATGAGTCGCTTCAGAAATACCTGGATACTCATCCTGCCTGGAGCCAGCATCGAGTTTTCTGTGCCGCTCTGTCGCTTTTTCTGATGCAAAATGGCACGTGCGATCGCAGCGTCAATCGCATCTATCTAGACTCGCTCTTTGACTACGCCAACTAAGGCATCAAAAAGTAGGGGCGAACTCAGTTCGTCCCTACAAGCTTTTCCCGCTTCATTGCCTTACAGCGAAGATGAATTCTTTTGGGTAGGCTAGTCCACCCAGCCGATATCGTCATTCGAAAGCATGCTGTTTTGCCCACTACCTTGTTGAATGACTGTATCAGGCAATTTCTTAAGGCTGCTTACGGGCGAGCGCGCTGGCAAGGGCCGCCGCTCCACAATATCTGCCCCTGCCCCATAAACCGGAGGGTGCTTAGCTGCAGCCGGTTTGGCAGATTTGGTCTGAGCCTCCGCCATCTTCAAGATGGTTTGCTTGGCCTCCTCTAGGTCTGCCGTCACCTTTGCTAGCTGCTCTGTTTTTGCTTTGGCCTCAGCCTTAGCCTTGTCCGCTAAATCCTTGAGCTCAAACAGCCGCTCCTGCTGGCTACTCAGATCTTCCTGCAACCCCTTGACCTGCTTCTGGAGCACTGCCTCCCGATCTTGACCCGCTTGGAGTACCTGTTCCAGTTCAGCAATTTTAGCCTCAGCCTTTTTAATCTCAGCGTCTTTAGCCTCGTTCTCTTTAACCTTAGAGGCTGACTCTTTAACCTCAGGGGCTAAAGATTGGGCTGCAATAGGTTCTGAATCAGACTCTGCGGGAACAGGTTTTTCTGGCTGAGGCTGCTCTGCGGCTTCCTCAGTTGAATTGGCAGCCTTCCCACTGTTAGACGCTTTAGCAGCCGATGCCGCGCTCCGTCGTCCAGTTGTGCGGCGGGAGGGGGGACGAGCAGGTTTGTCAGATTTAGCTGCTGTCGGTTCTGCTGGCGTAGGAGTGCTCTCTGCTGATTCGGTTGCAGGCGTTGTGTCTTTTTGGGCTTCCTCTTTAAGAAGATCAGACAGGCGTTTTTTAGTCATGGCGTTCTCCAATCTCGCTGTATTTCGTCAGCAACACGACAGTAATCGGCGCGGGCTTCTGGCGCATTTCTTCCTCGCCATTGGGTAATTGGTACTCCTTCTAACGCCGCCCGTTCATGAGCCTTATAGGTCCGAATAAAGGCATGGCAAGCCGGAATCTTCAGTTCCAAGAGGGTATTTTGAGCTTCCAGTGCTTCCCCCAAACTGCGGGAGTCCACTTTGGTTAACAGAACCCGGTGGGTCACCCCACTTGGAGAAATCGCTTCTCTGACGGTTGTAATTAGAGCGGCCAGATCCATGGGCGCAGGAGCCGTGGGAAGTAATACATAGTCGGCAATCGGAATCACGGCGGCCAGACTAGCGGAGTCCAAAGCAGGCGGAGTGTCAACGACAACCAGTTGATAGTCTTTGAGTTTTTTTAGTTTGCCTAAGTGTTTCGGGTCAGTTTCCCGAGCTGAATCAAATTTCAGGTCGGTAGGACTGCGGCCCACCCACCAGCTAGCTGACGCTTGAGGGTCAGCATCTACCAGCAAAACTGGGCGAGTTTCAGCAAAAATAGCCGCTAGGTTGATGGCGGTCGTTGTTTTGCCGACGCCCCCCTTGCCGTTGAGAATAACCAGGACTTTTGCACTTCCCGGCGAGTCAGATCCCATGCCTACCTTTTTCAATCCAAATCCACACCAGGCTCAGGAAGACTATACCCTACTGGCAATTTCAATGAGCGTTTGAGGCACATCTATTAAGAAATCGGGTCGATGCCGCTCCAGCGCAAGTCGGCTGTTAAAGCCCCAGGTCACTGCTGCAACCCGAATCCCCACTCTCCGGGAAGCATCCACATCGCGGGTTTCATCCCCAACATAAATCACCTCTGTAGGGTTGAGCCGTTGCCGTCGCAGCATTTGCTTTAGAATGCGGCTTTTGCCCAGTAGGCTTGCCCCGGTTTGAACAAAGCGAAAACAAGGGGTGAGATTATGCACTCTCAGGAAAAGATAGACGTTCTCGGCTGAGTTAGAAGTGACAATTCCCAGGGTGTGTCCCTGTTGGTAGAGATCCCTAAGCGTTTCGGCCATGCCAACGTGAAGCGCCAAGTGGGGAATCTCTGCCTGCAGTTCTCGGCGTAACCGCCGCAGCAATCTTAGAAGCTTGAATAGAGACAGGTTGTGCTGTTGCAGAACCTGCTCAGCACTCAAGTTTTGGAAGACCTTTAGCTCCTCTGCTGTGGCAGGTTTCAAGCCAAACTCGGGGGCTAATCGATTACCAATTCTGACAATAGCCTCTAAGGTGTCGGCAATTGTGCCATCAAAATCAAACAAAAGTGTTGCCACAACGCTAGGATAGGCGATTTGGTTAACCCGGATTTTAGTGGGTTTGCTTACCAGGGCCGCCAAATGTCCCAATCTTCATTAAAGATTGAGGTATTTGGGAACATCACTGGATTGCCACTGTTTGTAATTTGGTGACGCAGAACTTCTAACAAAGGCTCCTGTTCTGGTAAATTGTCCACCAACTCGTAAGGGAAAACATTTTGCTCTAGGACGAAGTCTACTGTTTGTCCAGCGGCAGCGCCTACTGACCACTCGAAAGAGTGAACCCGGTAGGCAGCAGCAGCACTGTAGCTGGCGGCAATACTCTTGCTGGCAACCAGCATATTATCAATTCTTTGGGGAATCATTGCCCGCAGTGGAATCTGGGCGGGGTAGGCTTGGCCATGAGCATCTCGCACTCCTGGCCGCTCAATATTGCCAGGCTTTTCTGCCGGATACTCTGCCATACAGGGATGGAAGTCGATAGCATATTGGGCAATGCCAACGGCATCAGGGTAGATGCGAGAGCGGGTTCGCCGAGGAATTTCGGTGGCTGGAACATCCTGCTCCAGCACTTGGGTCGTTGCCAGGCCAGCTAAATATCGGCGCATGGACAAGTACCCTTCTGGACCTAAGGCTTCCCGATAAACCTCAGTGGCAAAGTCATTCCAGGAAAAGTCCACTTCACTAATCATGAAACCCTGCTCATAACCATAGGAGGGGCGGCCAATAATGCGGCGACCTTCTCGGATGTAGGGGTACTTAGAGAGTCCATGGGCCGTTCTCATAGGTGAGTCAAAGCCTGAGAGATAGCGGTTATTGGGATCGGGAACTTTGTATCCATCCCCCAACTGAGAGTCAGTGGTACCAGCTACGAGCCAGTAGTAGAAGCCAATGGCATTTTCTTCACCTTTGCGGAGAGTTTCCGTGCGTAGGCCTCCCATCCAACCACCCGACTCAAGCTGATTGCTGGCTTCGAGCTGCTCGTGAGTGAGGATCAAGTTGTCCTGCTCAGTGCCGGGGCGATAGTCGTTGCCCCAGGTCCAGTTTTGCATGGAGATATCGCCTGCTCCAGCTCTGGGAACGCCGAAAACATTCTTTTGCTCAGCGCGGGGATGGGCATTCCACAATCGGCGATAGGTAAAGACAAAGTCGAAATAGTCTTCGGGCTTAAAGTTCTGCCGAGTCTTTTCGTAGCTGTAGTAGGGTTCGTAGATCGGGTAGAAGGAGGGCATCTGCTGGGGCTGAGGCTCCTTCGTGTGCTCCATGGCAAAAGTGTAGGTAAAGCCCTGAGTGCAGTAGGGATCGCGGGTGGTGACTGGGGAAGAGGGGTTGAGGGGCGAACGGGGATCTAGTCCTAGCTCATAGGGGACATCTGCGATCGCAACCAGTTCTCCCGTTTCAGTGGCCTCAACCACATACCAGGGAGTTTTGGAGGCACCTGCGGTTTCTCCCTGAGCTCGTTTAGGGACAAACTGAATAATTTTCTTGGTAAAGCGAGCCGAATCTTCGTAGCGGTACGCGTCTTCAATCATTTGAGACAGCGGTTCAGTATTGAGCGGGGGCGTACCGGGGGCAGGGCTGTGCTGAATGCCTATTACCGTCTCAATTAAGCTGCCGTCCCGACTCAAAGTTAGGTCTTTAACGACAGTAGAATTAAACAAATTGAGCTTGCCGCCGCCTTTGCGCTCTGCCTCCTGTAGCATGTTTCTCAAAATCTTGTCGGCATCGTAGGGCATGAAGCAGGAAGCACTTACCCAACATTTACCAGGATTAAGTTCGCCGTAGTGCCGTTCAACACGGTTGCGGAGTTCCTTGTAGCCTCGGGAGTAGAACAGTAGGTTTCGCTGCTGCTTAGATTCATCCAGAGCTGTGGTTCCTTGAGAAGAAATTTGACCCCCAACCCAGTCGGTCAACTCTGTCATACAGACAGTGCGACCCGCCAGCAGGCTTTCGTAAGCAGCTGCCGTTCCTGCTAAGCCCCCTCCAACAATTAAGATTTCGCACTCAACCGTGGCATCAAAGGAACTCGGCAACCTTAGTTGACGTTGGCCTGCTTCCTGAGCATTTGCATTGAGTCCAGAAAATGGCAGCGAGAGCAGTGTCAGGGACGAAGCAAGGGCTCGTGCGATCGCTGAACGATGGGGGCGACTCATACAGGTTATTCTTCGGCTAGCTTTTTTCCTACTAGCTTAGGGGAAAGTGTACTGCTTGTGACATAGCTAGGATCCGACTTAAAGATTGGCTCTTTTCTGAGCATCTTTTGTTTCACAGCAGAGCCTGTTTAAAGTGGAGCTTGAGGACGGTTGTGCGCTAGCGCCACTTTCACGGCCTGCTGCTGGTCACGCTGCGTAATCCACCGATGATAGGTGCGATTATGAATGGCAACAGAGTGGCCCATCATTCGAGCCGCTACCGTGTCAGCCAGCCCAAAATGAATTGTTCGCACAGCCCAAGCATGGCGCAGATCATAGGGCGAGAAGGGAATGCCATAGCGACGAAACTGGGTGGAAACCTGCTGACCAATTCGCTGTAGTGTGGTTTGCTGCAAGTCTGTCTGTAAGTCAGGTAAGTTAATGAACCGCAGGTTGAATCGCTCTACCCACTCTGGGTAGAAAGGCCAGACATCGTGAAGGCCTGTTTTAGTTGTTTCTAGCACCGTTACCACGGCCGCTTCATCACCACTTTTTAAGGGCTGGTAGTCACAAAAGAACACTTCATGATTTCGGAGCCCATAGGTTGCCATCATGCCGTAGACAAACCGCCAAGCTGGGTTGGGAATGTGACCAAACCAGGTGACAATGTCATCGTCTGAGGGAAGCTGGCGCTGCTGAGTCCGGCTATTGCCATAAGACCCCCAAAATTGCTTCAGGTCGACTGGTAAGGGCAGACTACAAAATTCGGCAAAGGCTCCTAAGGCCGTACAACAAATTTGACGGCTACGGGAATGGGGCTGGGTTGCTTGCACCGTTGCATAGATCGCCTCTGCCAAGCTCAGTTGAGAGTGCTGATTTGCCAAATGGCCCAGCTTCTTTAAATAGGGGGCGTAAGCTTTTTCCCAAGTCACTAGTTGGGAAGCGGGCAGTGCATTTTGACCCTGCGTGAAAGTTAAGAAATGTTTCCGAAATGCCTCGATTTTCTCTTCTAGGCTAGCTCCTGCTAGGGGTTTACCGTTAGCTAGCGGTAAATAATCCTGCCAACTAAAAGTTCGTTCAATTAGTTTGGCTGCAATGACTTTGGCATCTTGCTCGATTTGTTTGAGGCCTGCCTTGGTGGCCGGAATACTTAAGGGAATGCGTTGCTGGTATGGCTTAAGGCGATGGCTCTGCGGACGGGGCGGTAAAGTTCCTCGTAAATTCAGTTTTTCGCCCCGGCGCTCAATCTTTAACCCCAACCGAGCTGCTTCTAGCCGGGTATTGACCTGATTAATTTGAGTATCTAACGGATGGGATTGACTCATCTTTCTAGAGAGAACCCGCTGAGCAACTGTGCAGTTTGCGACAAACCTGTAAAATACATTAAATTGTTTTTATATACTGGGCACTGTGTGAGCACAAAAATAAGCTTTCATTGACGATGCTTATTGATTAGACGTGTGTCAGTTGAAGATTGTTACGATATAAGACAAATATTAGAGACGTAGGGAATGTAGCGTGTCATGGGCCGTGTTGGGGTTTTACTGCTAAATCTAGGTGGGCCGGAACAGCTCGAAGATGTTCGCCCCTTCCTCTTTAACTTGTTCTCGGACCCAGAAATCATCCGTTTGCCATTCCCCTGGCTTCAGCGGCCTCTGGCTTGGTTGATCTCTAGCGGTCGAGCCAAAAAATCTCAGGAAAACTACCAGCAAATTGGTGGGGGCTCTCCACTACGTCGAATTACTGAGCAGCAGGCAGAAGCCCTGAAGGACAGTCTGCAGGCTAAGGGGCAAGCAGCTGAAGTTTATATTGGGATGCGCTACTGGTACCCCTTCACTGAAGAAGCGATCGCACGTATTAAGCGTGATGGC
This sequence comes from Trichocoleus sp., assembly GCA_036702855.1. Classification (GTDB taxonomy): domain Bacteria; phylum Cyanobacteriota; class Cyanobacteriia; order Phormidesmidales; family Phormidesmidaceae; genus JACVSF01. Next base: position 19,935 of record DATNQF010000039.1, on the reverse strand, counting down.
ATTGAGGAGTTGGTAGTTCTGCCCCTATATCCTCAATTTTCTATCAGTACAAGTGGCTCTAGTTTCCGCCTGATGGAGCGGCTTTGGCTAGAAGACTCTTCGCTACAACGCATTAACTACACGGTCATTCCCTCCTGGTACCAACGTCCTGGTTATGTCCAGGCGATGGCAGATTTGATTGCTCAGGAGCTAGATCAGCTTCCTGATCCCAGCCGAGGTCACATCTTCTTTAGCGCTCACGGGGTTCCCGTTAGCTACGTTGAGGAAGCGGGTGATCCCTACCAGAAAGAGATTGAGCACTGCACTGAACTCATCATGAAGGCGCTCAATCGGCCAAATGGTCACACCCTCGCTTATCAGAGCCGAGTCGGCCCTGTGGAGTGGCTACAACCCTACACTGAAGATGCGATCGCAGCCTTAGCTGAGCAAGGGATCCAAGAACTCGTTGTCGTTCCTATCAGCTTTGTTTCAGAGCATATTGAGACTTTGCAGGAAATCGATATTGAGTACCGGGAAATTGCTGAAGAAGCTGGCATTGAAACGTTCCGTCGAGTGCCTGCCCTCAATACTCACCCCGGCTTTGTTGCTGACATGGCCGACATGGTAGTTGAAGCTCTTAACTCCCCCCGTAAGCTGTTTTCAGATGTCGTTCAGCCCGATAAAAAAGTTCGGATCTATCCACAGGAGCGTTCAGCCTGGGGTATGACTCCTTTTGCTGAGGTTTGGAATGGCCGCTTGGCAATGGTCGGCTTCCTGGCTCTTTTGCTGGAACTGGTCAGTGGTCGCGGTCCGCTTCACCTAGTGGGTATTCTCTAGGCGTTTGCTTTCAAACTTGGATTGATTAATTCCTAAAAAGGGACATTGCTTAGCAAGCAATGTCCCTTTTCGTAGTGTGTGCCGATTGTATTAGACGTTGTCTACGTCCTTTTGCGATCGCGGTTTAATCAAGCCAATTTTCCAGTGCCGCCAGATGTTGGAGGTGCGAATCACCAACCACAATAGCAGTAGGGCAATGATGCCTCCTTGCCGAGGCGAATCAAAAGCCAAAATGGCTAGAAACACGCATAGCCCATCCAGCACAAAGAATAACCACAAGGGAGGGCGCTTAGGCCGATAGAACCAGCCCACCTGCATAAATTGAATTACCAGCGCTAGGAGCGCGCTGATGCCTCCCACTAACAGTTGTAACCAATCCTCCAACCCAACGGTTCGAGCTACCGCAATACCTGCGATCGCACCTACAGCGGGACTCAACACGAGCTCAACGAGCTGAATGAGCCGCTGGCTCATTTGGTCTTTGGACAGAATTAACTCGATCAGTGACCAAGTAACTAGAAATCCCACCACGATGGAAGGATGCACCCCAGAGAGTAGGGGCACATTGGCCCATAGGCGATCGCCTGACAATAGCCCGATCATCAGCAGCGGCAGAGCCAACCTGAGGCCCGTCGCCGCCGCAATTGACAGGACAGCAAGTAACTCAGGAATAATCACTGTAGCCTCATTAAACTCACAAGTACCTTAAAGCAATTAACGACAGCTTTACTAGCAGGGAGGCACCCCATACCCATTTCTCTATCTGTTTCTGTCGTCGGGATACTTTGACAACACATCCTTTCGTCAGGATGCCTTTATGTCAAAGTAACGCTTCCAAGCCTTGATGCCCAGACGCTGCCAAAGACTTCTCTACAGCCTATCAAGCTTCCTTGACACCTTTTCTATCTCTAAAGTGCCGCATTTTTCTTTTACAGAGTGTAGGTTTTTTTGACAGTATGGAGAAAGCCTGTAAGCAGCCAATCCCAATGGGAAACGTAAACGACACTTCAGTAGTGAAGGAACTCAAGACGCAGATTGGGATTTTAGGAACTCTGCTTGGGATTATTTGGGGCGTTCATATCGTTAATATGCTGCTGTTCTCAGGACGTCTCCAGCAGTTTGGCATTATGCCTAGGAGCCTAATAGGCCTGAGGGGTATTGTTCTAGCCCCCCTGCTACACGGAAGTTTTGGACATCTTGTTGCCAACACACTTCCGCTGTTGACCCTGGGATGGCTAACACTTCTTAGGGGAAAGCGAGAGTTTTGGATTACAACAGCCCTTGTGATGCTGGCGGCTGGATTGGGAACTTGGGTTTTTGGAACGCCCTACTCGATCCACATCGGGGCTAGCGGCATTATTTTTGGCTATTTTGGCTTTTTGGCCTTGAGGGGCTATTTTGAGCGCAGCGTCAGTGCGATCGCACTGTCCCTACTGGTAGGCATTCTCTATGGCAGCTTGATTTGGGGCGTGTTGCCGGGTAGCCTGGGCGTTTCGTGGGAAAGCCACCTGTTTGGCTTTCTAGGCGGTGCGTTTGCGGCCAAACTTCTCTCCCGCTCCCAGAAAGTAGGTTAGCCTAAGCACTTCCCTTTTGACTAAGGGCTTCAGAAAGATAGTCTGCTGCTGACGTCACAACGGCAACGGCGTTTTCATAGACCATACGCGTTGGCCCTAGAATACCTACGCTTCCCACAGGCACGTCGTCTTTTGAGTAGGTAGACGCTACCAGAGCGCAGGCTTGCATAGGCTCTAAGGGATTTTCTGACCCAATCCAGACCCTTACACGCTTAGAGTCCTCCACAGCTGCAGTAGCGGATTCAAAAAATAGTGGCCAGAGTTGGGCTTGGTCTTCCTCCAATAGTTGCACAATGGCCTGCACCTGCTGAGCATCGGAAAACTCTGGTTGCCGCAGTACCTCGGCCAACCCACTAATCACAATTTGAGTTGGGGCTGGTGCCTGAGTCCGTCGAGCCAACTGCAAAATAGCCTCTCGCAGCGTTTCTGCATAGCGCTGGAATTCGTAGCCTACGTCAGTCCAATCCAAAGTCGAAATGTCTGAAAGAAACCGTCCTCGCAAGTGACGAGTTAGGAAGTTCGATAAAATTTCCAACTCCCGGCTTAAAGACTCTCCCTCCCCATCGATCTCTCCCGCTGTCGGCTGAAGTCTTGCAGGTAGCCGGATGACCACAGACTGGGTTGCTAGAGAGTCGAGCAGCACAATCAGTAAAATTTGGCCCGGATCTACTTGGATTAACTGGAGATGACGAATCTGAACACTGCTAGCTTGAGGGACTGTAATCAAGGCCAAATAGCCGCTAAGTGTAGAGAGTACCTGGGTCGCTCCCCGTAATAACGCCTCAAAGCTCCATCCCTCCCAGTTCAATTCCTCCGCCAACAAGATATCAACCCGTCGTCCTAAGGTCTCAGAAGGGCTCATTAACTGATCAACATATAGGCGGTAGCCAGAATCAGAAGGCACCCGTCCAGCGGAGGTATGGGGCTGGTAGAGCAGACCAGATTTCTCCAGAAAACCCATGGCATTCCGGACCGTTGCTGGACTAACCTTGAGGTTGTATTCCTGAACAAGCGCCTGCGAACCAACGGGTTCAGCGGTTGCCACATATCGGCGCACCGTTGCCCAAAGAACCTGTTGCTGACGGGCATTGAGCTTAGAGGAGAGCTGCATAGCGGGGCAGAGGGAGAACCCAACAAATCTGTTTGAATTAGATTAGCAGAAACTCCACTGTAACAATGTTGACAGAGACCCGTCAGTAGCGATTGAGACGGCTACTGATGCCCTTGACAAATTGCAGGTCCAAGCTTGATGGCGGTTAGACGTCCTTACTATGGGTGTAAAACTCGCCTACTCTAAAACTGGCAGTACTTTCGAGCTGCTTAAGTGTAGAGCGGGTAATCAGCTTACCCTGTTCTACCAGCACTTCTCCTGTAATGGGGTGAAGCAAATCTTGGTCTGCACGGCGACCCACTAGTGCCTCAATATCTTGCAGGGAGTTGACGTACATCCCCGGTGGAAGTTCGACCACCACTCCATTGCCCACAACGCGAGACTGACAAGCTAGGCGAGAATTGGGCTTGCAAGAGGTAATAACCTCCAAAGTGCGCTGTTCGCGACGGTTGATGGGGGTAAGGGCCTCCATTCCCTCTTTTACGTAGATATGGCATGTGGCACACATACCGCGTCCACCGCATTCCTTCAGGACGTCCAAGTCTTTGTTTAGAAGAACAGACAGAAGGTTGCCATTGGTCTCAATTGAGCTTTCTTGTGCAATGGGTTCTAGCCGAACAGTCTTGGCCATAAATCTTCTCTGGGATAATTGTTAAAAGTAGGACGTGGAAAGCTGAGCCTGTATAGAAACTGCAGCACTGACCGGGTGGAAGGCAACGTTTACAGGGCTTGGGATAGTAAAAGGGTTTGTTGATGGTGATCCAGCGCTTTCTCCGCCAAGATCTTGGTAAAGTCACGGATAATTTTGCTGCAACGCTCCACAAAGGCTTGTACCCAGTCTTTCAACCACTGATGCTGCTCCGGAGTAAGACCCTCTTGAGCCGATTGTGCTGCCTGGGGGGTGAGCTTGAAATGACCTGAACGGTCAATTTCAAAGATCATTAACCAGGGATTGTCTGGCCGAGAAGACTTCCATGTGTTCGCTACGATTACTTTGCCCAGATATTGGGTGGTGAAGTCGGTAAGGTGATTGAGGGCCGCGAGAATTTCCTCGCACCGGACGGTCTGCTTCCGGGCAGCCGATGGCGCTACAGGGGTTTCTAACTCGCGGCTGGACGTTTTTCCAGTTCCGTCCTCAGCCCAGTAGGGCGAGTTACTCAAGGTCACACACCCAGCAAGTAAGCGGAAAGTGGCAACAGCGTTCGCTAAATCCTCTTCTAGCGTTACTCTAAGTTGCTTTAAGGCTGAAACATACTCCTCAAAGGGCACCTGATCGCTGGTTAGGACCAGCAAAATCACCCCTTGAGTGAGCTTGTAAATGTGCGCCTGACGTCCGCTGAAGCGGAAGGAGAAGGCATCAAATTCTACTGGGGTCGTACTGACAACTTGCTGAATTCCCTGAGCTAGGGCATCTCTTTGCTGGGAATTTAAAGTTGCATCTAGACCACAAAAGAAGGGACGGGTACGGCTATCCATTAAAGCGACCCCTGCGATACCCGGTAAATTCAGGAAATTCTGAATGACCTGCCGTTTCATACCAGCTAAGCTTTCGTTCCAATGTGTTCAGTCAGCGACCCGAACCGAGTAATCTAGGGATGGCAGATGACATCCTGGGATGGGATTGGGCAAGGTCGCCCCGCCTTTGCCAGGTGGAATGATGGTCGGTACCTTATCTGTGCGATTGTTATGTTGTGTCACCATCATTTCGCCTAGCGTCTCAGGAATTTTTAACATTTAGGGTTAGTTCCGATGTCTGACCTTCCTTTTACTTTGGATCAACTGCGAATCCTGAAAGCGATCGCAGCAGAGGGCAGCTTTAAACGGGCGGCGGACAGCTTGTATGTGTCCCAACCGGCTGTCAGCTTGCAGGTACAAAACCTTGAGCGCCAGCTCGATGTGCCCCTTTTCGACCGGGGAGGACGGCGGGCACAGCTGACTGAAGCGGGTCACCTCTTGCTCAGTTACGGCGACCGGATTCTTAGCCTTTGTCAGGAAACCTGCCGTGCCATTGAGGATTTGCAGAACCTGCAAGGAGGAACCTTGATTGTTGGCGCGAGCCAAACGACTGGAACCTATCTCTTACCCCGTATGATCGGAATGTTTCGTCAGAGCTATCCCGATGTTGCAGTTCAGCTTCACGTTCATTCTACGCGACGGACTTCGTGGGGGGTGGCTAATGGTCAAGTTGATTTAGCCATTATTGGCGGGGAAGTGCCTCCAGAACTACAGGACTCATTAGAGATAGTTCCCTACGCCGAAGATGAACTCGCATTGATTATGCCTGTTTTTCATCCCCTAGCGAGTAATGAGGTGATTCAGCGGGAAGATCTCTACAAGTTACAGTTTATTGCTCTAGATTCTCAGTCCACTATCCGCAAAGTGATTGATCAGGTGCTCACTCGCTGTGGTATCGAGACACGTCGTCTGTGCATTGAGATGGAGTTAAACTCGATTGAGGCCATTAAAACGGCTGTGCAGTCGGGGCTGGGCGTTGCTTTCGTATCAAATTCTGCGATTGAAAAAGAGCTGCAGATGGGTGTTTTGCACCGTACGACAATTGACTCAGTCGTCGTCAATCGCACCCTTTCTGTCATTTTCAATCCCAATCGCTACCGTTCTAAAGCGGCTGAAGCATTTACCCAAGAGATTTTGCCCCAGTTTACGAATCAAACTTTAGAATTTAAAAAATCTAACGGGAGCAAGAATGGGGCCAAGCCAGAAGGGTTCCAGTCTCCGCTTGAGGTCCCTCCTGCAAAGTCTTGATGTTCTAGTCCTTTCTTTTCCTACATGGAAATTCTCTGCACGCGGCCTACTTGTCCTCGTCCGGTAAACCCTTTTCCGGACATGGACAGTGGCAACACCCTCAAAACAGTGCAGCAGAAATTTTGCATTACCTGTGGGATGCCCCTGATATTAGGAGGGCGCTACTTACCTCAAAAGCAGCTGGGGCAGGGAGGCTTTGGTACTGCATTTTTAGCCCGTGATCGCTACAGTCCAGCGCTGCGGTCTTGTGTTGTCAAACTTTTTCAACCGACGGTTCAGCTCAGTCCTGCTCAATTACAGGTGGCTCAAGCTCTGTTTGAGCGGGAAGCAACGGTTTTGGAGGCGTTAGGCAATCGTCATCCCCAAATTCCTGATCTCTTTGCCTTCTTCTCGCTCCAGCTACCTGGAGTTCAGCCGGACCGGGAAGAGGAATATTTTTACCTGGTACAGGAATTTATTGATGGTGAAAACCTGGAGGATCAGTTAGCGAGGCGAGGTGCGTTTTCTGAGGCAGAAGTTCAGGAAATTTTGGTTTCAATGCTGCGGGTGCTCCAGTTTGTTCATGAGAACGGCACCATTCATCGTGATATCAAACCCTCGAACATTATGCGCGATCGCACCAATCAGCTTTTTTTACTGGACTTTGGTGCTGTCAAACAAGTGGCTAAGGCAGGTGGCCCAGATCTTAAATCAACGGGTATTTTCTCCATGGGGTATGCTCCCCCAGAGCAGATGACAGGCGGAACAGTCTATCCTTCAACTGACCTGTATGCTTTGGCAGTCACTTGCATTACCCTGTTAACTGGAAAACCTCCAGGGGATCTCTACGATGGCTACCACAATACCTGGAAGTGGGAGCCTTATGCTCAGGTCAACTCAACGCTGGCTGTAGTGCTTAATCGGCTTCTGGCGGCTGCCCCACACCAGCGCTACGGCTCTGCCCAGGAAGCCCTGGAGGCGCTACTAAACCCTGCTGCCCCCATTTCGGCAGCGGCGGCTAGCCCTTCTCGTCAAACCACTGCGCTTCAGCCACCCCCCTTGCCAACTCCTCAGGCTGTGCTCCCCCAAGCTGCCTCAACTCCCGCTACTCAATCTCGGGCGGCTCGGCCCAAGGCTGCTAGCCTAGCGACTACCGCACCATCCTTCTCCCTAATTCAGTTTTTAGGCGGTGCGGCCTTCACGGGCTTTGAGGGGAGTTTGTTGGCAATTGCCTGCCTCAGTCTGTTGGGCACAACCTGGTTAGGGAGTGGCACATGGTTGCTCTTGCTAGGCATGCTAGCTGCCCTACAGCTGAAGCGGGTCATAGAGCGGGTTGATCTGCTTATTATTGCCGGAGTCACATTAGGATCTGTGCTCTGGCTCCCATCGCTGCGAGCAATTTTACCCAGCAGCAATTCTTTGCAGACTGTCTTGGCATTGGCTATTCTCAGTGCATTGGCTTGGGTTGCGATCGCAACCCTTTTTCGCCTGTTGTATAGCCTTTTCTCTCGGCTATAGCTCCTCCAGTTGCCTAAGTTTTAGGCTTGCTGGCGGGTGATACTACCCGCTGGAATTGCTAGGTAACCCTCTCCATGCATCTGAATCAGATTGCGTTGACGCAGCTTACCCATCAGGCGAGTCACCGTGACCCGAGTCGAGCCAATGGCACTGCCAATTTGAGCATGAGTCAGTGGCCAAGGCAAATAGTAGCCATCCTCATAGGGCTCACCAAACTCTTCAATCAGCAGCGTGAGAAACCCCAACAAGCGATCGATGGTGCGACGCTGCCCCAACGTGCTTAACCAGAGCAACTTTCGCTGGTGCTGATACCGGAAGGCATCTAACACTTCACGGCGGAAATGAGGCCAGTTTTCCAGATCGTGCCAGTAAAGCCAAATAACTGTGGTCTGGTCCACATGGGCAAACCCTTGTAAGGTAAAAGGCGATTGGGCCACAATCTCAAAGGGTTGGCCTGCACCAACAAACCCCAAAAAAGCTTCTTCACTAGTTGCTAAAGCCAGCCTTGATTGAGTTGCTTTACCTCGACCAGTGGCACTGAGTTGGGCATTTCCTACCAAACGCACTGCCCCTCGTTGCACCAAATACAATAGTCCTGGCCGAGCAGGAATTCGCTCATCCTTATTGAATGTTCGTGTTCGATAATGCTCTTGAGCCCAGTCCGTAATCCGTTGCCAGGTTAGAAAAGGGCGAGCGCTACTGTCGGGTTGCGATGATGAAAACATGGCTGGAGATCGGGGGCGATAACTGCAAAATCAAAGGGAGTCTCTAAAGGAGACCCTATTTACCTTACGGAGGTGACGATTTGAAGGCACTGCCTTAATAAAGCGCTGGGGCTTTAACCATCCGTTCTAACGAATCTTGCAATAAAAACCCTAAAACAGTCTCTAGGGAACAAGCGAGTGAACGCAGCCTTAAAACCCGAGTAATAACTCAGAAACACCCTTAATACTAAAACAAGACTCCGTATTTTTCCCTTAATTTCCTAACCTTCAGGCAAAGATTAGACCAGCCTTGCCCTTGACTAGATCCGTACACTCTGCTTCTCTGTCTGGGAAAAACTGACGTTTTAGCAGCAAAATTTTTCATCCTGCATGACATATTCTTCGCTCAAAGAGATGTTGCAAAAGTCACTAAATGCTGTGATTTTGCAGTTCTTTACCCAGTTGCATGGAAGCGAAGAGGACACCCTTAAACACATGGATGACCAGCATTATTTAAGTAAGTTAGGGGTACAGACTGCCCCTCAGCTAAGGCGACAGATTTATCCACTGGAATATGCATCCCCATTGCCTTTGCAACTCTCCGCCCAGTGTAATCAGTCTTTGGAAAGCTGTCTAAGTCAGTTGGCGGAAAATTTCGCTCAGGTATGTGCTTTCTCTGAGTCAACCCAGTACGCTCTTTCCCTGCCTGCTTCCACGCACTCTATTTTGCGGGGAGTTAAGCCCACTGTAAGCACTGGAGGACATCTAGGGCTGCAACTAAGTGAGTCTGCCTTGCTCCACTGGCTGAAACTTCTCAATCAAGCTGAAGCTTGGCCCCCAGCAGAGCTTTTAGCTCTACCTAATTCACAGTTTAAGGTCAAGCAGTGCTCTACCAGCTCATCTTTAGGGCTGTCGCCATTAGGGTTTATACAACATATTCATGCTCGCAGTGTTGGTCTCCTGCAGGTTGCCCACCCTTCAGCGCTCAAGTCTTCAGGGGATCCTACAACTACAGGCTTAGCCTTCGCAGCCCCTGAGGCAGACGTGATGATGTTAGAGAGTTTGGACTTCGAGACCCATAAGGTCATTTGGGCTTTGACTCACTTGGTAGATGGCCTCTATGAACTGAGTTCGCATCACACCCTAGGTCAGCGAGGGTATGCGCTTAGTGAGGCGGTTTACTTGTGGCTCAAGGGGATTAACCTAAATAGTCTTGCGGCTGTTTATCCTAACCTAGTATTGCAAGCAGTCAGACAAAGTCTTAAGCACCTTCTTGAGAGTCGCTTAGGATGCCCAGCGGTAGAAAGCCTTTAAGGCGCTCTCGTTCTTGCAACGGATTTCATATAAGGAAAACTAACCGTTTAGGAGGATGTAAAGGGGTGACAAGCAGAAACTCGTACCCTATACTGATGTACGTGTGTGAGGAGCGAACCAGAGAAGGTACCGAGACGAAACACGGCCAGTCGTCGGTACCTTCTCTGCGTTTAAAGGATTTTTCCCTTTGATTTTTTCGAGATCAGCAATCGATTGTCTTAAATTCCGAGCCTCTCTGCTTTATGAATGCTGACTCAATACGTCTTTTAGGTTTTTTACAACCAGATCTGGGCACTCAAGTAGGGCGATATGTCCGCAGTCAGGTAATTCCACGACTATTTCCTGACCCGACTCAAAAAGAGCATGGAAGCTAGCAAGGTACCGTACAAACTTCATTTCCATGACTTGGTCACGCTCTCCTGCTAGAAAATAGACTGGCTGGTTCAGGCGAGAAACGATTCTGGGTAGTAGGTGAACTTCCTCCTCAGTCGTCGATTCTAATAGGGAGCCTAGGGCAGCGTCAGGATGAGCTTGCAAAAAATCAATCAGGCGCTGCCGACCCCACCGCCGGGCTAGGGGTTGAGCTACCATCATGCGAGCAAAGGCGAAATCTGCAAGGGGTAAATAGCGCATCCATTGCGGCCGAAATCGAACAATCTGTTGTCCTGCTTGGCGAAACCGATCAAATTCCTGCTTCAAGTAAATGCCGCCGCCTGCGTTTATACACACAACGCCAGCAATCCATTGTGGATAGCAATAGGCGGCCCAAAGTGCAATACTAGCCCCTAGGGAATGCCCAACCAGCCAAACTTTATCAAGGTTGAGTTGTTCAAGCAGACTGCCTAAGTCCCGAGCATAGGCCGCCAGACTGAAGGGAGAATAGGAAGCGCCTAACTGTTGAGCTAACTGCGGAACCTCAGCTTGATAATCATCTAGCCCCTCAGTAGACTGGCCAAAGCCTCGCAAATCGTAGCTCAAGCATTGAAAGGTGGAGTTCAGCCGATCAACCACAGGCAGCCAGTAATGCTGGCTCAGTAGCCAACCGTGGATAAACACCAGCGTTTGGGAGAAGTCTTGGGGTGTGGTTAGACTGTAGCTGTGGGGAACTCCCCGAATGATAATGCTGGGCATCCCTTGATCCTAACCCGAATTGGCGACCTCCTGGTGGCTAGCTCTTGCCCAGTAGACGGTATCGGACACCCTCGGCAATTTTCTGACCTAGGTACTCTGGAATCAGGCTTTCGTTTGGTCCTAGGAGATAGAGAATAAGCCGCGTTCGGCCCCGCCATACTAGTAGGTTGGCGTTGACTACCAACAAATCCTCCTGCCAAATCGCATACATCACCTTGTAGAAAAGACCGGGTTGGTTGTCTGCTTCAATCAGTAAAGCCGGTAGATGAAAGACAGGATCGACGTAGAACTCAGTTTCAACTTGCTCCAGCCCGGCATCTAAGTTGAATTCTACGGTTAACATTTCCTCCACCTCAAAGCGACCGGCTAGGGCCTCTCGAATGGCTCGGCAGACGTTCTCTGAGGTTTGACCAGTCAAGGCTTTCCCCCCCCGAGAAACGACTAGCTTGATAAACACCAGCATAGGGGGATAGATCTGGCCGTAGAGACTGAGGTTGTGAATGGTCAGGCCATAAGCTGCTAGGACACCAAAAATATCGCTCAGTAGAAAGGATTGATTGCGGTAAGCAAAGTGGAGGGCACTTCGATTGCTCTCCGGCTTAATTTCGATAACGGCCTTTTTGCTGCGGTAGAGCTGGTAGGCCAGACGCAGATTTTGAAGCTGAATCTCACTGCTGACAAATTGTTCATAGAACTGCGGAAACGCCCGGTTGAAGCGTTTAAGCAGTTCGAGAGTCGAGGATTTTAAGCCAGCAGTCATTGGGGAGGCTAGGAACTCTATGGACGTCACGGTAACATTGGGCTGTTGAGTAGCGACGAAAAATTGCGCCCTGGAATCTGAATGGTCCTCTTTATGCCGCAACGGCGGTCTACATCTCTATTTATCAGGTTTCCCAGAAAATTACCTTTTTGTAAGACGATTTGGAGGGTTCTGGTAGAAGTTTCCGGGAGAGCACAGGATTTTAAAGGGATATACTAGTTTAGTAATGCTCCTGACCTTGTATCTACATCATCAGCGCCGGCATGGGTTTTTGGAAAAGTTTGTTCATTAACGCAGACACGCCTTCGACTCCTAAGTCAACCCAGTCAAGCACTGTTTTGGCGGAGGTACAGAGCGATGATGGCAGTGCCCGGATTTTTTTCAGTACAGACCGGGACATTGATCTCTACGAGCTTGAAGAATTGTGCAGCGCAGTAGGATGGGCTAGACGTCCTATTCGCAAGGTGAAAAAGGCAATCCAGCACAGCTTCCTTGTTGTGACAATGTGGGAGCAGCGGGCGGGTAGACGTCGCCTGATTGGCTTTTCCCGAGCCACCTCCGATCATGCCTTTAATGCCACCATCTGGGATGTAGTGGTTCATCCAGACTTTCAGGGACAAGGCCTGGGCAAGGTCTTGATGAAGCAGTTGATCAAGAAGCTGCGCAGTGAGGACATCAGTAACGTGACGCTATTCGCTGATCCTCATGTTGTGGACTTCTACCGAGGGCTAGGGTTTATGCCTGATCCGGAAGGCATTAAGGGCATGTTCTGGTATCCAGAGTAAACTCAATCAGTCCTGTTAAAAGGACCGTTTTGTTAGAGGAGTTTAGGAAAGCGATTGTATCCCTTACAGTGCGGGCAGTTGGCGAGCCTCCTTGAGCCAGACGGCGATTTGACCGGGATCAGGGCAGAGATCCGACCGCTGTAGGGTAGCAACCTGTAGACGGCGTAACCGTGCATGGAGCGTTCCTAAGGGAACTTCAATCAGTTGGGCAACTGAGATAATTCCAGCGTGGAGCAGCAAGCCGTTGTACTGACACCCCACGCTGGGGATCCGTGCTAAATCGGCTAGGGCAAACCACTTATTGACATACCGTAGGGGCAGGTGAAGTTGACGGGCCAAGGATTGGCGCTGGGAGATGGTTCTGCTACGCTGGAGCAGTTGGCCTGTAGTTTCAATACCGCACTCAGCCAGCTTTTGCTGGAACTCTGGTGCCAGTCCTGGCAGCTCTTGTATGTTCCATGAGTGCGATCGCATGAGTGAATACTGCCGACAAAGGACAAAAGCAAGCTATACTATTTACGAGTTTAACGGGATGTAGCGCAGCTTGGTAGCGCGCCTGCTTTGGGAGCAGGATGTCGCAGGTTCGAATCCTGTCATCCCGATTAGTCACAGAACAGAATGAATCTATAAGCTAGACCCGCAGGAACTTTGGCTCTGCTTTTTAGCGTCCATTATCTCGTTGTATGATGCACCGGATAGTCAGAGACTGCTCCTGGGTGTTTGGCTCAGTCTATCTAGTCTAGAAAGTTTGGCTATTGGCAGAGTTGGGGCACAACTCGCTTTGTCAAAGAGTTCTCCTACTGCGCTTCTAATACGTGAATGTTGGGATGTTATGAAAAAACTGTTTCGTTCTCTGGCTGTTGGTGGCTTGGCCACGTTAGCTTTAACGGGAGCCGGGTGGGTATCTCCTCGAATTGCACAGGCTCTACCGGAAGACCAGATTGTCACTAAGCTTCAGCAGGTGCCGGTATTTCTGATTGTGAATGCCCAAGGTCAGCCCTTGACCGCGTCTGCTTCAAGCGATGAGCAAGAAGTCAAAGTGCCGGTCGCTTTTCTAGATAGCCAGGCGGCTGAATCTTTTCTGGGTCGTGCTCGTGAGCAAGACGCTAACGCTAAGATTGCCTTGGTTGACTTAGGAACCCTCTTTCAGGAGGTAGAGTCAGCGGAGGGCAACAGTCCACCTCCGATCATGTATTTCCCAGATGAGCAGGAATTGGAGGCAGCGACCTCGATTCAGGATGACTTCCGAGGCGTTCCCCTGTTCTTTGCACGGAAGGGAGCAGACGGCCCTTATCTAACCATTACGCAAAATGGGCAGTCCTCACTTCCCATGTTTTTCTCCCGAGCAGACTTGCAGTCATTGCTAGATCGCTATTCTCAGGAAAATCCTACAGATGCTGGGCAAATTTCGATCGAGGTGCTTTCTCTAGAGTGGTTGCTAGCAGCAATGTCTACTACGGGTGATAATGAACTCGACGCTCAGCTGAGGCAAGTTAGACTGTTTCCCTCTTCTGAAGTGGTGCAGTTTTTGCGATCGCAGCAGGGACAACAGGGACAAGCAGCCCCCGCCCCCGCTAATAGACCTCAACGTTAGAGGACATTAGCCCTCTTAAAAGAGGACATTAGCCCTCTTAAAAATGAAACCCTGCCCCAACTACCGGGACAGGGTTTGTTTGTGATAAAGGCCGAAAAAGAAGTGGAAGTGGGTTGTGAATGCTGGCTGCTCAACAGGCTCCTCTACGCTTCAAAACACTATTGATAGTTTGCAGGATTAATTGCAGGTCGTATTTGATAGACCAGTGCTTCTGGTACATCAGGTCCATCTGAACAATGGCTTCAAAGTCTTTGACGTTAGAGCGGCCCTTAACCTGCCATTCACCTGTCATTCCCGCTTTGACGTTGAGCCGTTGCCAGTGATGCGGCTCGTAGCAATTCACTTCGTCTAGTGTGGGAGGCCGGGTTCCTACTAGGCTCATCTCGCCCTTGAGAACATTCCAGAACTGAGGGAGCTCGTCCAAGCTGGTGCGGCGCAAAAAGCGACCGATCCGAGTAATTCGAGGGTCGTTTTCATTTTTGAAGATGAGTCCTTGGGCCTGATTTTCAACGAGATGCTTCAGCTTGTCGGCATTACAGACCATTGACCTAAACTTCCAGATGCGGAAGGGACGGCCCTGGTACCCACACCGAATCTGGCTATAGAAAATAGGACCAGGATCGTCTAGTTGAATCGCTAAGGCTACGGGAACTGCAACCAGGCCAGTGAGGGTTAGACCTACCAGTCCACCCAGAATATCAATCCCGCGCTTAAGTAGGCTGTTAACTGAGGGATGGGGATGGCTTTCTGTGATGTTAGCCGTTGGGTAGAGGACGACCTCGGGAACGGCAATTTCCTTGGAATTATCTAAACAGGGCATTGTTTCTTGACGAGTCATCTCAGGAATGGTTACCAAGGCTGCTCTTCTCCTTAAGCAGTGGTAGATGCCCCTAGATACTAGTGGTTTAGGGTAAGACAGGAAAGTATGCAGGAGAGGGCTTGCCCAATCCTTGAAATAAATCAAGATTTTGTGAAGCTCCTGAGAAGTGTATTACTTCACAGTTCGCTTTCAGACATCCGATGTCTCAGTAGACCCGAAATGAGTCGATGGGTTCCTGAAAATTTTATTTCTGAGAAGCTTAATCTGGTTGAAAGTTTGATTACCGATGGGTTTGGCGGATAATCCAATAGCTAATGGAGAGGGAGAAAACTGCGATCGCAAGTCCAAGCAAGCTGGTGCCTGAAACTTTATCGAGGTCTAATATGACCAGTTTTCGGCCAACCGCTGTTAGGGCAGTCGCAATGACCAGTTCTACCTGCACAACGTGCTTCT
This sequence comes from Trichocoleus sp., assembly GCA_036702855.1. Taxonomy (GTDB): domain Bacteria; phylum Cyanobacteriota; class Cyanobacteriia; order Phormidesmidales; family Phormidesmidaceae; genus JACVSF01. The sequence continues at coordinate 4,613 of DATNQF010000039.1, read as the reverse complement.
TCAGGTAGGCGGTAATGTTCTCCATAATTTCAAGGGCAATCAGCACACTCAGGAACAAACCAAAAATTTCGCTGATTGTTTTGCCGAAGAAGCCGTTGGCTGGGGCCACTCTAAGCGCCGTCCAAAGAACCACAAATAGGTCAAAGACAATGACCAGAATTACGGCCACCATTGCTAGGGAAAGTATTTTGGAGACAATCCCCTCAAACTGGCCAAGCCGCTTAAGAAAAGCTTCGTCTTGTGTTTCCTGAGACACCCTATGAATCCAGCCACGCATTGGTTCTTCCCCTTAGAGTCAGTGCTGGAGCACTCCTGAGAGAATAGTCGATGGAGGTTGCTCCGGTAAAGAGTTGTCGTGAGAAGTGTCCGTATATTTGGGAACAGAATCTTGAAGCGCAGATTGACTTTTAGCTACGGGAATAACCTGCACCGCGCAAGCTTTGAGTTCTGGTTCTAGAGAGATTGGGCAGCGCTCAGGGTGGGTGAGGACGTTACACTCGGCATCATCAGCCCACAAACTACCCCAGTGCATAGGAACAAAGACAGTGCCCCGACGGATATTTTGGGTGACCAAGGCCTTTAAGCGCAGAGTCCCTCGGCGCGATCGCACTTCGACCCATTCTCCAGATTGCACCATCAGTTTTTGTGCGTCTTTAGGATTCACCTCCAGAAAAGGCTCTGGATGAAGTTTGCGAGTCTTTTCGATACGGCCTGTGCGGGTCAGAGTATGCCAGTGGCCGTATAGCCGTCCTGTCGTCAGCACAAATGGGTAAGTCGGATCTGGTGGCTCAGCCAATCCCTTTTCATAAAACGGCACAAAGCGAGCGCGTCCATCCGGCGTGGGAAAACGAAAGTCTGTGTAGAGCCGCTTATCGTGTTTAGAGGCTGCCGTACTAGCGGTCTCTTTTTCGGGGCAGGGCCACTGAATAGGACCGACCTCTGCCAGGCGTTGGTGACTTATCCCGGTGACATCACACGGGCGTTGGCGGGTCAGTTGAGTAAATTCGGCGTACACGTCTGCTGCATGGGTAAAGGCAAACTGTTGCTCAAATCCTAGTCGACGACCCACTTCAGCAAAGATTTCCCAATCGGCCCTAGCCTCACCGACTGGCTGACGAAACGCCCTGCACAGGGTTACGGTGCGTTCGGAATTGGTCATGACCCCTGTCTTTTCGCTCCACTGGGCTGCGGGTAGCAACACATGGGCAAAGGCAGCAGTTTCGGTAGGGTAGTAGGCTTCTTGGTAGACGGTAAAGGGAGAGCTGCGTAAGGCGGCTTTAGTCCGTTCGATATCCGGCAGGCTCACCGCTGGATTGGTCGCTGCAATCCATAGAAAGCCAACCTGGCCTTGTTCTAGGGCTAGCATCATCTCCCAGGTCGCCAATCCCGGTTCAGCCGCAATACTGCCAGGGGGAAGTTGCCATGCTTGCTCCACTTCCCGTCGGTGGTCGGGATTTTTCACCGACCGATAGCCAGGAAGTAGGTGAGATAAGCCGCCTGCTTCTCGCCCACCCATCGCATTGGGCTGCCCTGTGAGCGAGAAGGGGCCTGCCCCTGGCTTACCGACTTGCCCCGTCATGAGGTGCAGATTGATCAAGCTACAGACCTTAGCAGTGCCCTCAGAGGATTGGTTGAGCCCCATTGACCAGAGAGAGAGTACACGCGATGACTCAGCCCAGTACTGGGCTGCTGTCTCTAAATCTTCGAGCCGAATACCACACCGCTCTGCTACTACATCAGGGGCGTAGTGCCGAATAACCTCGGTATAGGCCGTAAACCCATTGGTGCATTCATCAATGAAATCAGGTTCTAGCTTCTGCCATCGCAAGAGCAGGTGGGCAATGCCGTTGAACAGGGTGATGTCAGAACCGGGCCGAATAGCCAGATGAAGATCGGCTTGGGCGGCAGTTTCCGTCCGGCGGGGATCTACGACCACCAACTTAACGTGACGGTTTTTCTTGTGATACTTCTTGAAACGGTTAAAGATAATGGGATGACATTCGGCTGTGTTGGTACCGACTAAAAAAGCACAGTCGGTCAGCTCTAGATCGTCGTAGCAGCAGGGGGGACCATCTGAGCCAAAATTTTGGAGATACCCTGCTACAGCCGAAGACATGCACAGGCGCGAGTTTGCATCAAAGTTGTTGGTGCCCAAGCAGCCTTTCATCAGCTTTTGGGCTACGTAGTAGTCCTCCGTTTGAAACTGGCCTGACCCATACATACAAAGTGCATCCGGCCCTTGGATCTGCCGTACCCCTTGAATACGCTGTGCGATCGCACTGAGAGCCTCATCCCAAGAAACCCGATGAAAAGGCTCATCGAGGGTTGACCGCATCATGGGGTACTTCAGTCGATCCTTGTCTAAGGACTCGGCCACCGTTGCCCCTTTGACACAGACTTGGCCTTTACTAGAGGGATGGTTGCGATCGCCCCGCGTTTGCCAGACGGGGGTACCCTCACTGTCACGGTTAATCGGGCGCTTGGGTTGAGCAGGGGGTAGGGCTTCGAGACCACAGCCCACACCACAGTAAGGGCACAGCGTTTTTGTGGGTTCAGGCATGGAAGGGCAAATGCAAATTGCGAGGATGGAAAAAACGGCGTGGAGGGCAGAAAAGGGTGTCCGCTGCCCTAAAAACAAATCCGACTAAGATTGTCCGGCTCAGCTTCTAGGTGGCGACCTCAAATCGGGTTTAACCAACCAGTAGAGCGGTGAGTCTGCAAAGTTGTGAGTCTACAAAATGCTGCAATATGGAGTATTTTGTAGAGCTGCTTCACAGACCCCAACCTCTCAGCCAACTTGTGCTAGTCTCCTAGTGAATGAAAACTGCGTGTGTGTACCCCTGCGAGGCTCGGCTTTGGCAGGGATTTCTTTTTGCATTAGCAAGCTGAGAGGATTTGGAGGGGATCCTGCAACTGGTGGTCAGGATAGGGTTACAGAAAGGGAGCCGTTTAAAGCAGACCCATTCAGAGAAGCGGTTGAGGCTGAGCGGGGCTGAGCGTTGAAATGCTCAATCAGCAACTCGCGCAGAACGGGCTGCAAATCTTCGCAGGGTACACCTTGCTGGACTCGCTCCCCTAGATGGGCGTCCTTTCCGACTTTTCCGCCCATGTAGATGTCAACACCCTCTAGCGTCTTACCTGCTTTGCGCACCTTGGTTCCCATTAAGCCAATATCGGCAACCTGAGGCTGTCCGCAAGAGTTTGGACACCCAGTCCAGTGAATACGAACAGGTTGGGGCAGCGTCAGTTCAGCGTCGAGGGCGTGGGCCAATGCGACTGCCCGTTGCTTGGTTTCCACTAGGGCAAAGTTGCAGAACTGAGCCCCAGTGCAAGAGACTAGCGATCGCAAGAGCGGGGATGGATTGATAGAAAACTGCTCTAGGATCGGCTCTTTCAAAAATGTGGACAGGCGCGAATCGGGAATGTTGGGAATCAAAATGTTCTGTTCTACGGTGAGGCGCACTTCGCCACTCCCATAGACTTCAGCCAACCGGGCCAGCTCAAACAAATCTGTTGCCTGTAGTCGCCCTACTGGAATGTGAAGGCCAACGTAGTTTAGGCCGGGTTGCTTCTGGGCAGAGATACCGATGTGATCCCGCTTATCCCAGTCAATTTCGTCCTTAGGAGCTGCCGACAGAAGGGGTTGTCCTAGGGCCTTTTCGACCTCCGACCGAAAACGCTCTAGCCCCCACTCATCAATTAGCCACATTAAGCGGGCCTTTTGTCGATTTGCCCGTGGGCCATTGTCCCGATAGACTTCCAAGATAGCCCGACACAGCTCTACCACCTGATCATCAGGGGTTACCCAAGCATTGAGCGGAATTGCTGCTTCGCACCGACGCGCTGAGAAAAAGCCCCCTACCACGACGTTGAAACCCAAAATGCCCTCTCGGTAGGCAGGCACAAAAGCAATGTCGTTAATCTCGGCATGGACGGAGTTGTCCCGACCGCCTTCAATAGCGATATTGAATTTACGGGGCAGGTTGGTGAAAGCACGATTGCCTTCACCATTGTTTGTAATCATGTCCTGCACCTTTCGCACTAAGCCCTGGGTGTCAATCAGTTCGTTGGCATCGATGCCCGACACCGGAGAGCCTGTGATGTTGCGAACGTTATCCATGCCGGACTGCACCGAGGTCATGCCAGCATTTTTCAGTCGTTGGAAAATGTCGGGGATATCCTCCAAGCGAATGCCCCGTAGCTGAATGTTTTGGCGAGTTGTAATGTCAGCACTGCCGTCCTCGCCATAGCGCTGAATAATGTCGCCCAGGACTCGCATTTTATAGCTGCTTAAAATGCCGCTGGGTAGCCGCAGACGCAGCATGAACTTACCAGGAGTCACAGGGCGGAAAAAGATGCCAAGCCATTTGAGGCGATGAGTCAGGTCCGTTTCATCTACCGCCTCCCAACCGACCTGAGCAAAATGCTCCAGCTCGTCCTTAACGACAAGCCCATCTTTCTCTGCTTTGAACTTTTCAAATTTGTTGAGTTTTTCCTCAGCCTGAGCGGTTGAAATAACCACGACATCACCTAATTAAAAGTTTCAAGAAATGCCAAAAGAATGCAAAGACGCTATCCAAAAGAGTTCTTTAGTAGTTCTTAATTCGCTTCTG
>DATNQF010000123.1:0-18495 GCA_036702855.1 Trichocoleus sp. | reverse complement strand
GCGTAGCTTGGTGGTGGTGGAGAATTGGTTTGCTTCGAGCTCAGCAACGTCAGCTTCAAGTGCATCGACACGACCACGCAGGGTGTTGAGTTCAGCTTGGAACTCTTCCTGCAAGCGACGAATGGTAGCGAGGTCTTCCTCAGCGCCAGGACCTTGAGCGATGAGCTGAGCAATAACGTCCAAGCAAGCGTTTAAGCCAGCAGCGAACTCATAACGAGTCAAGGGGCTGTTGCCACGGAAGGTACGGTCAGGATAACCCTGGATACAACCGTAGTTCTCAACGAGGCTCTGCAGCGCTTGGTAAGCCCAGTCAGAGGGAAGAACGTCAGAGAGCTGGGAAACGCTGGTGATCTGAGCCAGTTGAACGGGCTCTTGCTCAAGAGCGGTAACGCTAACGGGAGCAACTTCAGGAGAAGCGGCTTCAACAGGAGCGGATTGGGCTGCGACGGCTGCACCGGAAAGTGCTAGAGCTGCACCAAGTGCAGCAGGGGCAGCTAGCAAAGATTGCCAGAAAAGTTTAGTCATTGTGGTTTATCTCTCCTCACACCTTTATAAAGTTTGACATCTACGACCAAGGCCAAAGAGCAAACTAAACAGCTCATGACGACACTTCAAGAAGTTTTGAAACACTTTGATGGTTTCTGATCGTTATGCGCAGTTTCGTTGATACTAGCAGATCAATTTCAGATAGGCTAGAGACTGTATTTAATAAAGCTGACTGGCTACACCAAAAGAATGTTCCAGGAGAGTGGCTATTGGTAGCTGCTTAGGAGATTTTTGAGAGGGTCGCGGCCATTTCGAAGTCTTTGTCGGTTAGCCCACCTGCATCATGGGTAGTGAGGCTAAGAGTGACCTGGTTGTATGAGATACAGATGTCAGGGTGATGGCCTGCAGCCTCAGACGGCTCAACTAGCCTGTTAATAAAATTAATTGCTTCTATAAAGTCTTCAAATGATCGAGTTGTCTTCAGAGTGCTGTTTTCTAAAACCCAGTTAGGTAGCTGACTTAACTTGAGCTGTGCTTCTGCTTCACTAACAAGGTGAGCCATAAGAGAGTTTCCCTTGGATGAAGAGGTCTCTTTAAAAGACTATCCGCTTCCACCTGGGGAAAGCGGTTGCCTTCAAAAGGTGGAAGCGGTGTAGCGGGTCTTGGTTGAGCCTGACTGCCGGGAGGAACCCTAATCAGCCAGCTATAAAAGCGAATGCTACTTCCGAAGAAATAACACTAACCTCCTAGAGAACAGCCCCGGCGCACAGCCGGCTAGCTACAACCTGAAGACCCATGCATTTACTACTCTCTGACATGGGCATCACCTCCTTAAATCCTAAGCGGTCAATCTTGAAGGGATCTCTGCTGAGCCTTGACAGCATTACTAGCTACGATAGCACATGGATTTGGGATTGGGTGTTGATTAGGTTAGACGGATTACGGGTGGGCTAAAGTCCTTTAAGGAAGCGGTTCTCAGCCTATGCTGGGAGGGGAGTGCTTGGACAGTAAGCTATGTTGCCGCCTGCAGTTGTATTGGATCCTCTACTAGAAAGTTGGTTAAGGGAGGATATCGGACGGTGCGATCGCACCACTAGCGGCCTAACTGAAATTGTGGATGCTCCAGGAGAAGCCGTTTGGATTGCTAAAGAAGCTGGCGTCGTTGCTGGATTGCCAGTGGCTCAGCGAGTCTTTCAGCTTTTGGACAGCCGAGTAGTCTTTGAGAGCAAGGTCCGTGAGGGAAGCTTTTGTGAAGCCCGTACTGAAATTGCCCGGATCAAGGCTCCCTTGCCAGCCTTACTGACGGGAGAACGGGTTGCTTTGAATTTGGCGATGCGGCTCAGCGGTATTGCAAGCTTGACTCGAAAATATGTCGATCAGATTGCCGACCTTTCAGCAGAACTGGTGGACACGCGCAAGACCACGCCAGGACTAAGGGTGTTGGAGAAGTACGCGACTTTGGTAGGGGGTGCCAGAAACCACCGGATGGGTTTGGACGATGGCGTCATGATCAAAGACAATCACATTGCAGCAGCAGGCGGAATTGGCGCAGCCATTACCCAAATTCGCAGGACGTTGCCTTACCCTTTGACAATCGAGGTTGAAACGGAATCACCGGAGCAGGTGGAGGAAGCCCTAGCTTACGGTGCCGATATCATTATGTTGGACAATATGCCTCTGGCTCAGATGAAGCAAGCTGTACAACGGATTCGTCAGGCTAATGATCGAATCAAAATTGAGGCATCGGGAAACGTCACGTTGGAGACAATTCGGGCAGTTGCAGAAACTGGAGTCGATTACATTTCCAGTAGCGCGCCGATTACCCGCTCAACCTGGCTAGATCTGAGTATGCGCATGCTTTAGGGGCAGCACGTACCTCCAAACCTACAGAGGCTAAAGCATTTATATTCAGTAGCATTCAAAGGTCAATAGCGTTCTGAGGGATGTGCATGATTGTAACGACTGGCCCTACTGTAGAAGGCAAACAAATTGTTCAATACTGTGGCTTGGTGAACGGCGAGGCAATTCTCGGAGCCAATATCTTCAAGGATTTCTTTGCCAGTGTTCGAGATATTGTTGGCGGGCGCTCGGCAGCTTATGAGAAATCCTTGCGCCAAGCTCGGAACACGGCCATTAAGGAGATGACTCAGGCAGCCCAAGAATTGGGAGCAAACGCCATCATTGCTATCGATATTGACTACGAATCTCTAGAAATCAATAATGGCGGCAATATGCTGATGGTTGCGGTCAGTGGTACAGCAGTTAGAGTGGTTTAGCAGCGTGCTGCTTTAGCTCATCTAGAGAAACGTACTCTAGGGCAAGGGCGTGAGTAGCCTCTAACACGACAGGAGGGGCAGCTCCGGCATCTAGCGCCTCTTTCCAGCGGGAAGCACAGAGACACCAGCGATCGCCTGGTTTTAGCCCCGGAAAGCTGAAGGCGGGAACAGGCGTTGAAAGGTCGTTGCCCCTAGCTTTAGTAAAAGCCAAAAACTCAGCGGTGACTTGAGCACAGACGACGTGAGCACCCACATCGCCGCCCCCGGTGCTACAAAAGCCATCCCGGTAAAAGCCAGTCATCGGTGAGGTGCAGCAGCATTCCAACTCGCCACCCAAAACGTTGCGTGCAGCCATGGTCACTTCTCAGAACAGGAACTTCTTGAATTATGAGGCTTTGAACGGTGTGAATAACGTGTTGTCTAAAACTTCGCTGTCCAGGTTTGTAGACCTCGCATCACCATCTCAATAGCAATGGTACCGACATAAAGTGCTGTGACTCGTCCAGCGATGTTGACATAGCCTTCAATAAGGCGGCTGTCTCGGGCTTGAACGTGGTCGTGCAACCGCTTAAGCAGCAGAATAATGCCAACAGACAGTCCCACCGCTAGAAAAATAGCCATAATTGCTGCCGGAGCCTTAAGGTTTTGCCCAGCTAAAACGCTGGCGCTAATCGTCCCAGGTCCAATGAAGACGGGCATTGCGATCGCACCTGCCACATTGCCAGAATCTCCCCGAAGTGCTGAGATCGCGGCGTTGCCTTTGAAGATAAATTGCAGGCTAATAATCAGGAAAACAACGCCACCGAAAATTTGAAATGAGGCGAACTGAGCCTGAACGACCTGGGAGAAGATCGCATCTCCAACAATGCTAAAAAGGCAAAAGACCAGGCTGCTAATTATTCCTGCCCTGATTAGAACAGCGGCAAAGTGCTCATAGTCCAGTTTGCGCATGATGTCCGTCAGGTAGACGACGATCAAGAAAGGATTGAGCAGCGTCAGCAGAAAGGTAAATGACCGAATGAACTCAGACATACCATGTACAGTTTACTGGAGCGATTGTGGCGCAGGCAGAAGTGCGATCGCATCCATCAAAAGAGAGCAGGTTTTGCTGGAGATCCTGACGTGAAGTCATTTATCCTCTGCTAAACCTACCTCTGAAAAAGTACTGCTTATAAAGCTTCAAACAATTCGCGATAAACCCGCTGCAATGCTTCAATTTGATAGTGAGCATTAAGGCCACTGGGATTGGGCAACACCCAGATTTTGGTGTCGCCCAAAGTTAAGTCTTGTGGGCCAAGAGTTGCTTTCTTGTGCTGAAACGCAACACGATAAGCACTCACCCCCAAGATAGCTAACCACTGAGGCTTAAATTGCTGAGCTTTGAACGACAAAATATCTCTCCCTTCCAGAAGTTCTGACGGCTCAAGCTCATCAGCTCTTGCTGTTGCACGGGCGACAATATTGGTGACACCGTAGCCGTAGTTGAGGAGCTTCTCATCTTCAAAGGGACTAAACAAACGGTCGGTAAACCCCGCTCCATGTAGCGCCTTCCAAAAACGATTACCAGGGCGGGCGAAATGGTGCCCCACAACAGCACTGTAAAGACTGGCATTGATGCCACAAAAAAGCACTTTAAGATCGGGGGCAATGATGTCAGGGACAACCCTGCCGTAAGCGGCTAAAATCTCAGCCCGAGTTGGTTTGATTGAATTCATGGAAGAGATCGTAATAAAAAAGATCCCCGAGTTTCGAGGATCTGAATTTTGAGGATCTAGATTCAGTCAGGTCAAGAGAAAGGAGATTAGCGAGCGTCAATCGTAATGACAGGCTCTTCTAGAGAGCTCGTTTCATCGGTTGCGAGTGGACGCTTACGCTGCTTCAAAAATTCTGCTGCCATTTGAGAGATCTCAGTGACCAGTAAGGTCGCAATAATACCGTCGTCAATCCAACCGATGATAGGTATAAAATCTGGAGAAATGTCGATAGGGGAAAGGAGATAAATCAGACTTCCTACAACAATTGCCCAGCGATATTTTTCGTTACGAATCGCACTTTTATACCAGCTGTAGAAGGCTTGGGGGAGGTTGTTCATGGGGCAGCAGATAAACCTTACACTTTTAATAATGTCAGTTCTATCTGTCTAAGAACAGTGCAGAGAACCCTCAGATTGAGAGTGCTAGCCGTACTCTCGAAAAGGTTTCCTTCAAACATGCTGGAGCCAAAACCATTGACGAAGAACCTCTGCTGTTTCCCGATTCTAGAGTAAAGATGCTTTAGCCAGGCAAGTTCAGCACCCAATCTCGGATCAGTGCATTAACTTGGTCGGGCACCTCATCATGGGGACAGTGTCCAGCGTGAAGAAAATGCTCCTTTAAATTGCTGTAATGCTGGCGAAATTGAACGCTGCGAACGCGACTATTCATCCAAGGATCCCCCTCACCCCACAGCAACAGGATTGGGCACGTCATTTTAGCTAGCAAGCTATTAATAGTTTCTCCCCGGGGGGCTTTAAACACAGAGACAAAGACTTGTGCTGCTCCAGGATCGTTAGCTGGCCGTTCAATGTCATCAATTAATTGCTCAGTAATGGCAGATTTATCCATGTAAACCTGCTCCAATGTGCGGCGAATAGTGGAGCGTTGGCGGACATATTGAAATAGCATCCAGCTAGGCAGCGGTTGCAACATGAAAGTTTGAAGAGCCCTAGTAACTGTGCTGCGGAAGGATCCTTCCTGAGCCTGATCCTGCGTTTCCTCAAAGGGACCAGCACTGTTGAGCAGTACGACTCCAGCGACTGATTCGGGGTGATTAGCGGCAACGCAGAGGGAAGCATACCCACCTAGGGAGTTTCCAGCCAAAACCGTAGGTCGGCCAATGACTTCGGTAATGAAATCGTTGATCTGAGCTTGCCAGAGGGCTCCTCCGTATTCCCAGTCGGGTTTGGCTGAGCGCCCAAACCCTAGCATGTCAATGGCCCACACTTCAAAGTCTGCTTCGAGACCCCAAATATTTTTGCGCCAGTGGTCGGTTGAGGCTCCAAATCCATGAATTAGGAGTAGGGGAGGACGATTGGCTTGACCATTACCTGCCTTGACGTAGTTAACAGCCTGGTCCCGCCAGAACCAAGTGGTATTGGTCAGCGGTCTGTTCGAAAACTTATCCCCAGAAAGCACAACCGACATCGGTTTCCTAGCCCTATTGTTAACAGTTCTTAATTTTGAGTGTAGCGAAAGTTGACGGAGCATCCGATGAATTCAGGAATGCCTATGGATAGATATTAGTATGAGAGGCCTCTTGACCTTTTCCTAAGTTCTGTCGCAACCCTTATGGCTGTGCTTGCCCTACCGAAAAAACACCCCCCTCGTCGCCGTAAAGGGCTATGGTTCGAGCGTTTCATGGCGCTGCTTGCCCTAACAAATCTGGTGCTGGTGTTGTTTGACCTGAGCTATGTGCGGTTTCGAGATGTTTATCTGAAGCTGTCTCCTGAATTAACAGTTTGGTATGGCTCTACTTTTAAGGGAATGCAGCTTGAAAGAACTACGACAGCCTATTTAGAGACAGTAGCTTTATTGGAATCTCAGATTGCTGAAACTGGATTGCAGTCCCCTGAAGTTCAAGCTCTGCTGCTGGAGTTGCAGAATCAGAGTGAGGCAATAGTTGACGAAAATCCCTTTGAGACGGCAGGCAAGTCTGGAACGTTGGAGCGGATCAAGAGCTTAATGCGATCGCACCTAGACCTTGACTCTTCCAAAGCAGCGTTTCGTACCTTTTGGAGCCAGTCCCATCTCAGTCAGCAAGGGGTGTCTGAAGAACTGGGCTTTTTCAACGGACAGATCAAACCACTCATTGAGACCAACTTCTATCGAGGGATTGCCTTTGATGGCGAACCGATTGATTACTTTTGGAGAATTGACCTCTGGTTTATTGCCTTATTTGGGCTGGAGCTTGCTGCTCGAAGCTTCTACCTAGGCCGCCGCTACAAAAACGTCACTTGGCAAGATACAGTTCTCTGGCGCTGCTACGACCTACTGCTGCTTATTCCCTTTAGTGCGATGCGAGTTCCGGTATTGGCTTTGAGCCGGATCATTCCTGTGGCAGTGCGGTTGAATCAATCTCGCCTGATCGACCTAGAACCCCTAAGAAATCGCGTTAACCGTTTTTTCATTAGTCAAGTCGCGATTGAACTGACCGAAGTGGTAGTTGTGCGCATTATTGAGCAACTGCAAGATTCAATTCAATCCGGGGATGTGGCTCAATGGCTATTAAATAGCCAGACTCGGTATGTAGATCTCAACGGTGTCAACGAACTCCAGGTTATTACCCAACGGTTGAGCAAGGTGCTGCTTGACCAAGTGTTGCCACAGGTGAAGCCAGAACTTGATGCTCTACTGCACCATAGTGTTGCTCTTGCCTTGGAGCAGGCACCGGGATACCGAGCATTACGCCAGATCCCTGGGCTTGGCAATACTTATGACCAAATTACCCAACACCTAATTGGTCAGATTACTCAGAATCTCTATCAAACCCTGCAACAGATCTCGGCAGATGAGCGGGGTGCAGAGCTACTACAGTCGTTGATGGCTAAGCTCACTCAAACTCTCTCTTCGGAGATGAAGCAAGCCACTGACACAGTTGATGAACTAGAAGCGATGAGCGTGGCCCTACTAGAAGAAGTCAAGATTAGTTATGTGCAACGGCTAGCTACTGAAGATATGGAAGATCTAGCTGAACAACGGTACCGCCTTTATGACGTGACCCAGGAAAAGCACAAATAGTGAAAATAAGGGGAGTAAGATGCTCCCCTCAAGCTAGTGGCGCCGACTGAGAGCAGATTAAGCAAGAACCTCAGTGGGTCTGTCAAAAGTCTTAACCGTTTTGGGTCTGACAAAGACCTGTTGTTGAGGCCTTAACTCTAGGTCATCGACTTGTTCGCGGGTGACATAGGCAGTGACGATCTGACCGTCTGTTAAAATCAGCTCTACTCGAATAGTCCAACCTAAGTGAATCAGCCGCTGGACCTGCGCCATAACCGCTTCATCTGCAGCAGTTGGCAAAATTTCGATGTCATGGGGACGTAGGAAGAAATCTCCACTGCGAGTCGGTGCATTCCATCGGGGTATCAAGGCCTCGTTGGGAGAAAGCACGTTTACTGGCCCAATAAAGCTCATAACAAAAGGTGTTGCTGGGCGGTCGTAGATTTCTGCAGGGGAGCCAATCTGCTCAACCGCACCATGATTCATGACCACGATCTCATCAGAGATCTCCATTGCCTCTTCTTGGTCATGAGTGACAAAGACGGTGGTGACATGTACTTCGTCATGCAGCCGTCGCAGCCAGTCTCTCAAGTCTTTGCGCACTTTAGCATCGAGCGCGCCAAAGGGTTCATCGAGCAACAGTACTTCAGGTTCCACGGCTAAAGCGCGAGCCAGTGCTACCCGTTGCCGCTGCCCACCGGAGAGCTGAGAGGGGTAGCGATCCCCCATGCCCGTTAACTGTACTAGGTCAATGAGATTTTCGACCCGCCGCCGGATTTTTTCCTTGGGCCATTTCTGAATCTCCATGCCGAAGGCAATATTCTTCCGGACAGTCAGGTGTTTGAACAGGGCGTAGTGCTGAAATACGAAGCCAACTTTCCGGTCCTGAACGCTCTGCTTAGTGGCATCTCGGCCCGTCAGAATAATCCGACCTGTATCTGGCTGCTCTAATCCCGCAATTACCCGCAGCAGAGTCGATTTACCTGAACCTGAGGGGCCTAGCAGTGCGACTAGAGACCCTGTTTTCACTTCAAGACTGACGTTTTTGACCGCTTGAAAATCACCAAACTGTTTCGAAACGTTTTCGACGCGAATTCCCACAACTGCCTCCAGTTAGGAGCTAAAGAGTCTATCTGCTCCGATGAGTCAATCCGGTTTCAACCACTTGGGCTTGCGCCATACGTGGAACCGCTCTACTCCAGAGACTCATCCAACGATATTTCGAAGTTGATTCAATGTTGCATTGAAATAAAGTTAGAGCAAAACCGGTTGAAAGGGCAATAAAAACAAAAAACATTTTTAATTCACACGTGATACAGTTGCATTTACGCATTTGAACAATGGAGAAATCGCTCTATGAAGGCTTGGCAGTCAGTACAACGGAAGGCGGAGGAGAATTCTTTGGTGTCAACGCAAAAGAACGGAAATTTCCTCAGCCGCTCCCTAGGCCGCCGTTCCTTTGGGCGGCGACTGGGTCTGTTTCTGGTTGGTGTGGGTATGAGTGGTGCGATCGCAGCCTGCTCCGGTAGCGGTACGAGCAGTAACTCCAGCGAATCAGCAGCGAATCAAGCCTCTGCTCCCGAGAAAGTGGAGCTAACCCTGGTGTCTTATGCGGTGACTCAGACGGCCTACGAGCAGATCATTCCAAAGTTTGTTGAGAAGTGGAAAAAGGAACACAACCAAGAGGTGATCTTCAACCAAAGCTACGGTGGCTCGGGTTCGCAGACGCGGGCTGTCATTGATGGTCTAGAAGCCGATGTTGTGGCGCTGGCGCTAGCATTGGACACCCAAAAAATCGAAAAAGCAGGCTTGATTCAGCCCGGCTGGGAGAAAGAAGCGCCCAACGATTCGATTGTGACCAAATCAGTTGCAGTTTTAGTGACCCGCCCAGGCAACCCCAAAAACATTCAAGGTTGGGAAGACCTGACTCGGGACGATGTCAAAGTCGTGACTGCCAATCCCAAAACTTCTGGCGGTGCTCGGTGGAACTTTCTTGCTCTCCACGGTGCAGTTTCACAGAACGGTGGAAATGAAGCGGCCGCTGACGATTTTGTAACCAAGGTTTATCAAAACGTGCCTGTTTTGCCGAAAGACGCTCGGGAAGCGACTGACGTGTTCTATACCCGAGGTCAAGGTGATGTGCTGATTAACTACGAGAATGAAGTCTTACTGGCCCAGCAGAAGGGTGAAGACCAGCCCTTTGTTATTCCCGATGTCAACGTTTCCATTGATAACCCTGTAGCGGTTGTTGATGCCAACGTGGACAAGCATGGTACCCGCGAAGTTGCCGAAGCCTTTGTGGAATTCCTCTTCACACCAGAAGCTCAGGAGGAGTTTGCTAAGGTTGGCTTCCGCCCGGTAGACGCCACCGTAGCCCAGAAATACAACGGCCAGTACCCCAAGGTAAACAAGCTGTTTACCGTTTCTGATTTTGGTGGATGGAAGACCGTACAGGAGAAGTTCTTTGAGGATGGAGCCCTGTTCGACAAGATTCAAGCCAAGATTGGCAAATAGAGCTACCGAGCAGAGCGGGTATGTACTCTTGTGCCCGCTCAAGGCTATCCAAAACTTCTCCAGCGACTTAGTTCCTCAGCTTGTTTAGCGTCTGGTCTCTGTCCATGACCCTTAGTTCAACCACTTCTTCCTACTCTTTGGGCGCTGTGTTCAAAAGGCTACGGAGTCTCTCTTGGCCTTGGCGCATTACCTGGTTTTATCTCAGCGTTATGCTGTTTCTGCCGACGGTAGCGCTAATTCTTAAAGCCAGCACCCTTAGCCCTGCTGATATTTGGCGCATTGCTACAGATCCAGTTGCGATCGCAGCGTATGAAGTCACCTTCTTCACCTCCCTGGCTGCTGCTGCAATTAATGGCCTCGCGGGGCTAGTTACTGCCTGGGTGCTGGTGCGCTATGAGTTCCCCGGCAAAAAGATTGTCGATGCAGCGATTGACCTCCCCTTTGCTTTGCCTACTGCTGTTGCAGGTTTGACACTCTCAACGGTCTATAGCAACGTAGGTTGGATCGGCTCGCTGCTAGCTCCCTTTGGCATCCAGGTTTCTTTTACCCGGCTGGGGGTGCTGCTAGCCATGATCTTTATTTCCTTTCCCTTTGTTGTCCGCACCGTTCAACCTGTACTCCAGGAGATGGAAAAGGACGTGGAAGAGGCCGCATGGTGTCTGGGGGCCTCTGAATGGCAGACCTTCTGGCAAGTTGTGCTGCCGCCCCTGATGCCAGCAGTATTAACTGGGGTTGCTCTAGGCTTCGCGCGGGCCGTTGGGGAATATGGCTCAGTCGTAATTATTTCGGGCAACATTCCGTTCAAAGACTTGATTGCTCCGATTTTGGTGTTTCAGAGACTAGAACAGTTCGACTACGCAGGGGCAACTGTCATTGGCACCGTACTCCTGCTGATCTCCCTGGCCAGCCTGGTCATGATTAACGTGCTAGAAGCTTTTAGAAGACGCTATGACTGATGCAGTAAACAGCACCTCCGATTTGAGCAACAGTGTGCCTTTTGCCGCTGAATCGGTGCCCTTACCCAACACCCCCCGCTCGGAAAAGGCTGGGTTCTCCCTTCGTAAGTGGGGATTGATTGCCTTCGTGGTGGTCTATCTGAGCCTGATTTTGTTTATCCCAGCTGTCAATGTTTTTGTGCAAGCCTTTAAAGGTGGCTTTGGTCCATTTTGGGAAGCTGTAACCAGCCGTAATTTCATCCTGGCTGCTAAACTCACGCTTTTGATGGCCGTCACCGCTGTACCCTTGACCACAGTATTCGGGCTGTGTGCTGCAACTGCGATCGCAAACAAAAACTTCCGTGGCCGCACTCTTCTAGTGAGCATTATTGACCTGCCCTTTGCTATCTCGCCGGTTGTTGCGGGTCTCATGATTGTGCTGCTCTATGGCCGAAATGGTTGGTTTGGGCCACTTCTAGAAGCTAACGACATTCGTATCATCTTTGCTGCCCCCGGCATGATTCTGGCCTCAGCCTTTGTCACCATGCCCTTTGTAGCGCGAGAGGTGTTGCCCGCTCTAGAAGAAATGGGGACTGACCAGCAGGAAGCAGCAGAAACGCTAGGGGCTAACCGCTGGCAAACTTTCTGGCGGGTAACCCTACCGTCAATTCGTTGGAGCTTACTCTACGGGGTAATTCTGTGTAATGCACGGGCTATGGGCGAATTTGGGGCTGTTTCTGTAGTTTCTGGCAATATCGCTGGTAAAACCCAGAGTTTACCTCTGTTTGTTGAGGAAGCTTACGTTCAATACAATTCCGAAGCGGCCTATGCTGCTGCCGTCGTGTTGGCGCTGTTGGCTGTGGTGACCATTCTCTTCAAACACATTCTTGAAGCTCGTATTTCTCACAAGCGCTCTAGAGCCCATTGAAGGAGGAGCCTATGTCTGCGATCCAACCTGACCTCAAGGTACTGTCTCAGCTTCAAAACGACCAAGCGTCTCTGCGCGTTCGGGTGAGAATTCCAAAAGATCAACAGGAGCAGCCTGTTCTCTCACACCTGATTTCCCAACATGGCATCACGATTACTATTCGAGCTGCCCTGCTAAGCCCCAACGCTCCTGATGATGGCTGGTTTGATTTGGAGCTACAGGCTCCATCAGATCAAATTCGCAGCGCTATTTTAGAACTGTATGAGTTAGGGGCCGACCTTTGGCCCTGGCCTGATGAGGAACCGCACTTTTAGCCTTTTTAGAGCTAATGCTGGCCGAGATACATCTTTTTGAGGTCTGTACGTTAAGATGGTCAGATGGACAAGCTTCGGCCTGTCCATTCCCGTTTCTAGAAACTTTGGAAAGTGGGTCGGCACCCACTTTTTTTATTGGTTAATTGGTCCTATGGCCCATCCTCTAATACCCCAAATCATTGAGCTGGCGACCCCAATTGCTGACCAATTAGGGCTAGAGATTGTGGGTGCTGTTTTTCAAACCAATCAGTCACCACCTGTTTTACGCATCGACGTACGTAATCCTCAAACCGATGACACTGGGCTTGATGACTGTGAACGTATGAGTCAAGCTCTTGAGCCAGCTCTAGATGACAGCAACATTATCCCTGATGCCTACGTTTTGGAAGTCTCCAGCCCTGGCATCTCGTCCGAGTTGATGAGCGATCGCGATTTCACCGTCTTCAAAGGCTTTATGGTTGAGGCCAAACTAACCGAGCCCCACCGAGGCAAGCAAACTTGGGTCGGCCAGTTGGTGCGTCGGGATGAAACCTCAGTCCTTATCAGCCAAAAAGGCAAAGCTATCAGTTTGCCAAGAGAGCTCATCATCAGCGTTCAACTGAGCAACCAGCCCCTTGAGTAATTGCCTGATATCGGCTGCCAGGCATCGTCTTAATCAATTACTACCCATAGCTCCATCACTTTCCCCCCGGAGGTTCCGCAAGTATGTCCCTAGTCAATCTGCCCAATCTAGAAGAACTGATTGATCACATCAGTCGGGAGCGCAATCTGCCTAGACACGCGGTAGAAAATGCCCTGCGAGAAGCTCTGCTCAAGGGGTACGAGCGGTATCGGCGCACTCAACAAATTGGCGGGCATTTTGACGAAACCTACTTTGATAATTTCGACATTGAGCTAGACACCGATGAGTACGGTGAGCAAGGGTTTCGGGTATTAGCTACAAAGACTATCGTGGAGGAGATCACGAGTCCCGATCACCAGATTGCGCTAGAAGAGGTGCGTGAGGTCGCCCCTGAGGCCCAAGTTGGCGACACTGTTGTCCTTGATGTGACACCAGATCAACGTGAATTTGGCCGCATGGCTGCTATTCAAACTAAGCAGGTGCTGGCTCAAAAACTGCGGGATCAGCAGCGAAAGCTCGTCCAAGAAGAATTCCAAGATCTCGAAGGCACCGTTCTCAATGCCCGGGTACTCCGCTTTGAACGGCAGTCAGTCATTATGGCGGTCAGCAGCGGCCAGGGACAACCTGATGTCGAAGCTGAACTTTTAAAGCGGGATCAGCTTCCCAATGACAACTATCGAGCCAACGCAACCTTCCGGGTAGCTCTCAAACGGGTTTCTGAAGGTTCACATCGAGGTCCACAGCTTCTCGTTTCGCGGGCTGATGCGGGCCTAGTCGTTGAGCTGTTTTCTACCGAAGTTCCAGAGATCGAAGACGAAATCGTTCGGATCGTAGCCGTTGCCCGAGAAGCTAACCCGCCTTCCCGCTCTGTTGGCCCTCGCACCAAGATTGCTGTCGATACGCTAGAGCGAGATGTCGATCCGGTTGGTGCCTGCATTGGTGCTCGGGGATCGCGCATTCAGGTCGTTGTCAACGAACTGCGTGGCGAAAAAATTGATGTTATTCGTTGGTCTCCTGACCCAGCAACCTACATCTCTAATGCTTTAAGTCCAGCCCGAGTTGATGAAGTGCGCTTGGTTAATCCTGACGATCGTCAGGCTCATGTGTTAGTGCCCAACGATCAACTCAGTCTTGCCATTGGTAAAGAAGGGCAAAATGTCCGACTAGCGGCTCGCCTTACTGGCTGGAAAATTGATATCAAGGACTCGGCAAAGTATGACTATGCCGAGGAAGATCGCAAAATTGCTGAAATTCGAGCGGCTAGAGAAGCTGCCGAAGCTGAGGCTGCCGCTTCGGCTTCAGCCGAGGAGGAGTACTTAGATGAAGATGGCCTTGACAGTGAGGATGATATCTCTCCTGTTGTAACGGCTGATCATGACATCAATTCAGAAGAGGACGCGGCACCTTTGGAGGATATAGCAGCTTCTACCCTCGCCTCAGAAGGTGACTTCGAAGAGGACGAGTTTGAAGACTTGGAGGAAGAGGACGATCTCGAATCAGAAGAGTAACTTGAATGTTACATGCCCAGTTCCGTTAGACAACGCTATGCAGCCCAATTACCGCCGCTGTCTCAGCTGCCGTAAAGTTGCTCCCAAAGAAGAGTTTTGGCGAGTGGTCCGCGTTCACCCCAGTCGAACGATACAATTAGATCAGGGCATGGGACGCTCAGCGTATCTATGCCGTCAGGCAGACTGCCTTCAGGCTGCCCAAAAGAAAAATCGATTGGGACGAGCTCTGAAATCGGCAATTTCTTCAGATATCTACGAAACGCTGTGGCAGCGGTTACCTTCCGCTCCAAGTTCAACGCCCTATAGCACTTGCTAAAGACGTTAACTGGTTGGAGGGTTGCCATTTTTTCTGTAATAAGTTACCAAGAATCTGTTCAGCAAGAGCAGTATCTGATTAAACTCATAGTGTAAGGGGTAGCCTGGCGTTTCCACGTCGGCTCAAATTGTCTAGACTATTAAAGGATCATCAGGTATAGGGTTTACCCAAAGCCTGCTCCAGAGGCTCTATTGTCAAAAAAGTTTGATGTAGTTTCGTTGAGCAAAACAGGTTGGTCCTATGAAATAACCAGGGTTACTAAGAGAGGGAGAAGTGGATGAACAGCGGCAAAGTCAGAATTTACGAGTTATCTCGGGAACTCAATTTGGAAAATAAGGATATCTTGGCCATTTGCGATCGCCTCAATATCGCCGTAAAGAGTCATAGCAGTACAATTTCAGAAGATGAGGCAGAGCAGATTCGCTCTGCTGCTAAGCAAGCCCGCAGCAATCCTGGGGTTAACGGAGCACCCAAACCCCGCCCTACGCTTAACCCCAAGAATGGTGGACAACCGGTTGTGCATAAACAGCAAATTTTAGAGATCCGACGTCATCGCCCTCCTGTTAAACCTAATCGCCCCCCTGAAGCCTTGGCTCCTGAGGCTCCTCAGCCACCTGCTCCGGTTGAGAAGACTCCCGTAGCTGAGGAGAACGGCGGTGGAGATAATCTAATGAGGCCCCCTGTCCGACCTCGGACAGAGGCTCCTATTCCTGCGCCTGTTAACCGGAGTGCACCTCCTCAGCCGCCGGTTAATCGTGTTTCTGCGCCACCTGCACCACTGCCTGAGCCAGAAGCAGTAAGCCCTCCTCCAGCTGTTGCTGCGCCGCCAGTGCCAAAAGCTCCTCCTGTTCGCCCTCGATCCGAACTGGTAAGCCCTCCGACACGTCCTGGTGCTAGAGAAGCTAGGGAAACCCGCGAGTCCCGTGAAAACAGAGGCCCCTCTGTACCGGGGCCGATTAAACCCATTATTCGGCAGGCCGTTGAAGCTCCCTCTGAGGCTAGAGTCCCAGAAGTTCGCCGACCCTCTATTCCAATTCGCGAAGTTGAGGATCAAGAATCTTCGGCTGTTGTCCTCAAGCCAAAACCAAAACTTCGACGCCCTCAAGGTGCCGATGGAGATACGGCCACTCCTTCGAACAAGCAAGCCGAGCCTAGCTTGGATGAATTAGCAGTCGTTGTGGGGGATGAAATTGGTGACCCCATTCTTCGTCGACCCTCCCCACCGCGTCACAAGCGTAAGGAGCGGGAGGAAGAGGTTGATGATGATCAAGAGATGCGGAAGGTTGGTAAGACGACGAAAGCAAAGCGTCGTACTCAACCTGTTATGGATGATGAAGATGAGGATTTGGAAGATATCATCGGGGATGATGATGACCAAGCCGCCTCTGAGGCTTCTTCCTTAAGCATTTCCTTGGCTCGTCCGCCGAAGCCTAAGAAGCAAGGTGGACCTGTGTCGCGGCCTTCAGCACCGACTGTGCGTAGCCAGAAGTCCTCTGGGCGCGAAAGTGCCCGTGCACGTCGGGAGCGCCGAGAACAGGCCAACAAGCAAGAGCGGCCAGAAATCCTAATCTTGACCGACGGTCTGACGGTGCATGAGTTGGCTGAGCAAATTGCGGTACCTGAGACTGAAATCATCAAGTCCCTCTTCTTCAAGGGTATTGCGGCCAACATCAACCAAACACTTGATTTGGCAACCGCCAAAATGGTGGCCGAAGAGTTTGAGGTCGTGGTAGAAACTGCCGAGGCCGAGTCAGAGGCTAGAAAAGTCACCGAGATGATTGAAGCCGGTGACCTAGAGAGTCTGCAGCGCCGCCCGCCTGTGGTGACTATCATGGGTCACGTTGACCACGGTAAGACCACACTGCTCGACAACATCCGTAAGGCGAAGGTAGCTCAAGGAGAAGCGGGTGGCATTACCCAGCACATTGGGGCCTATCACGTTGACCTAGAGCATGACGGGCAGGAACAACAAATCGTGTTCCTTGATACGCCTGGTCACGAAGCCTTTACCGCAATGCGGGCACGAGGAGCTCGGGTGACCGACATTGCGATTCTCGTAGTCGCTGCTGATGACGGAGTGCGGCCCCAGACGATTGAGGCTATCAGCCACGCTAAAGCTGCTGAAGTGCCCATTGTTGTTGCCATCAACAAGATTGACAAGGAGTCTGCCAACCCTGATCGGGTGAAGCAAGAACTGATGGAGCATGCCCTAGTGCCTGAGGAATGGGGTGGCGATACCATCATGGTGCCTGTAAGCGCTATCAGCGGGGAAAACTTAGACACCCTTCTGGAAATGCTGTTGCTGGTGGCCGAGGTTGAGGATCTGCACGCAAATCCTGATCGATTGGCACGAGGCACAGTAATTGAAGCCAACCTGGATAAGGCGCGGGGCCCAGTTGCAACCCTGTTGATCCAGAATGGAACGCTGCGAGTAGGCGATAGTCTGGTGGTTGGACCTGTCTTTGGTAAAGTGCGGGCGATGATCGACGACCGTGGCAAGCGGGTTGATGCAGCCGGTCCTTCCTTTGCAGTTGAGGTGCTAGGCCTCAGTGACGTGCCTGCGGCAGGGGATGAGTTTGAAGTCTATGCTGACGAGAAAGTGGCTCGTTCTGTGGCTGACTCTCGTGCTTCAGAGCAACGGCAGTCACGCCTGCAACAGGCCATGGCTTCTCGAAGAGTGACCCTTAACACCCTGTCTGTTCAAGCTCAGGAAGGCGACCTCAAAGAGCTCAATCTGCTGCTTAAGTCAGATGTACAGGGTTCCTTGGAAGCTATTCTGGCGGCTCTACAACAACTGCCTCAAAACGAGGTGCAGATTCGAGTATTGCTGGCTGCACCAGGTGAAATCAGCGAGACAGACGTGGATCTGGCGGCAGCTAGTGGAGCGGTCATCGTTGGTTTCAACACTACCTTGGCAACAGGTGCTCGTCAGGCGGCAGATCGCCTGGGTGTAGATGTCCGTGACTACGACATCATCTACAACTTGTTAGATGATATCCAAGGGGCGATGGAAGGCTTACTTGAGCCTGAGCTTGTAGAAGAACCCTTGGGGCAAGTGGAAGTTCGAGCCGTCTTCCCAGTTCGGAAGGGCGCTGTCGCAGGTAGCTACGTACTCTCTGGTAAGGTCACTCGTAACTGTAACGTTCGCGTTGTGCGAGGTGGCAATACGGTTTACGAGGGCAAACTCGACTCCCTGAAGCGTATGAAGGAAGATGCCAAAGAGGTGGCCCAGGGCTTTGAGTGCGGTATTGGTATTGATAACTTCAATGGCTGGCAAGAAGGTGACATTATTGATGCCTTCCGACTAGTAACCAAGCGCCGTACGTTAGCAATGGCTTAATTGAGGAATGCGCTCATTTCGGCTTGACCCTTACTTATGGGTTCATTTAGCGGGATTGGCTGTTGTACCGCTCTGGCTTGACCTATGTCTGCTAGGGCTGTCTACGGGCAGTCCCGTATTTCCAATTGGGATAGAAATTGGTTTCCTAAGCCTGGTTGGGGCGCTGCCAATTCTGTTGATGCAGTTACAGAAACCTTTCTGCATCTACAGCCTGCTCTTTTTGGCCGTGCGTCCTGACCGCATGAATGAAGACCAGCGGCGGACTCTGAGGTTCTTTCGGGATCCTCTAGCCAAATTTCTGGCTGGGTTAGCTCCACTGCCCCTGATCTGGGCTGTATGGAGGCTGTATGCACTAGCTCCTTTAGCAACGGATCTCAGTCCCTTTCCTAACCACGGAATTGGGCTAGTGGTTGCAGCGATCGCATTTCTCCTCGCTAACCTCTTTGTTCAGGTGCCCTTAGGAGTATTGCGCGTCCTGCTTGTCCCAGAGAGAGCCTTTTCA
>DATNQF010000118.1:0-9577 GCA_036702855.1 Trichocoleus sp. | reverse complement strand
ACCCCTACCAGGTCACTAGGATCTTGGTGTCTCTTCCAAAGCACTCTAGGCGTAATGGGATAACGCTTTTGTGTTTTCCAGATTGGCCGCTTAGAATCATCTGTAGTTCCTTCGAGAAAGAACCACGGATAGGTGAAAATTTGACACAGCCTTAAGCCGTGTGGATGCGCTGGTTCAAGCATTTTCTTGTCTCTAACGGAACCCAAACGGGTGTGGGGTCGCGTCCCATGCCCGTTTTCTCTTTGGATCTACCACTGTTCGTTTGCTTAAGCAAACAAACATGGTGTTTTGTTGCGCTAACCGCAAGCCCTATTATTAAGGGTTGAGTTAGTGCCCCCGAGGAATTTCCAGGCTCTCAAGGGGGTAACTAACTTTGGGTACGCTTAACGCACACGAGAGAATTATAATGGGTGCAGCAGAATTCAGGAGAGATACCTTGATTGAATTGCGCCTGCGAGCAGGTCTGACTCAGCAGGATTTAGCTTATAGAGTCAGAGTGCGCTCTCAAACCGTGAGCGCTTGGGAAACAAAGCCTAGAGTGCCACGGTTGAAGCCTAGCCAATTCGTAGCCTTGAAACGTGAGCTAGGATGCACCGATGAAGAACTGGTTGCAGCTATGGAGGGAAACAAAAAATCTGTAGTAGAGGGGTAGGGCTGGTAACTCATCCCCCTCTAATTGTCCAGAGTCGTTAACAAAGGACTGATCCAATGATATCAACTGGTTCGGGTGATTACCTGCATGGTTCTCATCCTGATTTTGATTTGCAAATTTCCGCAGATAATCTAAGGCTGATTATTGAGTCTCTCTCATACCGGGTTTTGTCCCTCCCTCACGGACAGCGCCGCGATGCAACAGAGCGAGTGTTGATCAGCCTTACCCAGATAAAAGACGGCAAAGAACCGCAATTCCCATTAGCAACTGTTCGGGAAACCCTGAACGGCTGTGACCATTTGCAGAACTGAATTTAAGCGGTTTGTGAACACAAAACCCGTTCACAAGCCGTTCACTTTCTGTTCACGCTCAGTTCTATCAACGTTCATAGAGTGTTCACAATGCAGTCTTTATCAGCATTTGCCCAAGAGCATAATCTTCCAAAGTCTACCGTCCACAAGAGAGCTAAGGCTCTCGACATTGATACCAGCAAAGGTCTGAGTGAATCGGCTCAATCTATTCTCTTAAAAGAGTTTGGATTGGCCCCTACGGTTGAAGTTTGTGAGGGCAATCACAAAAGCGCTATCGAGCTTCACCCCGGTTCATCTGCTGCCAATTTGGAGCAATTCAGAACTGACAGAAACCGTTTTGCATTGAGCAACCCTAAGCAGTTTGTAACCGAATTGACAGGGTTCTTAGACCAGATAGAAGAGGGGATGGAGCTGGCCGAGCAGCAGCAAGAGCAAGAGCTACAGCAAGTCAGGCAGGTAAAGCGGCAAACCGTCCAGCGGGTGCAGAGCTTCCGCCGTCGAGCCGATGAGTACCGCCTGAGAACTGACATTCTCGCCAGTATCCAGAATGCCGAGCTGGATGAGCTGCAAGACCTGGCCGCTGAGGTATCGGAGCTGGGAAAGTCTTCCACTGGCTCAGGCGAATCTTTAGGAGGGGCTAAGTGATGTCTACCCCTCAACCTCAATGGCAATTTATTCCGGTTGGTGAAGACGGTGAGCTGGACGAAAGCAACGCCACTCCCATCGAACAAAACAATGACGGCAGCTTTCAACTAGAGGGGCAGTCTGTCTATGTTATTGGCTCGGTCGAGGCTGATAACTCAGTGACCTACGACCATCCAGAGGTGGAGCCATGCTAACCAGCAGATTAGGTTTGGCCTTCCTACTAACAGGGCAACTCGCCTTCACCGCCTGCACCGAAGCCGAACTGCGGGATACTGCGGTTCGGCTCGCGGTGGCCGCCGTTGGTGCTGAAGATGCGATCGCACTTTCTCCAGATGCGATCGCATCCGATAGCAGCAGTGAGTTTGTCCCCGGATCACATCAATACGGTGCCCACGGCACAATCAGCCAGCAGCAGTTGCAACAGCTTCAGACTTTGGCATGGCCCCAAACTTACGAGGATGTCATAGGGGCTTATGGCTATCCCAGTCACAGGACTGAAAGCGCCGATTACTACGCAATTGAGAACCTTACCAGCAGGTGGGCTGTAATTGCTTACGACGGTACGACGGCAATCAACTATCGCTTGGAGGAAAGGCACCAATGAAAGGGATTAAGCCAACCAGCGATGATTTTAGCTCTGAGGAAGAACGGCAAAACTTCTCTCTCAACTTAAAAGAGGGGCTGAGTCCAGAGGGTGTCTATGACGATTGGGGCGATTTTGATTGCGACAATCGCAACGAATCCCGCACCGATTTGTACTGTTCGGATATTGATGAAGTAGAGGAGTATTATGATCAGCTCAGGCCAGCAAACATCAAAATTCTCTAGGTGTTCCATGGAACTACAAATTAAATTGTTGCCAGCATCTCAAAGAAAAAAGAGCGCAACCCGGTTACAGATTGCCCTCTTTGAATTGCTATCAGAGTATCGAGATAAGCAGATCCAACCAAAGCTAGATGAAATGTTGGCTCGGTTAGGGATTGCCTATCCTCGCTCATTCTTCTCTCGATTGCATCATCTGGCTGAAGCTGGCTATCTTGAACTGAAACTGAATAATTAAATCACACTCATGCCGCGTAAGCCCTCCATCTGGGGGGCTTTTTATTGCTGACTCTGCCAAAGTGTTTTAACAGCCTCATCAGCACAAGTATAGTTAATTCCATCTGTAGTCGTGGGGCATCGCTTTAATAGGCTATCCATACCAACCATGACAAAACTATTCTTGCACTTCTCTAAAGGCTGCTCTGACTCCTTCTGGCCCCTACTCTCTACACAAATGATCCGAAAGCTAGTTGGTGATGTGGCCTCAACAGACTTAATCATCTGGACAGGCTGACAAGCCGCCAAACCTAGTAAAATCAAGCCTTTGAATCCGACTCTGCCCAAACAAACCCAGCATTTAGACTGCACTGATCTTCCCTGGCTAACAACTTAGCTAGAGTGCCCCTACTTACCTACTTCATGCCCACCGCGCCGCTCTGCATGAGATGGGCCAGTTAAGAATAAATCAATTCTTTCTAGCTTCCGTTCTACTGCATCAAAACGCTCATCATTTTGTCGCCATAACTGTTCAATATTTGTTGTCAACTGAATCTGATTATTTTTTAAATGATTCATGTCTCTTTGGCTTGCGTACTCCTTCCGGGCACTTGCTCGAAGATAAGCGGCTACACCTAAGCCAGCAGTACACAAAGAAACAAAACCAGTAGAAATGCCAACGATTAAAGCAACGGATTCCATATTATTCAGACCAGACCTTTATGGATAGGTCGGTTAACCACTTATTAGGCTCTACTCTTACTTGATAAATGCCCGTCGATGGTACTGAAAAAATGCTCTCACCCAATGGCAACCGATGCCATCTTTCTAAGGCATAGAATGTAGGTAAGCTGGCATCATTGACAATGAAATTCAACCAACCAGCCGACCAATAAGAAGGTTTAGCCGATTCAGACTGAATATCAAAAACTAGCCTAGCTTTGTTTGCTATCAGGAATGAAAACGGAGGAATATTGTTAAAACCTCCGCTTTCATTCCTAACAGAAAGAAAAACATCTGAGTAACTAACAACAAACATTAGTCACCCAAAATATTAGCAATCCCTTCCAGCAGTTCAAGCTGAACATTTCCGCCTTTAATGACATCGACAATCCCATCAACCAGATCGCCCACATCGCCCAGGTCTAAACCGCCGCCGCCAGGGATGATGCCGCCGCCGCCAGACTTGGCCGCTTTCGCCCAGTAGTAAGAAATACCGTCAGGCGAACGCATTCCGGCCAGCTTGCCCTTAGACTTTGCCCACTTGTAAAAGTCCCTCAACTTGACCTCGCCAGGAACTGGGAAGTCAACAGAGCGTACCGTTGCGCCCCCTACTGATTCTGCTTTCTTCAAAAAGAGGGTATAGCTTTTTGTGCCCTTTGCCCCTCGGATCACTGCATCGCGTTTCCCTTTGGGGATGTCTGTAGTGGCTGCTAGCCCCAATAAGGTTGCTGTGCCGCTTTTGCATCGGCAATACCGCTTTTTCCCGCCAATGGTGGGAGCCACGATCACGCGGTTTCCGTTTGGTCTGTTTGCCATAGTCTTAAGCTCTCAAATAGTTTCTACCTCACTCGAATTAACTCTTAGTAGGGCAGCGCACCCACCATCGAGGACAGGCCAGCAGGGGCAAGCGGGAACAACGCTGAAATACCAACTTGGTTGGCATCATAGTTTGGGCTAACCGTGATCACATTTTGGGGTGTCTCAGGGTTAGCGGTGTTGTAGGTCTGCTCCGCATTTTGAATTCTAGCGGCCAGAAATACGAGCTGAGCCTCAAGAGATGCCAGACCCAAAAAGGTTGTTAGTGTGGCATCGGTCACAACGTCGCCACCAGCAGCAGCGATCTTAGTTGCCCCTACTCCAATCGCGGTGACGGCATTGTAAATAATCTGGCTCAAAGCGCCAGGTGCTAGGGGAATAGCCGCTTGAATGGCAATCCCGGCAGACTGGGGAATGGCTGCTACTCGGTTAATTAGTGGATCGGGCGCGGGTTCGGTAGAGTTGTAAGTCTTCTGCGCTGTTTGCAATCTTTCAGCGACAAAAACTAATTGCGCTTCAGCAGAAGGGACAGCAAGAAACGCGGTTAACGTCGGATCGGCAACAGCATCTCCAGCAGCAGTTACAAGTTTTGCAACCATAATTAAGCCTGAATAAGGTTTAATTTCAGGCTACCCATCTGCTTTAATTTCAGGCTTAAAGTTGATCGACTTTTTGAACGTCAGTTAACGCACGTTCTACATGTCGAAGTATTTTTTCAGTTCTGGTGAAACGTTGGATTTACAGCCGGAGGGGTAATATTCTGCTTTTCTGGGATATAGCATCTTGGTTGCCATCCCAGATTTTGTACCGTGAACAATATTATCTCGCCAATTACTTGGAGTTGTGGCGCAATATGTAGCCATCCAAGACAGAGTATTAATTGCGCCAAATTCAGTTAAGCCAAAAGCTCGCAGTTTACTATCATCTGGTAGGGTTATTGATGCGAAACCATTTCCTGATTGCCGCGCAGGTGGAATTAGATCGCCTTGAAAAATAGCCGTTAGCACTCCTGATTTAGGGAAGAAAATTGTTGTACTGTACGTGGATCTACCCCATTTCTCTCCTTTGCGTTCTTTGTAGCTGAAAACTAATGTTGGTCTTCCTACATCTGGCCGTCGCCCATAATCATCAGGCAGGCTTAGAATCGGTTCACACTGCTTATCCGTCATTTTTTCGAGCGCGTTACTCAGTGCGATCGCAAAGCTACCAACGCCTTCAAAGTTTTCACCAGCATAGGGAAACTCGTAATCTTTGCCCTCGCAGTCTTTGATGTTGATCACTCCGTCAATCATGGTTACTCCCATCCCACTTGGTAGGGAAAAATCAAATTGATACTGATGTTCTGCTATAGCGGTTAAAGTTACTGCTGGCTCTGTTGCTACCTCTACTGAGCCTATCGAGAATGATGGAGTTGCACCGGGAGGGCCAGGGGGGCCAACTGCACCATCTAGACCAGGAGCACCAGGGGGGCCAGCTAGACCAGGAGCACCAGGGGGGCCAGCTGCTCCATCTAGCCCAGGAGCTCCATCTAAACCAGGTGTTCCATCTAGACCATTTAAACCACGAGGGCCACGAGGGCCAACTGCTCCAGTGAACCCACGAGGGCCAACTAAGCCACGAGCGCCGATGGCTCCAGTTTCTCCACGAGGGCCAATTAATCCACGAGGGCCAACTAAGCCACGAGCGCCGGTGGCTCCAATTGAACCACGAGGGCCAGGGGGGCCAGGAGGGCCAGGGGGGCCAGGAATGATGATGATCCGTGGTGGCATATTCCAGCGAATAGGTGGATAGGTCGGCTTAACGGGTGGAACTGGGTAGCACTCTTTAGGCAACGGCAGATCGCCGCCTGTATCTGGCAACCCATCAGCTCTTACTATTCTTAGCGTGGGTCGTTCGGTTAAATAGCGCCTGCTGAAGCCATCTAGAGTCGTTCGCCCAACCCCTTGGCCGCTCTTGTTGTACATTTCCCAGATGTAGCTAAAGTGGCCACAACCAGCGGTATGCGGGTATGAATCAACCTTTACGATAGGCCCCGCTAGCGTTCCCGTCTGGCTGCTGCCCATAGAGGGGGCATTGTATCCACAGTTAGCGTCGAAAGCTGGTTTGTCGTAAATCCATTGCAATCGGTACAAAACACCAACTGATTGCCCACCTTTAAACGGTGGAGTGCAATTTATTCCAGCAGGGGGAGGGGGGGCTTTGCACTGACAAAACTCTGACCAGCGGCGGCGAACAACTTCTCTAAACAGAGCATAGCGACCCGGATCGAGTCGGCTTCCTTCTGTATACCAATGCTCAGGGGGTGCCGAACAAAAGGAACTGGGCAGTTCTAACAGAATTGGAAGAGATAGATCAACACCTGCGCCAGTAAGAAGGGTGCTGGCATCTTTAGAAAAAGCTCGGCTTCTAATATTTGCTAGTGCTGAATTAGTAAAGAATGGAGCCGCATTAGGTGTGACATCAGACATCTTGATGGAAACTGCACCAGACTTTCCCCGTTTTGGTTCACTGCCATACTTACAAGCCATTTCATTTAATAATCGTTGGGATTGAGTGAAGGGACTACATAGGCTTTGTAAATTGAAATGGCAAACGAGCGCCTCATAAAAGTTGCAGTGCTGCCTTCATAGATGTCTGTTCCGGCATCGCTCAAGGCACAGTTACGATTAGTTTCATCTAGGAGCCTGTTTGTCTCCGATAAATTTGTGAGCCAGTACAGAGCCAACGCCACTAGAAGAGATTCCCCAGTGTTATTTGCACTGGCAACTAATCCCACTCCTGCCAGGTCAGCTTTTTTAATCACCAGATCCGTAGCGTTTTGGGTGGCTGTTGGGCCAAAGACCTGGCCAAGAGTGTAATCGGCCATTATCACGAAGGAAAAACAACTAGGAATATTTTACGAAGTTTTTAGAACGCATGTTCTAATTTTTACCTTTTGTTTTCAGCAGTAGCTATTCAACAGATAAAATTAAGGTGCAATTGCAGTTTTGTTCTAAAAGCGCCCAACTGCGTAAGCTAGGCTCAAGGTAGCCGTCCCTATGGCTCAGCCGGGAGAAGGTTCGGGGTATGACACTAACCCACGCTGAGAAAATCGGTCACAGAACTGCGATTGCGCCTTATTGAAATAGTTGAGTAGTTGCGTGTTTAGGCAACTACTCAAAGCTGAAAACCCTGATTTTGCGTGATTCTGCATTGGGAAGGAAAATCCTTATTGCAATGCAGAATCATTAAGCAAAATGGCTGAAACTATTGAATCCTCGTGATTGTGCAATGATTTAGGTCAATGTGCAATGATGCACTCTGCACAATCGCCTATCAGTTATCTAGTCCAGATCTAGTCCTTCTGGCCCCATGTCTTCTGATTTGTCATTGTCTGGATCATCTTCCTCCCACGCCCAGTCACACTTAGGGCACATCCAAATTTCGTAGTATAGGTCATACGTTGGCTCGTCCCACTCACAGCATGGGCAAAAAGGGGAAAGGCTAATTTCTTGAGGCATACTGGCACACTCATTAAAGCTTGCATAACGTTTTTTTGGAAAAACTGAAATGACGGTTTTCCAGTACTTTCAGACTTAAGACGCCGGTGGCCACCGGTGAGCTGCGCCTGGCGATCGCGCGGCGCTGCGAGGTCAACTGGCACACTGACTCAGCCCACCTTGGGAAGAGTGAGTGATTCAATCGCACGATACTGCCCTCTCAAAATCTCAATTTGATCAGGCGAGAGCTTCTGGCCCGTAAGCAGTTTTCCGAGCGTCGCTAGCAGGATTAAATTAGCCTGTCGAAGCGCTGCGACTTGGTTCTCCAGACGCTGCACTCGCTTTTCCAGATCATCTGATTTCATAGCACCGTCCTCTGGCTCTAATGGCTCGAAATCAAAGTGCAGGCGGCTGGCCGCTTGCTCGTTCCCTGGCTGCTCTGCCCATTGGATAGTCAGCCGTTCTTCAAGCAGCAGCAGCCCAACTTCATCCAACTGCCACATCAGCAACCAATTATCGGCATAGATTCTTAGGGCATCCGAGCGCTGGTAGCCCAACTCTTTCCCCAAGACAGAGATGCCAACGATTAGATCGCTGAGGTCTACCGGGGCATCATCGATCATCTGTGGAAAACCCCTCTCTCTCCCTGCACCCTCTCTCTCCCCAACCCGGAGATAGATTTTTAGGGGCCGTCTTCAAGTTACACACTTCATTAAATGGGCCTAAGCCCGTAACAGCCGACAAATCAAGAGGTTGAACGTTTTCCGAGCTAGATCCAGAATTGCTCCCTAAATCGGCTGAAATGCTATCATAGAGGGGTGTTACACACCTTTTTTGTGGATGCCATAGCTCTA
Organism: Trichocoleus sp.; assembly: GCA_036702855.1. Taxonomy (GTDB): domain Bacteria; phylum Cyanobacteriota; class Cyanobacteriia; order Phormidesmidales; family Phormidesmidaceae; genus JACVSF01. The sequence continues at coordinate 1,059 of DATNQF010000118.1, read as the reverse complement.
GGTATTTATACAGGGTTTCTTGGCTCGTCTTAGCAAGCTGGCAGATTGCCTTAGCCTGCTCTCTGATGGACTGGAAGGTGTGCGATCGCAACTCTGCCACGGCTAGCCTGATCCGCTGCTTGGCATCCTCTGCCCGTGTCTCGTTAACCTCGTATCGGTCAGTTTGGCGTGTGGGTTCCTCTCCTAGGGGCCAATAATACTTTTCAGCAGCCGTTGCCCATGCTCTAGCCCGTTTCTTGATTTCGTACTGGTGTTGACAGTACACCTCAAAACCTGGACATGCGATCGCAACTCGCTCAATGTAATCGGCTAGATACTGCCCCTCTAGGCGCTCGAAAACACGCCCGTAACAGGCAATAGTCTTCAGCATCCAATTGGTTTGTCCGGCGCTCGTCCATCCCTGCTCTATCTGGTATTCCAGATCCTCTCTCCATAAGCTGGCAGGATGGTTACTTTTACGAGCAAAGCGCTTTCTATGATGTTGCCGTCCGGTTTGTAGCGCTATTTCTAATAGCTCCATGTCCTGGCATGGAGCGCAATCATCCCACCAGGTAAAAAATGCTCTTAGGGTATCTCCTAACGGCTGCTCACACCAATCATCAAGCAGGCATGACCCTGTACCAGGCTGAAGGGGCAACCGATGCCCGTTGTACTCGGTAAACTCTCCCATCCACCATTTGCTGTAACTTTTGACGTTGGGGAAAATTTCGAGCTGACCTGGTGCGATCGCAAATCCAGCAGACTCTAAACAGACTTTAAGGGCACAGGCCAAAGAGAATGTTTTTACCCTCTCAGGTAGTGGGATGTAGAGATGCAGGCCACCGGAGCTGCTGGAACGAATTGGAATAGTACGGCAGATCCCAATTGTCTCAAGCGCTGCTCTCAACTCGTCCAGGCGCTCCCAAACCCTAGATTTGGCATCAACGTCCATCATCGCGTAGTTGGTATAGGTGCCAAACCTCACCCCTACCAGGTCACTAGGATCTTGGTGTCTCTTCCAAAGCACTCTAGGCGTAATGGGATAACGCTTTTGTGTTTTCCAGATTGGCCGCTTAGAAT
>DATNQF010000115.1:0-3328 GCA_036702855.1 Trichocoleus sp. | reverse complement strand
AAAGCTAAAACACAAAGCCACATCGACAGCCTTGGGGCGTGCTTGGCGCACGAAATTCAAAGAAAAAGCCGGGTCAGAGAGGCCAACACAGGGGGGCAAAATTTGCTGTTGAAGTGATAGCAGGCAAAAGATAGCACTCATACTCCCCGATGCTCCGAGGGTATGCCCTACAGCTCCCTTGCTGGAACTGATAGCTAGCTCTGGTGAAAAAACTTGCTGAATCAGGTTAGCTTCGTGAGCATCGTTGAGCTTGGTACTTGTGCCATGGGCGTGAATATAGTCCACTTCGTTGAACCTGAGATGTGCCTGTTGTAAGCAAGCTTTCAACGCGAAATGGCTGCTCTTCTGAGCAGGATCGGGGGCACTAACATGGTGCCCGTCAGCGCTGAAGCCAAAACCTAGGATCCTACCGTAGCTGGGAACATTTCTTTGGCGGGCTGAATCGGCAGACTCCAGAATCACTACCGCTGCTCCTTCGCCCAAAACTAACCCTTCTCGCTGTCGGTCGAAGGGATAACATCCTTGGGACGCCAGCGCACCCATTTGCTGGAAGCCAGCTAGGCCAAGGGGTGTAATTGGAGCTTCAACTGCTCCAGCAATAACGCGATCGCATGCACCCCGACGAATCAACTCTGAGCCCTGAAAGAGAGCCCAGAGCCCCGTTGCACAGGCTGCCATCGGGGCCAAGACTGGGCCTGTACTGCCAATACATTGGGCTGTGGTAACTGCTGCCATGTGAGGCATCATGGCTAACCAGTCAAAGCCAGGTGGAATCTGACGCTCTTGGTGGTAGTGGGCAGCCACATCTTCCCATAGGGCTTGATAGCTGCGACTGGATCCAATGACTACCCCACAGTTAGGTAACTGGTTTTGCAAATGAGCATCCTGTAGAGCCTCATTCACAGCTTGATCTAAAAGAAGCTGCAGCGTTGAGGGGCACTTATCTATCATTGCCAGAGGAACTACTGGTAGTTCAGGAAAGGGCTGCCGTAGTGAGATAGCCGTTTCCCCTTGCAGAAGCTTGGCCCAGTTGCTTCGCGCATCTGGGCCAAGGGCCGAAACCAAACCTATTCCAGTAACAACAACTTCTGGTGAAGCAGACCCCATACTAACGGTCGGTCTTTAGGTTCTCTAGACCTTCTAGAACCCGCGCTGACTCAATCACATCACCTTGCTGAATCTTGTCAACTACATCCATCCCTTCAGTGACATAACCAAAGACAGCATAGCTGCCATCTAAAAAAGGTAGGTCAGCCAAGGTGATATAAAACTGGGACGACGCAGAGTCTACAACTTGCGATCGCGCCATTGCTACAGCTCCCCGTCGATGGGGCAGGGCTGGAGCTTGGTTGACTCTTGCTTCTTCAAAAGTCTGATTGTAAAGAGGCTGGTCGGCTCCCTCTGGTTTAATTTCCAAAGGAATGTATCGGGGAGTCTTTGTGGCAGGGTCAATAAAACTGCCTGTTCCCAGCCGTTGAGCTGGGAAACTAGGATCTTTACTCTGAGGATCCCCCCCCTGTACCACGAACGGCTGTGGTTCTCTGACAACCCGGTGGAAAACTAAGCCATCATAAACTCCTTGGTTGACCAGGTCCACAAAGTTACCAGCAGTCACAGGGGCATTTGTCCCATCTAACTGCATCACAATGCGGCTGCCGTTGACCACCATTTCGACAGTCGCTTCGCCATTCAGGACAGCAGAACCAGCAGTAGGATCCGAGGTAGAAGTGGGGGCACTGGTTGGAGTTTCAGTTGGGGTTTGAGAGGGGGTAGACTGAGGCGAATTTGTCGTTGATGAGCCTGTACAACTGCCCAAGAAGAGTGTTAGGACAGCCAGCACTAACACTGACCAGCGACGAAATTGAAAGATCATCAGATTTTCCCTCTCGAATTCGTATTCATTGGCACGAAGAATCATTCTGGCACAGGACCCATGTGCTCATAGTCCCTCCAAAGGAACTTGCAAAAAGCGGGCCAATTCAGCTGCCTGGTTTTCTAGCTCAGAAAGCGCAATAGGTTGACCCACTCGTGTGAGCGGAATGTCCGGGCGGCCTTTCAATCTCAAATACAAGGCACGTTTAGGATTAATGCCTTCCTTGATATCAACCCGAACAGCCATCACATCAGCCAGAGGATGCTCAATGACAATGCGGCGGTCCTTACCCGGAAATCCAGAGCGGAAGATGCGCACTTTGTCATTCCCTTTATCAAATTCGTTGTAGCCGCCACCAACGTCCCAGCTAATTAACAGCCAAAGGTAGGCAGACAGAGCTAAAGCTGCTGTGCCATAAAAACCCATCACAATTCCCTGAGGAATAAAAATCAGTTGTGTGGGATCAGCAAACGGCAAAAGATTTATTTGTAGGTAGCTAGAAAGGCCAGCCAGTAGAAAGCCCAATCCTCCGCACGTCAGCACAGTCGCCCACCAGTAATTACTGAGCCGCCGTGCGCCTAGAATCGTGCGCCTCAAAACCAAACTTCCAGGGATTTGTGCTGATGCAGTCATAAACTTAAACAGATACTCTCTAAGCACCTTAAAGATTATCTATCTTAACGGGTCTGACTGTTTAGGGGGCTGGAAACCAGTGGCAGCCTCAAGAGTTGAGCTGCGCTAATGGGATCTCGCTTATTGCCAGGAGCTGCCGCTAGTCACGGCAGTGGGTGAGGATCGGGAACAAAGCCTATCTCAAGGGAAATTCACAAACAACAGAGCCTTGCTGAGCCTTCCTCATCTAGGGCATAGCCCAGCAGTACAACCTTTGACACACAGATTATTGGCATAAGTTCGAGTCGCCAGCTTAGCAATTTGTAACAGCAATTAACCTTTAGAATCTGGGTTTTGAGCCGCAAACTAGCTTTGTAGCTTGATCAGCAAGGGAATCAGGCTTTCTGAGAGAATACATGTCAGATTGTAAAAATTTGGAACTCTCTCTATCATGTTTACAAACCCCAATTCCCCCAAAGCAGCCTTTTGCTAGATGTTTTGGGTTAAGCGGGTGAGGCACCCAATATTGAGTCCGGGATCATTCTCTGAAGCTCTAATGTCTGGGATACTAGATATTTATAAGCCTCATCTAGGAAGACGGGACTGTTTCTCGCGCCATACCGGCAAGGGCAGTCTTCGGTTTTACTGGACTGGATGTCATATAAATGAGGATTTGACATGACCATTGCAATGGGACGTGCTCAAGCCCAACGAGGAGCCTTTGATGTCCTCGATGACTGGCTCAAGCGCGATCGCTTTGTCTTCATCGGCTGGTCAGGTCTGCTGTTGTTCCCCTGCGCCTACTTGGCCGTCGGGGGCTGGCTGACCGGCACCACCTTCGTT
>DATNQF010000092.1:0-18228 GCA_036702855.1 Trichocoleus sp. | reverse complement strand
ATTCTCAGGAAAGCTCTTGCCCGTTGATTTCAGTATGTCTTGTTACTTTTCAGGTGAATAAACCATTAATTAAAGTCTCCAAAAATTTTGTATAAAAAACGTTCTTAAGTAGCCTGTATACTTTTTATGTAAATATTAGTAATTATACTTAGGCAGCTAAAAAGCTTAGCTAAGCTAGCCAAATCCCCTGAACAAGGGCAATGCTTTCTACGTGCCGCTCAGCTTAAAAAGAACGTTACGACGATAACTCCTAAGGCAGCTTGAGCCGTTGCCTGTATTGGTAAGACGGCTCCAATAGTTTTGTCGTTGTGGTTCGTCTGTTTTGCCGCAGGCTCTACTGCCGAGCAGAGCTTATTTTTCTCTATAAAAACCCTGTGTCAGAATGGTGCGTTTATCTCGAGATCCTAGATTCAATTTGCCGCCAAACCCTTTGTCACTAACCGTTTCAGGAACATCCCATCTCCACGAGGCCTATGTTACTGTAGGTTTTGTGTATATAGTTTGCTTCTGGTAGGTCGGTTGATTCCGGTTCTGACTCGGTCTGAGATCAGCGGTGCGCACCGCTCCGAATCGAACTCGCTACACGTCATGTATTGTTTGGAGTTGTGCCATGTCGATCTATGTAGGGAACCTATCCTACAACGCTACTCAGGAAGACCTGACCAGTGTCTTCGAGGAATACGGCAAGGTTAGTCGGGTTACCCTCCCGACTGATCGGGAAACCGGACGCCCTCGTGGATTTGCCTTTGTTGAGATGAGCAGTGAAGCTGAGGAAGATGCGGCCATTGAAGCCCTTGATGGCGCAGAGTGGATGGGCCGCGAACTGCGGGTTAATAAAGCCCGGCCCCGCCAAGAGGGCGGTGGTCGTCCTAGCGGCAACGGTGGCAACCGCGGCGGCTGGGGCGGTGGTGGACAGGACCGTCGCGGTGGCGGCGGTGGTCGCGATCGCGAGTTCTCCCGCTGGTAATTTCCCCTTCTAGTAAGATCCAGTTTTTCAACTGTGATTTCTGTCTCAAGCTAACAAGGTTAGAACAATTCTCGGATTAGGCGCGAGTTTTAACCGTGCCTTTTACAAAGTCTTTCTGAATAGCGAATTTTAGAGATGCAACTACTTGCATCTCTTTTTTTGGCGAATCTTAGGGTGGCATTCACAGGATTGGCAACGCTAATTTTTAGCCTGATTCTGTTTCATGGACAAGCTTAAAAACTTGAGGTAAGGAAGCCTCGATCTGGGAAACAGTTAATCCTTTACTAAAGAGGAATCCCTGGCCAAATTCACAATGGATGGCTTTCAAAGCAGTTAGGTGATGCTCGGTTTCAATGCCTTCAGCAATCACATCCAACCCTAAGCTATCAGCCAACGCCAAAATTGTCTTAACAAGGCCAGGATCTTCTTTTGAATTGTCTAACTGAGCAACAAAGGATTTGTCGATCTTGAGGGCAGTAAATGGGAAGCGGTGTAAGTAGCTAAGGGAGGAATACCCAGTGCCAAAATCATCAATCGTCAAACCAATGCCCCGATCTCGAATTTCTTTAAGGACAGTAATTGTGTTCTCAATGTCTTTAATCAGAACGCTTTCTGTAATCTCAAGCGTTAGGTAACAGGGGTCTAGCCCAGTTTGGGTGAGTGCCCGATCAAGTTGGGCAATCAAATTAGGATTGCTCAGCTGCTTAGCCGACAAGTTAATACTCATCGTCAGCGGGGGTAGGCCGGAGTAACGCTGGTGCCACTTACTTAACTGATGACAGGCAATTTCTAAAACTTGGCTTCCAAGAGGCACGATTAGCCCCGTTTCCTCGGCCAAGGAAATAAAATCTGAAGGAGGAATCAAGCCATGATGAGGGTGCTGCCATCGTACTAATGCTTCAAACCCTTTGATTTGACCTGTCTTCAGGCAGACAATAGGCTGATAATGCAAGATAAACTGACGATGTTCTAGGGCAGAGCGTAAGGCATTTTCTAGGTGCATTTCTCGAAGCACTTGCAAATGCATTTGGGGATCAAAGATGGCATAGCAAGCTTTGCCGCTGTTTTTGGCCCGGTACATGGCAATATCAGCATCTCGGAGCAGGTCAAGCCCTTGAGCGTAGTGGCGTGACCCTATCACAATGCCAATACTGGTGTTAACGAAAACCTCCCGTCCTTGCAGAATGAAAGGCTCTTGAAGTTCTGCCAGAATTCTTTCGGCAACGCGAACTGCATCCTGGGTGTCTTCGACTTCTTCTAACAGCAACACAAACTCATCGCCACTCAGACGCGCGGCCACATCAATTGACCGTACGATTTCTTTCAATTTACGAGCAAACTTAAACAGCAGGGCATCGCCTACCTGATGCCCCATACTGTCATTGATTATTTTGAAGCGATCGAGATCTAGAAAGAGTACAGCAAAGTTAAGGTCAGCATGCTGGTGCAGGCGTTCTAAGGCGCTATTAAGGCGCTCCATTAGCAGACTGCGGTTGGGTAACCCGGTGAGAGCATCGTATAGAGCATCGTGTTCCAGCTTGGCTTGAATCTCTACTTTGTCAGTGACGTTACGAGAGGTGGTTTGGAGCTGAATTACTTGGCCTGCTTCACTGTAAATAGGGTTAATTAGTGTTTCAAACCAAAGATACTGACCGTCATCACAGCGAATCCGGTAAGTAACAGGAACGCATTGTCCTTTTAAGGCCAACTGATGCGCTTCGGACCAAATGCGATCGCAATCCTCGGGGTGGAGTAGGGCATATGGGCTTGTACCCATTAACTCTTCGGGCACATATCCCAGCACAGTCTGACAGGAGGGACTGACATAAATATACGTACCATCAAGAGCGTGGAGACATACTAAATCGAGCATGTTTTCGGCTAGCAGGCGGAAGCGAGTTTCACTCTCTCGTAAAGCTGTTTCTGCTGCAATCCGTTCTGTAATGTCATTAACTGTAAACACCAAATTCACAATTTGGCCCTGGGTGTCTTTAATGGGGGCACCGTTGACAGACAGCAGACGGCGTTGACCATCAGGCCATCTAATGGCAAGGCGGGCATCTTGTACGGCTTCTCCTGTACTGAGTACTTGCCGGAAGGGTTGGGTGTGCTCAGCCCAAGGATCACTCTCTGACGTGGTGTGTTGCCACTCCAGAGAATTGTAGGTACGTTCTTTCAGTTCTTTTTGAGAGATCCCCAGGATCTGCTCAGCTTGAGGATTAGCAAACTGCAGATTGCCTTTAGGGTCGAGCACCACGATGGCTGCAATGCTGGTATTCATCACCCCATTTAGCAAATCTCGTTCGGCTCGGAGGTTAGTTTCCGCTTGCTTTAAGTCCGTTAGATTGCGAATGCTGGCCACAATGCCTGACACTGTGCCATCGAGCTCTCGGTAGGGGGCGTAGGTGACGCTGATGAACTCTCGGCCTACCGCCGGATGCTCAAACCAGAATTCAAACTGGTGCTCTTCTCCGGTTAGGCAACCCTCTAGATAATGCTTGCAGGCCGCAAACACCTCTGCCCCAATGATGTTTGCCACAGGTTGGCCCAAAATTTCGTGGCGGGACTTTTTGAAGCGGTTTAGATAGGCGTCGTTGACCAGCAAGTAACGGTAGTTGTGATCTAGTAAAGCAACTGCATCTACTGTGGCGGAAAATACCCGCTCGAAGCGCCGCAGGTTTTCCTCTGCCTGCTTGAGATCGCTAATATCAGTATCGATAACCGTACAGATCCAACAACCCGCTTCAGCGTTCCAATGAGAGGTCGCAGCACTCGCGATCCACCGTAGAGTCCCGTCTTTATGGCGAAACCGATACTCAATACGCGTTGTTTCTCCTAGTCGAATCCGTTCCCAAACAGGCCGCACGACAGCTTCGATGTCCTCGGGCAGGACTCGAGAGAACCAAAGCTGAGTGTCCTGCATGAATTCTTGGGCTGTAAACCCAAACACCGCCTCAGCTCCCTCAGACCAGAAATCATAGGTGAAGTGATGATCGGGGTAGAGACGATATTGCACAATGCAGGCTAATGCATTGTTGAGAATATCCGCTAGTTGGCTTTGAGACTCCTGAAGTGCTCGTTCGAGCGCTTTGCGCTCGGTGATATTCATCGAAAGCCCGATTAGCTTCTGGGGCTTTCCCTCAAGATCAGTTAAAATTTTGCCCCGATCAAGCACCCAAATGAACTGTTGCTCTGCGGTCAAAACTGAATGTTCACTGTAATAGTCACCCCCCTGTGCTATTGCTGTTTGAATGTTGTGCAGAACGGCCTCTTGTTCTACCTCCGGAATGAGCTCTTGAAAGACCCGTGCTTGACTTGTTTTCCAGGCAGTAGGAGACCATCCGGCAGAGCCAAACTGACCAATGCATTGAACTTTGCCTGTTGTTAAATCATTTTCCCAGCAAACAATCTGGGCTGCTTCTAAAGCCATCTTCAGGCGAGTTTCGCTTTCCTGAAGGGCTAGAGTAGCTTGCTTCTGCTCAGTAATATCTTCGGCCAGACCCACGGAGCAGTAAGGGATGCCCTCTCGATTCAGTAGAGCAAAGGCTTGGGCATGTATCCATCGCAGGGTTCCATCTGGTCTCACAATACGGAACGTCTGTTCAAATCTTTCGCCAGTTTCAGCAAGGTGGCCCAAAGCTGCCACAACGTTGGGAAGATCTGCCGGATGGACTCCTTCTAGAAAAGCCTGGGAGTTTTGGTAAAGCCGCTCACGAGCCAGACCAAACACAGTTTCATAAGCCGGGTTGATGTAGAGATGTTGGGGTGGATTGGATAGCTTAACGACCCAGAAAACGTGATCAACGTTGTCTGCTATCAATCGAAACCATTCTGCTTCCCCTCCGTCTTGGCTATTGGAACCGTCTGCACCATCCTGCCGGAAAGTCTGATGAGAACCTTGCTGAGAATCCAGGCTTTGACGAAATAAGATTACTCCCAGCACCAGTTGACTCACTAGCCCCAGTGCGATCGCAAGTGTTCGCGCTGCCAATGAGTGCGAGAGAGGTTCAAGCCAGCCCAAATAGGTAAAAAGGAGAGTTCCTTGCAGCATCAGAAGTAGCCTCCACAGAAACCTTCTTGGGCTGGGTTGGGCTTCTGCTGATGTCGGCTGGCACACCTGATGTGGGCTCATTCAAAACCCCTTGTGCTGATCCCCTTGGTAATAGTCATTATTACTGGTCATGAGTGAGGACAATCTCATGCTGGGTCGTTCTTATCAAGGTCCAATTCCCTGATGAACTTACCTACCAAACCGAGTGTTCCCTGATTCTTCTAGGCGAGCAACGCGGGTTTCTAAAGCTCGGACCTGCTGCTTGAGTTCAATCGCTAGGGTTGCTAAGTTGTCAAACTGAGTTTCTAGGGATGGGTTTGTGGCAGTACGCGGAGGTGTTGCAGGGCGTACTGGGATGGGAGCGGTTTGGCCGGGTTGCGATAGGCGGGCTTCGATTTGACTCAGTTGCGATCGCACTTGGCGTAGTTCAAACTCTAGCTGACTGACCCTTGACTCTACTTGGGCTGTTGCAGGCTGGGGAACGAGAGCGATTAGCACTGCCACCAGAAGTATTGCTAGGACTAACCACTTGCTTTTGCGAAGACCCAAATGCAGTTTTCTCATAACGCACCTCTACGGGTATCTCTTCCATCTTAAAAAATCTGGAATTCTAACCATTACAAGCGGAAAAAGCTGACCTATCATAAGCGCCATAGCCTTAATGTCTTGACTAAACAATCCTTGCTGCATGGTGGAGGGGAGCCTTAAGAAATGCATAAAACTGTAACCCTACTAGGTATTACTGCCTTATTAGGCCTGAGCCCATCCGCCGTGATGGCCCAAACTGAAACCGAAGTGCCTGCTGTTGAAGCGGTGCAAGAAACGCCTGAGTCTCCTGCTCCCGTCGCAGCTCCGGTGGCTCCGGCAGCTCCGGTCGTTCCTCAGCCCAGTCCGGTCGAAGCCTACAACCAGGGCGTTGCCGCATTTCAGGCAGGCAATTTAGAGGCAGCGCTGAGCTACTTTAATGCTGCGATCGCAGCCAATCCCCAATACGTTGAAGCCTACGTGTACCGGGGTGCCATTTATTCGCGCCAGCAAGACTGGAGCAATGCCATGATCAATTTGGATCGGGCCATTGAACTCGATCCGACCAATGCGAACGCCTACTTTATGCGGGGAGTCACCTACTACGGTATGGGCAACCGTGAAGCGGCTTCCCAAGACTTTACGACTGCTGTAGAGCAAGACCCTAGCTCGGTTTCCGCCTACCTCTACCGGGGACTCATTGATGCGGAAGGAACCAACACGAACCTCGCGATTGAGGACTTTACTGAGGCCATTAACCGCGACCCTCAAGCTGTAGATGCCTATGTCTTGAGAGGGTTTGCCTATGAAAAGTCTGGAGCTTACGAAGAGGCTGTCGCCGACTTCAGTCAGGCGATTCAGCTAGATGGCGGTCGAGCAGTGGCCTACATGGGCCGGGGTGTTGCCTATTACAACTTGGAAATGCTAACACCTGCTTTAGACGACCTTAATCAAGCCGTCAGCCTCAATCCCAACTTGGCGCGGGCCTACCTCAACCGGAGCTACATCTACGTTCGCCAAAACCGCCCCAATCGGGCCTTGGCTGATTTGGATAGGGCTATTGAGCTTGATCCCAAACTGTCGGAAGCGTACCTAAACCGGGGCATTGTTCGCGCTAGCGAGGGTGAGTATCAGGCAGCTGAGCGGGACTTTGCCCGTTCCCTTGAGCTAAACCCTAGTCAGGCCCAAGCGTACAAGCAAAAGGGCGATGTGCAAATGTCCATCGGCGATGAACTAGGTGCGATCGCAGACTACAGCGAAGCCCTTTTCATTGATGTTAGCTACGCTGAGGCTTACAAAGCCCGTGGTGATGCCCGACTCGCTATCGGCGATACACTCGGTGCGATCTCTGATTACACGCAGGCCGTCACCGTGCAGCCCGGCTACTTAGAAGCCTATGCAGCTCGGGGCAACGCCTACATTCAAATGGGTAATTCCCAGTCTGCCTATATTGACCTCACTCAGGTAATCACCAGCGATCCCCGCAATATTAGCCCCGTGGTGTACTACAACCGGGGAATGGCCCAGGCCAACATGGGTGAGATCCTAGGGGCGAGGCGTGATTTGGAACAGGCCGCCAGTTTATATCTTGAAACTGGGAATGCGGCTGGTTACCGGGCTACGCTACAGGCACTGGGCCAGCTTTAATGGCTCTTGCTGCACTGCTAACCCAGCGCAGGCGAGTAGGTCTGCTAGCAATCCTGCTGGCGGGCCTGCTGAGTTTGGGCTGCGCAGCTCCAGCATGGGCTGCTGTCCACACCTACCATGAACGCCCAGGGCAGACAACCTATCGCTCTCAGCAAAGCTTGCGGGATCAAATGGATCGAGCTTGGCAGGCAACTTTGTTTAAGCGGTATGTGGGAGGGAGTTTGCAGGGGGTTTATCTGCGATTAGTCGGATTTCCGGGAAACGCTACTGTACAGTTTGGGCGACCGCTTGTGATTGACACTGGGGCTGGTCTGCGGTGGGAGGCCTTGCCCAGCCTGGATCCACAAACTCAGCAGTTGCCCGAAAATGTGGGCCAGTACGACTTCCAGGGTGTTCTCCAGGATCTTGTAGGAGCCATTCCCCTACGGCTCGAAATTCCCCTGCAAGGAAGTCGAGCTGCCAGGCTGACAGCGGCTCCCTTTGTGGTCGAAGAATGGCGAAGTCTACGCGATTTGGGGACTTCTCCTGACTCAGACTAAGGACGACGGTGAGCCAGCAGTTATCGGTGAGGTTTGCTCCATTGGAGAACTCAGACTCACAGATAGCTGCTAGCCTGACGGGTAAACATTGTGTGGTACTGACCTTGGAGCGACATCAGTTGATCGTGAGTGCCTTCTTCAAGAATCTGACCCTGCTCAAGCACAATGATGCGATCGCACATTTTTGCCAGTGCCAAGCGGTGACTCACCACAACCGCCATGCGGCCCCGGGCAATGCGGCGAAAGATGTCGTAAATCTCCTGCTCATTTTTAGGGTCCAACGCTGAGGTCGGTTCGTCAAAGACCAGCAAGTCTGCCTGAGACAGGCGAAGCAACGCACGGGCGATGGATACTCGCTGCCACTGTCCTCCCGATAGATCAGTGCCCTCTTCCAATTGCTTTCCTAACGGGGTTTCCAAGCCCTGGCTCAGCGATTGGGCTAGAGAACCGACGCCTGCTTCCTGCAACACCGTTTGCAGTGCTATGTCCTCATTTAGCTTTTCCAGAAAGCCCCAACCTACGTTTTCTCGCAGCGTTGCTGGGAATCGAGCATAATCTTGCATGACGACGGCAATGTGCGATCGCACCTCCTCCAACGTCAGGGTTCTCAAATCCTGCCCATTCCAGAGAATGCGGCCCCCGCTGGGATCGTACAAACGGCACAGAAGCTTGGCGAGAGTTGTTTTCCCAGCCCCGTTTTCGCCTACCAGCGCTACCATTTCTCCCGGTCGAATCGTAAAGTCCACTTCGTGCAAAATGGTCGTGTCGCCTCCCGGGTAGACAAACGACAACGACTCAACTCGAATTCCCTGCTTTTCTGGTGATGCTGAAGAGGCTAGCACTAGCCGTTGGGTTCCTGTATTCAACTGCGGTTCTAAATCTAGTAGCTGAAAAATGGGAGCTGTTGCCAGGGAAACATCATAGATATCCCCAGTATTGGCGATCATGATGTAGAGACTGCGACGTAATTGCAGAATAATGCCGGTATACAGCGCCAAGTCTCCTAAGGTAAACGTGCCTTTCAAAACGCCCAACACCACAAACAGATAAGGAAAGGCAACTCCTAGCCCCCCGACCAATGACCACGCTACAACGGCAAATGCCCCTTCATGGCGCACCCGCTCCATCTTGGAAAACATCTCTTCAAACAGGCTGCGCCAACGTCCAAGCAGCACTTCTTGCAGTGAAAACAGCCGCACCTCTTTGGCATAGTTCTCGCTGGTGATAGTCTTGGCGTAGATGTTCATCTTGCGGGTAATGTCTGCCTCGGTTTCCTCCACCCGCCAACTCTTTTTGTGGTACTGCATCTCCACCACAATTGAGGGAATTGACGAGGCCAGCAGCACTAACGGCACCCACGCAGCGATTGATACTGATACCAGCACCGAGGGAATAAAGGTAAACACCCCCATCATTGTTGCTGCCACAATAAACGCTAGCCTTTGAAGCCGGGCCAATCCCTTGTCGGTCAGCTCCAGCAAGTTCAGCAAATCTGGCGTTTCAAATAGAGCAATATCGTCAAAAAAAGCAACCTTTTGTAAGACCAAGCCCTGGCAGTAACCCTGCACCCGATCTCGCAGCGCTGCAAAGAGGGTTGAGCCAACCGAATCGACTGAGTCCACAATTAGGTTTAAGCCCAGCGCAATCACCACGCTCCACAGTAGCGTTGGCTTACTAAGAATAAATTGCAGGGGGTCATCGATCCCTCCCTGACTCGCAATGCGAGAGGCCTCATCGATAACCACCTTACCTAAAAATAAGGAGACTGAAGGACCTGTGCCCGTCAGGAGGTTGAGAAAAGCTAGATTTCGCAGTTCTCCGGGAGCTGCCTGAATTACCATCCAGACACTCCGCCGCAGCGTTTGAAAAGGCGTTAATTCTTGAGGCTTCATGAAGGGTAGATCCTGATAGCGCTACCAATTAAGACACCACTAAAGGCTGTTTTTCCTAAAAGGAGTTCTAAAACGCTACGCAGGTTCTACCCGTTTGCCAATCCCAAAAAGTTCGGCTGATCAGTTCGGATTAATTCAGGAGACGGAGATAGCTTTATGAGTCAACTAAACAAGGCCGGGGCCTTTGCCACCTTGCTCTCTAACCTCCTTGAGTTCCGCGGCTCTTTGAGCTTTATCAGCTTCTGCTTCTTCCCGTAAGTCACCGGGTTCATCAATGTACATTTCAGGCTCAATGGCATAATTATTAATTAAGCCTTCTCGATCCGTTGTGTAGCCACCTGCCGTATCCATACTCTGTTCAGAGTCAGGAAGCTCCTTGTAGTTTTCTCCTTCGCGATCTTCTCGTGCTCCCGTTTCAGCAGGCGTAATATGGGGATCGTAATTATCAGTTTTATTGTCAAAAGCTTCAGACATAAATAACCTCAAAAAAGAGCGATTTTCTTATTCTGTAAGCGGTGGCTTTTTAAAGTTCAGGCAAAGTAAAATGCCCAGCTCATTCGCTTACAGCCAGATTAACCTGCTCGATTTACGTCGCAACCTCTCCTCTGAGGGAACTGATTGTCTTCATTTAGATACAAATAGTGATATCAGCAGAGTCTGCTTAAAGGCACTTGTGTAGAACCAGAGCTACCCGGATCAGCCTTGAGGGTTTAGAGCGTGCGATCGCATTTCTTCAGCTAATCCCATTTGTTCCTACCTGTCTTCAAACTCAGTTAATCAAAGTGTCGCTCTGTAACAGAGCTTTAACAATCTGCCTTTACCTTTTAAGAGGCTTGAGCCAAAAAAGGGGTAGCTTACCTATTGTTTAATGGGAAGGTCAATTTGAAGATTGGCTTGAAAAAGTGAGATCTAAGTGAGAATTAGCGCAGTTTATTGTGTTTTCCAATTAGCTTTGAAGCTGCCAGCTTTCAGTTATTCGTAAAACATTCTTGAAGTTTCAAGGCTATAGCCGACATTAGCTCTACCATCTGAAAGTAATTGCCCTAGAGGATGTCAAACCAAATTGAACAACGTTAAGAAAAATTCGATTTGTTAACGAAACCTTTATAGGGTGCGATAAGCGCTTAAACTTCAGCGTTAAAGTCGAAATTTAGAGCTGACAAAAAACAGGACATTCTTCTGCTCAAGAGTATTTTCCCTCCAGAAATTGCAGCTAAGGCAGCTTGTAGCATGAGTTGCGCTTGTTGCTCCGCAGGTTGTGATTAACACAGTTTAATCACAACTCACCTTTTCCACCTTTAATTTGACTGCTGCTAATCGGTTCAAGCACAAGGAGATTTCATGACGGTAGCCATCGAGCCAGAAGCGACTTTAGAGATTCAATCCACTCACCAAGAAGTTCCAAAGCATATCGGCATTCCCAAGGAAGTGTTCGCGGGGGAATGCCGGGTTGCTGCCACGCCAGAGACCGCTAAGAAGTTGCAAAAGCTAGGCTTTGATGTGCTAGTTGAAAGCGGTGCTGGTAGTCTGGCGAATTTCCCAGATGCTGCTTATGTTGCAGCAGGGTGTAACGTCTTACCAGATGCTCAAACGCTTTGGTCACAGTCAGATATTGTGCTCAAGGTGCAGCCTCCGATGCAACATCCTGGGCTATCAGTTCATGAAACAGCATTGTTGAAAAAAGGCGGCACGCTAATTAGCTTTATCTGGCCTGCTCAAAATGCAGACTTACTGGAAAAATTAGCAGACCGCAAAGCCACCGTTTTTGCCATGGATACGGTGCCTCGTATATCACGGGCGCAGAAGATGGACGCGCTTAGCTCGATGGCTAATATTGCAGGCTATCGGGCTGTGATTGAGGCCGCCAATAATTTTGGTCGCTGCTTTACCGGGCAAATCACCGCTGCTGGCAAAATTCCGCCCGGTCGAGTTCTCGTGATTGGCGCGGGGGTTGCTGGATTGGCAGCTATCGGCACAGCTAGAAGCCTAGGAGCCGTCGTCAAAGCGTTTGATACTCGCCCTGCGGTGAAGGAACAAGTGCAAAGTTTGGGGGCCGAGTTTCTGGAACTGCACTTTCAGGAGGACGGGACCGGAACGGGCGGATACTCCAAAGAAATGAGTCAGGCATTTATTGCTGCTGAGATGGCCCTGTTTGCTCAGCAAGCCAAAGAAGTTGACATTATCATCACCACAGCTCTGATCCCAGGCAAAAAAGCGCCTCTGCTCATTACCCGAGAGATGGTGGAGAGCATGAAGCCAGGATCGGTGATTGTCGATATGGCGGCTGAACAGGGCGGCAACTGCGAAGTTACGCACCCTGGCGAGGTTTACAACTACAACGGTGTGACCATCGTAGGTCTGACCGATTTGCCTAGTCGGATGGCTGCTCAGGCCAGCCAGCTCTACGGCACAAACCTCTACCACTTGCTACACGATCTAGGGGGTGCGGAGAAATATTCAGTTAACTTCGAGGATGAGGTTATTCGGGGCACCACGGTAATGCGGTCAGGAGAAGTCACTTGGCCAGCGCCCCGCCCGGTGAACCCCACTGTCGCCGCGAAACCGACCCTTGCAGCTAGTGTAGAACAGGCTGGCGATCAGGCTGCCAAACCAGCCAAAAGCTGGGTGAGCACTGTGGTGTGGACAAGCTTAGCTACTCTGGCGTTGGTGGCTGTCGGCCTGTGGGCACCCGACTCCTTCCTATCCCACCTAACGGTGTTTGTACTGTCGATTTTCTTGGGTTGGAAGGTGATCTGGGATGTTGATCCCGCTCTGCATACTCCTCTGATGAGTGTGACCAATGCCATTAGCGGCATCATCATCATTGGTGGCATGCTGCAAATTTCAAACGACTGGACATCCCCAATCACAATTTTGGGTGCGATCGCAGTTTTCCTAGGGATGACCAACGTCGCTGGCGGCTTTATGGTTACTCAGCGCATGTTGAACATGTTTCACAAGTAGCAGGAAGCCTGGAGCAAAAAACAGCTCTTTCCAACCAACTAGCGGATCTCCGTCTAGACCCACAAAAACTGGGGTTTAGCCTTCCTTGCATTGCCTCATCTTCACTGCTCACCCTTACCAAACTTCAGGTTCATGTCTAATAACCTCTTGATGGTTGCTTATATTGCGGCCAGTGCTCTGTTTATCTTCAGCTTGGGTGGTCTGTCCTACAAAGAAACAGCCAAACGCGGTAACCTCTACGGCATCGGCGGCATGGTCGTGGCGTTTTTAGCAACGGCATTGGTGTGCCAGGGCTACTGGATTCAGGGGCTTTCCCTGGGCCTAGGTGTGATTGTTGGGGTCTGGGCAGCGAATATAGTGCCCATGACTACCATGCCAGAGATGGTCGCACTGCTTAATAGCTTTGTTGGGCTGGCCGCCGTCCTGATCGGCTATGCAGAGTATCTACGTCCGGGGACTGGCTATCAGGGCATTGAGCACACAATTCACCTGGTCGAGATCTACTCCGGTGTCTTTATCGGTATGGTCACCTTTACAGGGTCGTTGTTGGCGGTAGGCAAGCTCCAGGGCATCGTGCCTAGTAAGCCGTTGCTGCTACCTGTGCGCCATGTCCTCAACATCTCCATGCTGGTAGCGATGGTTGCCTTAGCGGTGCCCTTCATTCAAGCAGCCGGAACCGGGGGAATGCTGCCTCTGAGCATCATGGCTGCGATCGCAGCGGTCTTTGGGGTTCACATCGTCTTGGCTATTGGAGGTGCCGATATGGCGGTGGTGATCTCCATGCTCAATAGCTATTCTGGATGGGCATCTACGGCAACAGGCTTTATGCTCTCCAACGACATGCTGATTATTGCAGGCACGATGGTCGGCAGCAGCGGTGCCATTTTGAGCTACATCATGTGCAAGGGCATGAATCGTTCTTTCCTGAACGTGCTGCTAGGTGGCTTTGGTGAAGGCGTCAGTAAAGGAAGCAGCCCAACGGCCAGCATTCAGGGAGAGGCAACCGCAACTACGGTAGACGAAACGTTAGAACTGCTGGACCAGGCTGACAACATCATCATTGTGCCGGGATATGGTATGGCAGTTGCCCAAGCTCAGCATGCAGTCTCTGAAATCACGCAAATCTTGCGGCGGCAGGGCAAGCAGGTACGCTTTGGGATTCACCCAGTAGCGGGCCGGATGCCTGGTCATATGAACGTGCTGCTAGCAGAGGCCAACGTGCCCTACGACATTGTGCTGGAGATGGACGAAATCAATGAGGATTTCTCCAAGACCGATCTGGTGCTAGTGATTGGTGCCAACGACACGGTAAACCCCATTGCCCAGGAAGACCCCGGCAGCCCCATCGCCGGAATGCCTGTCATGGAAGTGTGGAAAGCGGCCACTGTAGTGGTCCTCAAGCGCAGTTTGGCTTCTGGCTACGCCGGGGTGGACAATCCTTTGTTCTACAAAGACAACGCCCTCATGCTGTTTGGGGATGCTAAAGCCAATATCAACGCTGTCTTAGGCAAGCTCACAGAATCTCAAGCGAAAGCTCTGGTTGCAGCTTAGCCCCTTTAGGACTGGAAACCGGGTTTCTATCACTGCCTCAGGTGGGTCCTGGGTTGCAACCTAGAAACCGGGTTTCTAGGTTGTTGCAGGCGTACATCTTGCGTCACAACCACGCAACCGGGTTTCTCTCAGTCAGAGTTTGGGTATTTTCTCGTTCGGCAAAATTTACAGGATTCGATACACTGAAGAACAGCTAAGTTAAGTATCGTCTCGTAAAGGCCCCTAGACAGAACGATGAGCCTGGTTTTGTCAGTCGCACCGAGAGCCGCGTCTTCCGCCCCCACGATTGCGCCTGAAAAGACAAATCAGACAGTGCGCAAGCCCTATCCCAATTACAAGATCATTGTGCTGAATGATGACTTCAACACGTTTGATCATGTGATCAGCTGTCTGATGAAGTACATTCCGGGCATGAGCCGCGAGAATGCTAAACAACTGACGAACCAGATCCATCATGAAGGACAGGCTACGGTCTGGGTCGGGCCACTGGAACAGGCTGAGCTATACCACACTCAGTTGAGCCGAGCTGGCCTCACAATGGCCCCGTTGGAGAAGGCCTAAGCCTGGCAGAAAAGCAGTTCATCTTCATAATTGTTAAGACCTCGCAGTGTTATTTGCGAATCCCGTGAGGTCACCGCTTTGACTGCGTAAAGTGGTCTCTTTCGGTGATATTGTCAACTTCTGGATATTACTTCGGTTTCAATAATTTTATGACAAACACTTCTGAAGGTCGTCTTGTCTGGAACCACTCAACTCACCTGCCCGGATTGATTCCCATTTTGGAAAAGTTGGCTACCCTTCCTGGGATCCAGACAGTAACGCCCGGAGTGATTGCAAATGTCCGCGCCCATTCACCAGAAATGCGGATTAAGGTTTCTGTACCCACACGCGGCGGATTTAAGCTGATTGCCCGCAAAGGGAAAACGGTGCAGGAAGTGTTTGTCCTGACCGAATTGGATCAGGCTAGGCTAGAAGGTGCGATCGCACAGGCCATGAAGTCTAGGGGCTCATGAGTATTGCCGCAGAATGGCACCAGGAAGGCAAGGCAAAATTCTGTACCGACAATGCCTTCTACCGACCTCAAAGTCAGGTAGGTCGCGACCTGGCGATTCTAGCAGCGGCGGTCTATAAACGTCAGCGGGGACAACTGCGGGTTCTCGACGCCATGACTGGATGTGGCGTGCGGCCTCTGCGTTACCAGATCGAAGCAGGAGCTGATTGGGTTTGGGCAAACGAGGCTAACCCAGACCATCGGGAGGTGTTGGAGCGCAACCTAGAGGCGGGCATGCGACCTCGCTCTTACCGAGTTACCCATCAGGATGCAAATCAAGTCTTTTTTGCTTGCTATCAGCAACGCGACTTTTACGATCTGGTAGACATCGATAACTTTGGCAGTCCTGCCCCCTACGCCAGCACGGGTATGTGGGCTACTCGGATTGGGGGAATGCTTTACCTCACAAGTACCGATGGCCGTTCAACTGGAGGACACGACCCCGACCGCAGCCTACAAACCTTTGGGTCATTTGCCCGCTCCCACCCAGCGGTTCACGAGCAGGGCTTGCGAATGCTGCTGGGCCACGCCATGCAGCAAGCGACGACAAAGGGGTTCCGCATTCAGCCTGTATTTTCCCTGTTTAACGGGCAGGTGCATCGGGTGATGGTGCGGCTCGTTATGGATGCGCCTTCGGAGGCCGACCTGATTGGCTTTATTGGCTACTGTCACGTCTGTGGCCACTTCCAAACGGTAGGATGGCGACAATTAGGCCGGGTGCGTTGTGCCTGCCATCGCGATGTCGTCACCTACATTAAGCCACCTCCATTAGTGCTTAGTGGACCATTATGGTTAGGGCCTCTGCATGACCAAGAGTTCCTGGGACAGATGGAAATCCTGGCAACAGAGTGGGGATGGAGCAAACGGATGAAACTGCTTCAAATCATGCAGGCTGAATCAGACATGCCGCCCTATTATTTTCCTCTCGGTGAGATTGGCCGCTTAGGGCAAATGGATATTCCCCGGCGAGAGGTGTTAATTCAGGCGTTATGCGATCGCAACTTTCGTGCTACCCTTACTCACCTCAACTGGGAAGCCATTAAAACTGATGCCACCATGGCCGAATGCATTGAAATTGCCCGCAGCGTTTAAACACAATGGAAAGGCCGAAAACAGTTAGGATCGAAAGAGCAGCTTGAGAGCGTGAGCAATGCCTTCCGAGCAATCCTCCAGGCCACCCCTGGGAAAACTGGAAAAAATTGATTTGTCTACTTACTGGCAAGGTGAAGATACCGACTTCACCCCTTGGCTAGCTCAGGCTGACAACCTCGAACTCCTAGGAGATTCTCTTGGGATGGTGTTAGAGGTGGTGTCGGACGATCCACGAGTAGCTTCCTTCCCCGTTGATCTGCTCTGTCGGGATCAGACTAGTGGCCGCTCGATTTTGGTTGAGAACCAGCTAGAGACAACTGATTTTAATCATCTGGGGCAACTGATCACGTATGCTGCCGCATTGGAAGCCTGTGATGTTGTTTGGATCGCGAGTCACTTCACACCAGAACATCGCGCTGCCCTAGATTGGCTAAACCGAGTAACCCAGGCAGAGATTAACTTCTTTGGCCTTGAAATAGAGCTATGGCGGATTGGCAGTTCTGCCATGGCTGTCAACTTCAACCTAGTGTCGCAACCCACACAACGGGACGATTCCACCCCCGTGGAGGAGTCAGTCGAAGCAGTTCAGGAAATTGTAGAAGAACCGCTGAGCGAAACTGAACAGCAAAATTTGGACTTTTGGAATGGTCTGTGTCGGCACTTAGAGCGGCGTGGCAGCATTGTTAAGCCAGGAACGCCAGAAGTGAAAGAGGTCATGGGCTTTGCGATCGGACGAGCTGAGTTTCGGCTCTATGCCAGCATTGATCGAGAGGATAATTGTCTCTACATTGAGCTGCTGCTGTCTGGGGAAGATGCTCAACCTCACTTCTATCTGCTGGCTGAAGAGCAGGCTGCAATTGAGGCTGAGTTAGAAATGACACTTGCCTGGGAAGAGCAGGCAGGTGAAAAAGCTTGTGCTATCTACTGCACGTTCCCAGAGGCCGACCTGAATGATGTAGACCGTTGGCCTGATTACTACCATTGGTTCTGCACCTACCTAGAGCGCTTTCACGAGGTGTTTGCAGAGCGCATTAAGCATCTCAATGCTACTGATTATGAACCTCTGCCTGACTACAGCTTCAACCCGCTGCATGGATCGCTGATCCTGCCCAGCTAGGTTTCATCTGGAATTGGTCTGAAACACAAAGAAGCCTGCTCGTTTCAAACGAGCAGGCTTCTTTGTGTGCATTATGCGTTAAGCAGTAACGGCTTCAGCAGCGGGATAAACGCTAACTTTCTTACCGTTTTTGCCCTTGCGCTCGAAGGTGACGATGCCGTCGACCAGTGCAAAGAGGGTATCGTCGCTGCCTCGGCCTACGTTATTGCCGGGGTGCAGCTTGGTCCCACGCTGGCGAACCAGAATGTTACCTGCCCGTACCACTTGACCGCCGTAGCGCTTCACGCCGAGGCGTTTAGCGTTTGAATCACGACCGTTTCGTGTACTACCTGTTCCTTTCTTATGAGCCATGTTGCCTCCCTTTCCTGTAAATAAGCTGAAACAGCAATGGGGCTAGCTTTCGTCCGCAGCAGTGGCTGGAGCCGCTTCAGTGGCTGGAGCTGTGTCTGCGTTTGCAGCGATCGCTTTGCCATTAAAATTAATTGCATCAACCATCAGGCGAGTGAGTTCCTGGCGGTGACCCTGCTTTTTGCGGGTTTTCTTTTTGGGGCGCATTTTGTAAACGATGACTTTGCGTCCCCGTAGATGGCGCATCACCGTTGCGGTAATGGTTGCCCCTTCGATGGTGGGTTGACCCACGTGGGACTCATCCCCATCGCTCACAAACAGAACTCTATCTAATGTAATCTGCTCTTCTTCGCCGAAGGCTAACCGATTTACATCATAAAAGCGGCCTGGCTCAACTTTAATTTGCTTGCCGCCAGTCTCAACAATTGCGTATGCCATCCTTACCTCATGGTTGCCGTACAGGTAGCCGCGCCATTTCCCAGTT
>DATNQF010000057.1:0-16434 GCA_036702855.1 Trichocoleus sp. | reverse complement strand
AACTGTTCCTATCGCAAAACAGGGATGCAGGAATGTCAGCCCGACATTTCCTACTATGTAGGCGAAAAAGCCCAAGCCATTCCTCGTGGCAATAATATTGTCGATTTGGATAAATTCCCTGCTCCAGATCTTGTCATCGAGGTTGCAAAAACTTCGCTGTTAGATGATCAGGGTGCGAAGCGGCTACTCTACGAGGATCTCAATATTGGGGAGTATTGGGTTGTAGATGTGGAAAAAAGCGAGGTGACTGCTTTTGCGATCGCAAATCAAGGTAGCTACCGCATCTGTGAATCCCAAATTATTCAAGGCTTACAGATGGCAACGTTGGAACAGGCTCTCAGACAAGCACAAGAAACTGATCAGAGCCAGGTTGGTAACTGGCTAATGCAGCAGTTTAGTGCTAATTGAAATGAAACCTTTACCCATGCCAATCAGGATTAAGAAGCTGCTTGATCGGCTGGAACCAACACCGAAAGTGCTTGGGGAATGATGCGAAAATGAGCCGGAGTGTAGGTCGTAATTTCGCCATCAGTATTTACAGGCATCGGACGAGCTGTCGTAACCTTCACCTCCCGGCAGCGAAATCCTTCCACAAAAGACCAGTCAGTTTGCTTGCCTGATCGCATATCTGGTAAAACTGCCGCCAGTTGCCACAAGTGCTTCAAGTTCAGCGTATACACATCAAGCTGCTGGTCCGTAATGGCCGCATCATTAGCAATGGTCATGCCTCCACCGTAGTAGCGCCCATTGCCCACCGCGATTTGAACCGTTCTCATGCGCTGCATATTGCCATCCTCAAGGCAGAGCGATGCCCAAAAAGGACGAGAATGGCGTAACGCTTGCAAAGCAGCAATAGGGTAGGCAAATACCCCCCACTGTTTCTTCGTTTCAGAGTTGAGCTTATGCGTAATCTGCACACTCAACCCAATACTTGCCACATTAAAAAAATAGCGACCGTTGACCCAGCCCACATCAATGCGGGTTAAATGCCCGCCCGTCAAAATTTGGCAAGCATTTGACAAGGTGGCCGGAATTCCCAAGGTTCGTG
The DNA here is from genome assembly GCA_036702855.1 of Trichocoleus sp. Lineage (GTDB taxonomy): Bacteria > Cyanobacteriota > Cyanobacteriia > Phormidesmidales > Phormidesmidaceae > JACVSF01. Next base: position 15,386 of record DATNQF010000057.1, on the reverse strand, counting down.
CCAGATCATTGGCTGTTCCTAGGGGCAAAATTCCAAGCGGCAGTTGAGTCTCGATTAAACCAGGAAGTGCTGCGTTGAGCGTGCCATCTCCACCGCCGATAATGACCCGGTCAACCTGCTTCCGGTGGTAGTGAATAGCCTCTGTAATCTGCTCCGGCGCTTCAGGCGATGCCTCGATCCATTCCAAGCCGCAGTGTTGCAGTTGCTCAAGGGCCTCGTCTAACTTTTGCTGCCCTTTTCGTGCTCGCCGATTGACTACCAGCAGTGCTTTTCCCACAGAAGGTGTTGCCTCCACAACAGGACCTTACAGCAACGGTGAGGATGGTTTGGATCAGGGGAGGGAAGGCAACACCTTCTGGCATGAGTTCTACCCCTGCACCCCAGCCTAACTATCCCGTTGCTACACACACTGTGCAGCATGGTCTGTATGGGCACAAACTCCGGTCGGTAGATTATAGACAAATCTCATCAGGGTTTAAGCCTTCACGTCAGAGTGGATCGTCGGAGTTTCAGCCTCATAAGCTTGCCCATGTAATAGCCTTAGAAGCTTGGAAGATCAACTTGCACTTTTCTGAAATCAAAACGACCCCTTACCGCTATCAGGCTTAGCTAAAAAACTACTGGCCTAAAAGATGCAGCACCCTACTCTAAAGAGGTTCGCAAGCAAACAAACGAAAGGCTGCAAGGTACAGTATGCTCCAGCTAGAACAAGGTATCGAAAAATTTCAGAAAGGTGATTACTACGAGGCCTTGCTAGCAGTGAATCAACTTATTCAAAGCAATCCTGGCTGTGCACAAGTCTATTCAACTTGTGGCTTGATTTGCTTTGCGCTCAAGGATTATGAGGGTGCGCTTGCTAGCCATAATCATGCCATCTACTTAAATCCAATGCTGGCCGTTTCCTACGGAGGGCGAGGCCTAACTTATTACGAACTAGGCGATAAACACCAAGCCATTGCAGACTTTACCTATAGTATTCAGCTTGACCCACAGCTGGATAATTCCTATTACTGCCGGGGTAACACCTACCTAGAACTGGGACAATTTTCAAAAGCCTTTGAAGACTTGAAAAAAGCAGCAGAACTGTTTCAGTACCAGGTTCAGACGCCCGCCATTGAACGGAACCTAAACACGATTCAGTACCACTTTCGGCAAGGACTAGAGGGGAAAGCCTCTAACGTTAGAGACCTACTGGCAGAAAGCAAAGCAATGCTAACTCTAAACCGCGTTGATGACGCCATTGCCCTGCTCAATTTAGCTATCAAGCAAAATAATCAGGTTGCCGAAGCCTACTTTCTACGTGGCAATCTCTACCTGCAGTTAAACCAAGCTCAGTCTGCTCAGCAGGACTTTGATCAAGCCTCTACGCTAAATCCTTTCCTGGCAGATGCTTACTACAACCGAGGCTGCCTCTATTTTGACCAAGGTAACTACCAGAAGGCCATTGCCGAGTTTACCCACTCTCTCAAGCTTGACCCGTGGCTGGCTCAGGCGGCTCATAATGCGGGCAGTGCCTATCTCAGGCTAGGACTGCGGGAGCGTGCGATCGCAAACCTTGAGCGGGCAGCCACCTTGTTTGCAAAGCTAGGTCAGCCTAAAGCACCCAACAGCTAGCCATTCGCCTGTGCAGAGTTCGCAACAGAGAGATTTAAGCTAAATAGAGTTTTGGTTTGCTGGAACCATTTGCAAATGCTGAACAAACATGACGAGCTTTTGTTGAGAGACCTTAAACTACAACCCACCTGGCTCATGCTGGCGTACGTTGGGCTGGGCCTCCTCGCCGCCGTTCTGGGATTTCTGGTTGAGAGTGGTTTTTTATCTAAGATTGCTTGTCTTGGTGGAGGCTTTTTGGTTGCCCTAGGCTCAGAAAAACTCGTGAGCCGACGGATTAGAACAGCAGCACTCGCCCTTCTCAAACAACGTTCCCTTTAGAGGTCAACGCCCTCAATTTGTGGATCCATGGGATGGGTTAATGCAAAGCGTAATCCATGCTGTGAAGAAGCTTCAGCTCTTTAGACATTCAAGAAACCAAACTGGACGAAGCCAGAGTAGAATTGCCTGGGCGAGAGGGACTCACTACTTCACAACCAACCGTGCTAGCCCGGTCCCAGGGTAGTAATTAGCCAAGATTTGGCTATAGTCGTAGCCTTGCGAAGCAAGCTTCATGGCTCCTGTCTGGCTCATTCCCTGTCCACCGTGGGCTTCTTGCACAATTTGATCCGAAGCCGCGTAAAGCGACTCAACGATGCCACCGTTGTAGCTAATGAACTCTCCTGACGTTGCGGTGACAGCAATCTGCGTCGTGTTGGTTTCCTCAGCAATGCCTTTGTAGGCCTGGTAGCGCTGAGTGTTGTCTAGGTCAAAATGGCGGCTGGCGGGGCGTACATGGTGCGTCAGGGCGTAGGAGCGGGCAGCCACAGCTTGGGCCTTGAGCGCTTCAATGGGCCAGTGTACGTACATCTCAGCGCCCACAACGCTGCTTAAGTAATCTTGCAGCAGTACAAAGTTAACCGCTATCAGGTTGCCGCCATCATTCAAGAGCAGCACTCGACCCTTAAACCAACTATCGCCGATGTAGATATAGCCCCCTTCTGCCGACTCTAGCCAAACGGCAGTCGAGAGCTGGCATTCTCCAAAGTCAATGCCCTGCCCTGTAGGGCGGGCTGTATAACTTGTTTGACTAGGCAGGTTGCAGTAGTTTTTGCCATCGAGATCCATGAGGTATCCCGCATTGGAAACCCCTACATCCAGAGAACTAACATTTCGTGCGATCGCAACCCGCATCTCCAAGTTGGTATCAATGGTTGAACCGGGGTTAACAGCCGCCTGCCTAGGGGCCGGGGCAACCGCTGGAGCAGCCTTGGCAGTCTGCTTGGGTTGAGCCGTTGGAGCCGCAGCAGGTTTTCCCGCTTGAGGAGAAGACACCTTTGTCCCAGAGTTAGGGGTAGCTGTTCTGGAGTTAGAGGTAGCTGTCCCTGGTTTCGTCGTTCCTGGCTTGGTTGCTGCCGCAGCAGCATCGGCAGTTGGAAGCGGGAGCAATACCCGCTCAGCCCGGTAAAGCCCCACAATGGACTGACGCACAGCCCCCGTTGACTGCCACAGTGAGTCCTGAAACACAGTCGATCCACTCACCCGCTGGAATGGTGAAAAGGGGAGTGGAATAAACTGGGCTGCTAGAACGCTGGTAAAGAGAAGGCCACTGGCAGCTGTCAAGTACGGGAGGGGCAGAGTTGTGTGATCCTCACGCGCTTTAAACCGATTTAGGGGGATGCGCAACGTTGCTAAAGAAATCTGCCGTAGCTTAATCGGCTGCAAATGCAGGGGCTTAAGTTGAGGAAGTTTCAACTGTTGAAGGGGGTTTACCATGCTCTTAATGAAAGACCTCAGATAAGCCAACGGGCGGCCTTGATTCTTCTCAAACCATTTAAACGCAGTCAACCCAAATTGGGAACGATCCGGGTTTTTTGGATTAAATAGTTTCAGCAGAATGGCTAAAAGGACAAGACTTGGATGAAGATGTTCCAGCAGCCATGAATTATAAGTTTTTTCCTGGTAAATGCTACGGTGGTAGCGCTAGTCCTGCCCATGCCTAAAGTCGAAAACGATTGAGAATGGGTGAAGCCTTTGAAAAGCATCAGGGAAAACAATAGATTTTTGTTCATGACCTCGCTTGAAATATCCTTGGGTTTCACTCCTAGGTAATCAATAGCGTAAATGGTAGGATTTTCGTAAGATATGGCCAATGTAGCCCCCCAAGTCGTCATGGCCGATTCCGGTGTTCCGAATCCTGTTGATCTCTCTGAGTCTTTACCACGCGAAGATCGTGTTATAACCCTGCGCAATGCCTTAGAGACCTTGCAAATCGCAGATGAAATCGCTAAGCAGGGCTATCTCATCACGAGTTCAGAACTCGCTGATTTGATGGATGTCAACGCCAGTGCCGTTACTAGCCGGGGAGAATTCTGGGCTTGGCGCAACTGGACTGTCTCCCGGGTGCGCCGAGAAGGCAACCAAATTCTCTGGCAGCTTGAGCGAATTGATTAGGGCAACTTATTAGGAAAAAGTTGTTAGCCGTTCTTGGGTCGGGGGATGACTAAAGAGAGCAAAACTCGACTCTCTTTACCGTGCATCTACCCAAATCTCCCTGGTTCCGTTGGGGAGCCTTTTTTGTCGTGGGCCTGTTTCTGGCGCTGGTTGTCGGTAGTTGGCATGCCAGCCCAGCCCTGAAACCGACTCTCAAGCCGTTGCCTCAAGACCCCTATATTCAGGTCTACTTCAACCAAAATCAGGCAAACGTTTACAAAGAGCCTTATCGTCGGATAACTCGCTACGGGGACAACCTGGAGCAGGTCATCATTGACACGATTGGGAAGGCTAACGATTCTCTAGATATTGCAGTGCATGAGTTGAACCTGCCAGGAGTGGCACAAGCCCTGTGCGATCGCAGTCGGGCTGGGGTTCGCATTCGGCTGATTCTAGAAAACACCTACAGCCATCCTTGGAGCGGCTTTAACCCACAGCAGATTGGGCAACTAGATGAGTACCGTCAGGGCAAATACAACGACTTTATAGCCCTGGTTGACCAGAACCACGATGGTGCCCTCAGCCCGCAAGAGCGGAGCCAACGCGACGCCCTCTACATGCTACAAGAAGCCCAAATTCCACTAATAGATGACACAGCAGATGGCTCCAAGGGCAGCGGCCTGATGCACAACAAATTTATGGTTGTGGACAATCACATCGTCCTCACAGGTTCAACCAACTGGACCTTGAGCGACATTCATGGCGACGTAGGTGCTCCCGACAGCCGGGGTAATGCCAATGCCCTTTTGGTGATTCAAGACTCAAGGCTAGCCGAGATCTTTGCCGAAGAATTTCAAGCAATGTGGGGCGATGGGCCTGCGGGCCGTAAGGACAGTGCATTTGGGGTGAAGAAACCCTACAAGGGAGTGCGATCGCTCACCTTACCCAGTGCCTCTCTCCAGGTACAGTTTTCCCCAACCCCAAAACGGGTTCCTTGGTTCCAGAGTGTGAATGGTCTGATTGCCCAAACACTGCAACAGGCTAGAAAAGAGATTGATCTGACCCTGTTTGTATTTTCAGAACAGGCATTAAGCGACACCTTGGCGCAATCCGCCAGCCGTGGCGTCAACGTCAAGACTTTGATTGATCCAGGCTTTGCTTATCGAGAATACAGCGAAGGACTAGACATGCTGGGCATGACCTTGCCTAGCGCCCAATGTCGCTACGAAGCGAATAACAACCCTTGGGCCAAACCAATCCTGACAGTGGGCATTCCCAAGTTAGCTGAAGGAGACAAGCTGCACCATAAGTTTGGGCTGATTGATGACAGGACGGTGATCGTTGGTTCACAAAACTGGAGCAAAGCTGCCAACGATACCAATGATGAGAACCTACTCGTAATTCACAACCCTACGGTTGCTGCTCACTTTCGCCGGGAGTTTGAGCGTCTCTATAGCGGTGCAGACCTAGGGATGACGGCGCTCCTTCAATCCACGCTCGACAAACGCCACCGTCAGTGCGGACAGTAAAGCCAAAGGGGTTACTGATCACAGTTATTTATCACTGCGGGCAGTTTTGTTTACAAAGCCAACTTGGGTCACGATGAGTGAACTTCAGTAACAACTGCCCCTAGTTCTCTAAGAGGCTATGATACTTTAGAAACATCAAAGGACAACTGAATAAATATACAAGCCTAACTCAAATCCTCAGTAAACGAGAGGCTGGTGCTCAAGTACGCAACAAAGTGTAATTTACCTCTAGCACAACCGCCCAGTGAAAGCTCTACCTAGAGTCGTTTCCAATCCTACATGTCGATTTAGACATAGGCTGTGCGAGGTGTCCACCCTAGATGTTTGGTTAGCTACAGTTTCTGATCGCTCGATTTCGTTTCGTTGTTAAGTCGAATTTGGTCGAGATTAAGTAGAACCATTGCTCGTTGTCTTTTGAATTGTAAAAACCTTAGAACGGAGGGTAGCCACGGCGGCTACCCTCTTGTTTTATGAGGGCTGATGATATGAATAGGAGCATGACTGGGCGCGAGAATGAGTCTGGCTGGCTAGCTCTGGTGGCGGGTAACTCCCGTTTGCACTGGGCTTTCTTTGAAGGGGAAGTGTTGCAGCAGGTTTGGCATACACCCCACTTAACCCCAGACCAGGGGAAGCGTTGGGAACAGGGGACGAGGCCAGAGCTTTGGCCCCAAGACCTGATTGAGAAGGTCGCAAATCAGGGGCAAAGCAGTCCAACCATGCCTCTGTGGGTTGCTTCAGTAGTGCAGCCTCAGCTTCAGCTTTGGACGCAACATTTCTATGTGCAAGTGGCGCAACGGCACTCCATTCCGTTAGGCGGTCTCTATCCTACGCTAGGAATTGATCGGGCCTTGGCACTGCTTGGGGCTGGTACAACCTATGGTTGGCCTAGCTTGGTTATTGATGGGGGGACTGCCCTCACCTTCACTGCTGGGGTCGATGGGCAGTTTTGGGGAGGGGCTATTTTGCCAGGTCTGTCACTTCAGTTTCGGGCTTTGGCTAGCGAAACGGATGCCTTGCCTCAGATTGACTTACCTTCCAACTTACCCAGACGGTGGGCCACCAACACCCAAGAGTCAATTCAAAGCGGCATTCTCTACACCCAGCTTGCGGGCATTTGTGACTACGTTACCCAGTGGAAAAAAACGTTCCCCACCGGGCGAGTCCTGCTGACTGGCGGCGATGGGGAACGGTTGAAGCAGTTTATTGGCGAGGTGGCTCCTAGCGTTGCTGAGCAAATTGAACTAGAAGCTAACCTAATGTTTTGGGGAATGCGGGCTTACCGACAGGCAGTGCTTACAGGTTTTTAATCTTGTTTTTGTAAGCGTTGCTGTCTAGTCCAGCGGTTGCTGATGGAGTGGCTGCAGTACTGAGCATGTTCTGTAAGTTGGTCACTCGGTTAGCAGGATCAGGGTGAGTGCTGAAAAATTCCGGTGGGCGCCCCCCTTGGCCGTTTAGCTTTTGCATGAAACTAACAAAGCCGGACTGAGCGTAGCCTGCGCGGCCCATAGTTTCAAAGCCTCGACGGTCAGCATCGTATTCGTCGGCTCGACTATTGGGAAGTTGCAGAGCCAACTGCACGCCGATGTTGACCAAAGTATCTCGGTTCATTCCCAAGGCTCCAGCAACACCGCTAGCAAGGGCCATTTGCTTCATTTGATTGAGCGCATGGCGACCCGTGATATGACCAATTTCGTGCGCCATCACGCCAGCCAGTTCAGCTTCATTGCTAGCAGCCTTGATGAGCCCAGTGTGGACATACAGGAAGCCGCCCATCGTGGCGAAGGCATTAATGTCGTCGTCTTGGACAACTTGAACCGTATAGGGAATGTTGGGGCGAGCGCTGCTAGCTGCCAGCTTTTGACCAATCTGGTTTACGTATTCATTGATAGCTGGGGTGCGATTGTAGATCCTGACCCCCTGGCTCTTGATCCGCTGATCGATTTGACGGCCTAGGTTGACTTCATCTTGGTCAGATAGGTTAGCCAATTGAATATACTGAACCCCATTGAAGATGAGATCGAGAAGTCCAGCTTGGGAAACCTGTGGCGTTGCCAGCCCAATGCCGACAGCCATAACGAGAGACATCAAGCCATAAAGACAACGGCGTGCGTGTTTTTGGGTAAAGACGGTAAGGCGGGACAACATGGTGATAAGCACTTGAGAAAAGCAAACGAATCATTCAGCCAGGGTGCGATCGCAAAAAATCAGTGCGGGGTGCGATCACTAGGAAAAGTCCTGTAGGCCTAGCATTCCCATCCCGTCTGGAGGTCTTGCACCAGTAAATTAGACCTTAACAGGCAACCAAAAGTGCCTGCCTATGGTTCAATAGTAACGACTCACCCCTCATCAGCGGGAGGGGGCGATTCTCTTTTTTCAGAGGCTTAAGCCGGGCAGAGCACTATGAAATTGTTGGATAGCAAAGGGCGGTTGTTTGGAAAGGTTAGCCTTCTGGACATCGGTGCAGGGCTCATCATTCTCATGGTGTTGGTAGGTGTGTTCTTCTACCCTGGAACTTCAGGCTCAGTTGCTCAAGTCGGTGCTGTTAGCAAACCCATTGAAGTCGATGTGATGGTTCGTGGTTTGACCGTGGCTGACCCTAAAAGTTTCTACGACATCTTCAAAAATTCAGAAACTACTAAGGTCATTATCCGCAACCAGCCTTACGGACAGGTGGGTATCAAGGATGTGAAACTGTTGCCTCGCAGCGTGGCAGTTCCCCAGCCCGATGGCACAGTCAAGGCCTTCCCCGACCCCCGGCCTGAGCTAAATTACACAATGGATATGCTGGTTACTCTTACTGGGGATGCCCTGGTGACGGAAGACGGTCCTGTCTTTGGCAATAGCAAGGTCAAAGTTGGTACTCAGATTGAGCTTGAGGGTGAACTGTATGATTTCTATACCAGCACAGTCGGTGTGCGGATTTTAGAGCCGACCTCGTAGGTAACTCATTTGGCTTCAACCCAGTAGGGTTAGGCAGAGGGCAGACGGCAGAGGGCAGACAGATCGCCTTTCTCCTTCTGCCCTCTGCTGTTAAAGAAACAGCGTTAAGGTTTTTCAAGCATGGACTTCTCGACGACCTCTCCCACTTTCTGGCAACAACTTGCAACTCAATCTCTGGCGGGTGACGTAATCAGCCGGGAGGACGCCCATGTCATCCTACAAGCCCCAGATGATCAGCTTTTAGATCAACTGGCTGCGGCCTACTCGGTGCGTCGTCACTACTGGGGCAACCGGGTGCGGCTCCACTTTCTGCTCAACGCCCAAAGTGGCCTCTGTCCTGAAGACTGCCACTATTGCTCCCAATCCAAAATCTCGGCGGCGGAAATCGAGAAATATCCCTTCATGGCACAGGAGCGTATCCTGGCAGCCGCAGAACGGGCGCACACCCTTAAGGCAGGCACTTTCTGCATGGTGATTTCAGGCCGTTCCCCTTCGGAGCGAGTATTCAATCAGGTTTTGGACGCGGTGCGCGCAGTGAAAGCGCAATACCCCATGAAAATCTGTGCCTGCTTGGGCTTATTAGATGAGAAGCAGACCCAAAAATTGGCGGAGGCCGGTGTTGACCGCGTCAATCACAATCTCAACACCGCCGAAAATCATCATGACGATATCTGCACCACCCACACGTTTCACGATCGGGTAGAAACTGTCAAAGCTGTACAAGCAGCCGGAATTACAACCTGCTCAGGTGGCATTTTGGGCATGGGTGAATCGGACGACGACATTATCGATCTGGCTTTGTCCTTGCGGCAGATGAACGTGACCAGCGTTCCCCTGAACTTTCTGATTCCTATTCCCGGCACACCCTTTGAGGGGATCAATACCCTGACGCCTCGCCAATGCTTGCGGATTTTGTGTCTATTCCGTCTGCTTTTGCCCTCGCAGGAGATTCGCATTGCGGGAGGTAGAGAAGTTCATCTGCGCCATTTGCAGCCGCTGGGGCTCTACGCTGCCAACTCAATTTTTATTGGGGACTATTTGACGACACCGGGGCAGGCTGCTCACGCTGATTTTGAGATGATTCGAGATATGGGCTTTGTGCTAGAGGCCCCAGATGGTTCTGCTCTAGACGGAGACCCAGTTGCTGCACTACAGGCTGTTGGGCAAAGCTCGTCTGAGCCTGCCGTCCCCTCGCTTCTGTAGATTCCTTAGTCTGATACTTGGGCTAAGCTTTCATAGGCACGGGCAATAGCCCGTTGCCTATCCTACCTTTAGGCGTTAGCTTGTGTGCCTGTAGGATAGACAAGGTGTTAGTGCTTTCAATTACCTGGCAATGCACCTGTGCTTGCCACTGTGTACGCTTTCAACTACATAAAGGCGTGGTAGTCTTGGCTCAGGAACAGGGCTCGTTCTGCCCTGCGGCGACGCAGTAGACCGGGAAGCTGTTTCCCTCCTGCATAGCTCCACCTCAAAAATTCTTCGGCGGCACCCTTGGAGTCACCTGCATTGAGCTTCTTAAGAAGTGTTGAGTTCCTCAAGTTGCCCAGCCCAACATTGAACGCAAAACTGACTAGGGCAGAGAATTGATCGCTGTTGACTGTGGCTGTGACCGCATCATCAACCCCTTTTTCAAACACGCCTAAGTCCCGCTTGAGGATAGTTTCGGCCTCTGCCGCAGAAATGGTCATCCCAGGTGTGACATGAGGCGGGCCTGCCATTGAAGTGTGCCCATAGCCAATTGTCCAGACACCGACCGAGTCTTGGTAGGCTTTGAGCCGGATGCCCTCGAAATGCTTAATGATTTCCAGTCCAGCTGAATTGATGGCTTTGCTGGTTATAGATGGTTTTGGCGTCGTGGGCGGCTTTGGGGTAACAGGTGGCGATGGGTTCGTGGGCATGGGTTGAGGTTCGGGGGCTCCTGTCCCAATAGAGACGGTCATGGCCTGGGGGAAGTCATCCCGCGTAAACCAGGATCGAAGGCTTGTGATATTCAGTACCTGCTCCTTGGGGTTGTTTTTGGAGGGGTATTTGGAGATTTTTGAGATCCAATATCCACCCTGCATCAAGTAAATAGCTTTGTCGGTTTCCTTAATCCAGGTCCCCATGCTTCATCTCCCTGAAGACGATATATCCAGGAATTTACAGCACTTTTTCGCTGACGGATAACTTTAGATAGAAATCGCCAGAGCTTTCTAATCGATCAAACTGCTGTGATCTGTCAAAGTGCGATCGCAAAGTAAAGTCAGCCTAAGAGTTTGGGGAATTATGGCTGAATATCGTAGCGGAGTCCTAGATTTCCTCCTGGGGCCGATGACGATGCTTTAAGAACAAGGATTAAGATAGGTGAAGACGGAGGCACCCAAAAAAACTATGCCAACCCCAACGGCTTTTGTGACCCCGATAGCGGGTCTGACTGCACCAACCATCCGACGGTTGCCCAATGGCCTGACAATTATTGCTGAGCAAATGCCCATTGAGGCTGTGAACTTGAGTATTTGGCTGCGGGTCGGCTCCGCGATTGAATCAGATGCAATTAATGGCATGGCTCACTTCCTAGAGCACATGATTTTTAAGGGCACTGATGCGCTGCAAGCAGGTGAATTTGAACGGCTGGTTGAAGAGCGTGGAGCCGTGACCAACGCTGCCACTAGTCAAGACTATACTCACTATTACATCACCACGGCACCTAAGGATTTTGCGGATCTTGCCCCTTTGCAAATTCAGCTGGTGATGAATCCACGCCTGACGGCAGAAGACTTTGAGCGGGAGAGGCCCGTCATCCTGGAAGAGATCCGCCGCTCCGAGGATAACCCACGGCGTCGCACGTTCCACCGATCCATGGAGATGGCCTTTGATCGGTTGCCCTATCGTCGCCCAGTGCTTGGCCCTGCCACAGTAATTGAGCAACTCAAGCCAGAACAGATGCAGGACTTCCACCGCACTTGGTATCAGCCTCGCGCCATCACTGCAGTAGCTGTTGGAAATTTGCCTGTAGAAACCTTGATCGAGGTTGTCGCGGAGGCGTTTGAGCAGACCCAGTCAGAACGCTATGCCGAGGAGTTTGCTGCAATCTCAAAACCTGCGATCGCACAGTTTGAGCCGTGGAATAGACATGAACCGGAATCTCCCTTTGACACTATTCGCAGAGCCGAGTATGTCGATGTGAGCCTGCAACAAGCCCGGTTGATTATGAGCTGGCGAGTACCGGGGATGGCTGACCTTGAAGGGACTTATGCTCTAGATGTCCTGGCCTCGATTTTGGGTCGGGGGCGAACTTCTCGTCTAGTACGGGATTTGCGGGAAGAGCGGGGTTTGGTTTCAAGCATTTCAGCCAGTAATATGACCTACGGCCAGCAGGGGGTCTTTTACATCTCGGCGCAGGTCTCAGAGGAGCATTTAGACGAGGTGGAAGCTGCGATCGCACACCACATCGAAACCATTAGCAAAATCCCCGTGACCGAGGCCGAACTAAACCGAGTTCGTACCCAGGTTGCCAACCGCTATATTTTTGGCAGCGAGACTCCTAGCGATCGAGCTGGGCTTTATGGCTATTACCACGTTCTCACAGGAGATATTGGGTACGCCTTGAACTACCCTGCTAAGATTCAAGACCTCAGTGCTGAGCAGATTCGAACGTCTGCCCAACAATACTTGCCTGCTACAGCGTATGGTCTAGTGACGCTGCGGCCTGCGTAGGGATAACGAGGGTTTGACTATGTGGAGTGCGATCGCAACGCAAATTAGCCAAGCGACTGGGCAGCCCTTCTCAGTCCAGGATCAGCGCTCAGTAGGGGGAGGCTGTATCAACCAGGCTTACCGCATTAGCGACGGGCAACAAAGCTACTTTGTAAAGCTTAATGCGGCTGCTCAAATCGGCATGTTTGAAGCGGAAGCCTTGGGCCTCAAGGAAATTTACGATAGCCAGACGATTCGAGTTCCGCGCCCAATCTGCTGGGGTACCGCAGATAGCTCGTCCTTCTTGGTGTTGGACTGGCTCAATTTCGGCCACGGCAATGAGCAATCGTGGTATCGCATGGGTGAAAACCTAGCCGCGATGCATCGGGTGACTAGTGCCACAGGCTTTGGTTGGAACCAAAATAACACCATCGGCGCAACGCCTCAACGCAACCCCTGGACTGAGGATTGGGTCGAATTTTACCGAGAGCATCGTCTACGCTATCAATTCCAGCTCGCCAATCGGCGCGGTGGGCATTTCCCGCGCGAAAATGAACTTCTTGACGCAATTCCTGCCCTGCTCTCTGGTCACGATCCTGCCCCTTCGCTTGTGCATGGTGATCTCTGGTCGGGAAATGCCTCTGTGACAAGTGAGGAAGAGCCTGTAATTCTCGACCCAGCAACGTACTACGGCGACCGGGAAGTAGACCTTGCCATGAGCGAGCTTTTTGGCAGCTTTCACCCCGCATTCTACAAGGGATACAACGCGGCTTATCCGCTAGATGGCGGTTATCGCAAGCGCAAAATTCTCTATAACCTCTATCACATCGTTAATCACTTCAACCTGTTTGGGGGCGGCTACGCCTCCCAGGCAAACCGCATGATTGACCAACTCTTAAGCTAGGACGGAGGTCTGCAAAACCTCCCCACAAAATTATTCAGTTGCGCTGCACTATTGATCGGTGATCAGTTGTTTACCTAAGTTTGCTATACTGAAAAGCTGAAAGAAATGCGGCGGCATAGCCAAGTGGTAAGGCAGAGGTCTGCAAAACCTCCACCCCCAGTTCGAATCTGGGTGCCGCCTTTCGTTAACTTTAGGGTCAAGAAAGCGTTACAGGCGTTTTTCCTACCCTTCCTCTGTTGGTGAAAAGGTCAGCCTTCGGTCATTCAGATGAAGCATTTTGTCGGCTGTCACTTCAAGTGGGTCTTTCCTTCGAGCCAATAAGTTTTGATCAGAGCGCAATGCATCACAATGCTTGATGCTCATACGGATCTTAAGTCTGACTTTGCGCGATAGCTAGTAATCTGTTTGCTTGCTGCGATCGCATAGAATCTTTTGCCTCATCTGAAAGTTAGGCAGGGACTGGAGAAAGTTCTTTTTCAAAGGGGACGGTCAGTTCTGATGGATTGCAGGATTTGATTAGAGAAAGAATCTCCCCTGTTCCTTCTTTAATTAAGTCCTCGATATAGCCAGGACTGTTTATTTCGGCTTCTTGATAGCTATAGAACGGGCCGAAATAGTAGGTGCATGGGGGCTTAAAGGTAGTGATTTCAACCCACCAGGTACCCGTGCCAAACTGTGGAAAATAGTCTTGTTTGCTGTTCATTGCTTTTTCCTTGTTAAAGGATGAAGTGTTTTCTTTGTTTTCTTGGTCACACATTTGTTTAACTTGGGCTGAGTAAAGGGAACCTTTAAAGTTGTTTCTGACAATTAAATAATTAATCTCCCATTCTCTGAATGGAATCGAATAAAACATTTGTTAGCGTTAGTTGTTTCTTGTTCTAAAAGGCGATAGTTGTACTCGCATCATTGCAACTTTATATATAGTTCCACCAGAAGTGTTCACGGTAGAGTATAAGTCTGCCATTGCCTGATAAAAGGGTAGGCAATTGTACGCCTACTTACAGACATGGGTTTGGCGTATGAGGAGACGAGCACTGCTTTTTCTTTAAAGTTGTTGCCTCTCTAGAAAAGCTGATCCTGCTTGAACGCCTCCTTCCCTGTGGCCAATCTGTGAGGGAAAAGGCTAACCTGGCAGTATTGCCCAGTGCAATGCTCAACTATGAACGATTCTGAACTACAAGCGAAACTGGATCGGTTAGAGGCCGAAATCGGAGGCAGCCCTCCCCATTCACCCTTGAAGAAGGGTGTCCGTCCTCAGAAAAGCATTGTCAAGCCAGACAAGGGGTTGCTTGAGCGATGGAAGGGAAAAGCCCTGTTGCCACTTCAGATTTTGGCAATTCCTTGGATTCAGGAGATTGTTGATCAGATTTTTTTTCGAGGTCGTTGGAACCTGCCAGTACATCCCCGCAGTGTAGATGGCATTCCAGGCATCTTTCTATCTGCCTTTTCCCATGGCAACTTTGCTCACCTGATCGGGAACAGCATTGCCTTTATCATCTTTAGCTGGCTGATTCTGGCAAAGAGCAAACGGGACTATTGGATTACCTTTTGCATTGGATGGATTGGAGGCGGGTTTGCTAACTGGCTCTTGGGTCCGCAAAGTGCCCACGGGCTTAGTGGTGTGGTCTATACGCTGTTTGGCTATCTTTTGGCTATTGGCTGGCTAGAGAAGCGATTTAGCTCTCTTTTAATCTCTGCCTTTGTGCTCATTAACTACAGCGCCTTTATCTGGGGTGTTTTTCCTACTCAGCCGATGGTTGCTTGGTGGGGACACTTGTTTGGTTTTGTCCTAGGACTCTTTGCTGCTTATGGGGTCCATCGAGAGCCTGTCCCAAAAAATTAAACTCAAGCCTGACAAAGATGGGATACGAGAGCGGGTGAGCGCTGAGGATGTGCGATCGCTACTCTTCAAATAAAGACTAGTGCTAGCCAATAAACATCATCGAAGGGGCCAACTTGGCTGCCACTTGAGACAATAAGTAAACACCCAACGAATGCTCAAGGGCATTGCGTTGGGGACCTATTCACTAGTATCAAGCTGTTAAAGCTGCAAGTTTTCTGTGAGCCGTACGTGGAACAAAATAGACTCAATCCTGCGCCAGCCGAATTCGGCGGAGTATTAAGGGTCTTCAAGCGTGGGTTTTGTGCTAGAAGGGGTAGATGCTGAGGATTGTTGGCTCAAAAAATCCTTGAAGGATTGCTGTAGAGCTGGGTCTAGGGCTGGTTTCTCAGTGTCGTCTTGTTTGACGATTTGGGTGACATAATTCTCGACATCTTTCTGGATTAGTTGCTCAACCTGATCGGCAAAGATGGGA
>DATNQF010000054.1:0-32760 GCA_036702855.1 Trichocoleus sp. | reverse complement strand
CACACAGATTCTCAATTTGCTGTAAGTTTTCGATTCTGTATAAATCCAATAAGGAAAAAAGCTTTACCAAATTTGGTAAAGCTTTTTTCCTTATTGGATTTATACAGAATCGAAAACTTACAGCAAATTGAGAATCTGTGTGGCCATTGCAAGACTCTCCTCGTAAAGCACATCCTCACCCCAGCGCTGGAGTTGTTGACCCAGCATGAAATCGGCCTTTTGATCAGAGAGAGCTGTAACTTGTTCTACATGGCAGGATTGTGCTCCACCTCCAGCTTCCATTCGCATACACCCTGTTGTTTCGGAGCAAAGGATGGTACAACAGTTAGCGTCTTGCTTGCTGGACATTAATCGTAGGCCAGTTAGGTCACCAATGATTTCGCCCCAATCAGCGACAGGGATGGCAGCTAAATCTGCTTCAATTTTGTGTCCGGACGGACCTTCAAAGATGACCTTGCGGATGTCGTAATCGCCACCTTCTTTGACATAACGAGTAGGTTTCCACTCCAGGCGACTGGCCAGCCAACCCAAATACATAAAGGCTTGAGCAGCATTTCCCTGTTCGTAGTCAATGCTAACTTGATCGACATCGTTGAGAGACTCACGCCGCTCTGGGGGATCAAAAGCAGCAGCAGTCAGCTCTTGCCAAGGGGCTAAGCGGTGCCAGTTAAGGTCGGCAATAAAGGTACCTTCTTCAACCAAGTCCTGCATCTTTCGCAGTTCTGATTCCGCATCACTGAAGAAACTGGAGTCTACAATGATGCAGTTAGAAGAGCGGGCTAGCTTTTGAAAAAGATCTTGTTCTGCGTTGGGTGTTGCCTTCCACCAAACAAATTTGGGCAACTCTCCAATGACGAGAGAAGCTACTAGATCAGCTACTCGGTCAAGGGCAGCTTTGGTCCCTCTGAGGGTGATGTACTCACAGCAAATTAAATTGCTAGCGTTTTTCTTTTGTACTGGGCAGTAGGCTGAAACTTGAGCTGTTACGCCTGTATCCTCTCCCAAAGTGGGACTGAGGGTAATAACACGGCATGGATTTTGGGCTGCGATCGCATCATTTAGAGCAAACCCTCGAATATCCATGTTGGAGATTCGACGCTGTTCAACTGGCAGCTTAGCGTATTCTTCCCGTAGCTGTACAAGGGTGCGGGGACCAACCCGCCCTGTAACTCGTAGGTCATATTCAATCTGGGCTTGACGAATGGCCTCTCTAGTCTGGGAGCCGTGAATACCATCTATAGCTCCTTGGTAAAAGCCTAAAGCTGCTAGAAGTTGCTGAATCTCTTCCGGTTCATAGACCACCAGGCTGAATGAACTGGCCCGTGTAGCAACCGGAGCTGATGCCCCGGTATCCTGAGTTCGCCAAATATTACGAAGCTCAGCTTCAATTTCGTCAAGCGAGATATCTTTTGGTCTTTGCAGCGCAACGAGCGGAGTAGTCGTCATGGTGATCTAAGGGTGTGAAAAGGCAAAAGGTCGGGATTTAAGGTTCAGGGAGCAAAACCGCTAAGTTCATGCTATCGAAAGCGGCAAGGGTTGGCTTTGACCCTGGAAACGCCGTGCTAAAGGTATTAAAGCCGTCGCCAGCGGCGTCCCTCCTTATTCAGCAGTAGTTCTGCTTCCACGGGACCCCAAGTCCCTGCTTCATATAAAGGAATCGTGTCAGGAGAGGTAGGGGCATCCCAAACTTCTAGGAGTGGCGTCATGATGCGCCAAGAAGCTTCTACTTCATCAGCCCGTGTAAAGAGAGTTTGGTCGCCTAGCATGCAATCCACGACTAGCCGTCCATACGCCTCCGTGTTAGGTTGACCAAAAGCTGCGTCATACCGAAAATCCATGTCTACTGACCGGGTTCGGAGGGAATTGCCAGGGGTCTTTACCTCAAAGCGCATAGAGATACCCTCGTCCGGCTGTATCCGTAAGGCCAATACGTTGTGATTCATCTGTCGGGCCGCTGACTGAAACATTAGGTGAGGCACTTCTTTGAAGTGGATGGAAATTTCCGTCAGCTTTTTGGTCATTCGCTTGCCTGTACGCAGGTAGAAGGGCACTCCTTTCCATCGCCAGTTGTCTACCATCAGCTTGATAGCTGCAAAGGTATTAACGGTGGAGTCCGGATTTGCGCCTTCCTCCTGCCGATATCCAGGTACAGCTTGCCCCTTCATCCAGCCTTCTGAGTACTGTCCTCGCACAGCGCTTTTGCTGATTTCCTCTGCATTCGCTAGGTGAGTTGCTTGAATCACCTTCACCTTTTCATTGCGAATACTGTCCGCATCTAGGCTATTGGGCGGCTCCATTGCGGTGAGACAAAAGAGTTGCATTAAGTGGTTCTGCACCATATCCCGCAGAGCGCCAGCAGACTCGTAGTACCCTGCCCGACCTTCTAGACCCACAGTTTCTGCCACGGTAATCTGCACATGATCTACGAACTGACGGTTCCAAAGTGGCTCAAAAATGGCGTTGGCAAAGCGTAACACCATTAGGTTTTGAACTGTTTCCTTCCCCAAGTAATGGTCAATTCGATAGATCTGCTCCTCTTTTGCCACTTGGCGAACGATCCGATTTAGCTGCTGAGCAGTGGCTAAATCTTTGCCGAAGGGTTTTTCAATGACCAATCGTTGCTTTTCGGGATCGGCGAGCATCCCTGCGGCTCCCAACTGCTGAGCCGCTTCCCCAAAGAAACGAGGAGCAACCGATAGGTAAAACACGCGGTTACCGCGTGTGCCTCGCAGGGTGTCCAATTCGGCCAAAAATTCCTTGAGCTTTTGGTAGCTCTCTGCTTTGTCGATGTCGCCAGAGAAATAAAATACGCCCTTAGCAAAATCCTCCCAAATGCTTTCAAAGCCGATGCCACCGCCAAATTCTTCAACACCCTCTTTAAGGTGTTCTCGGAAGAAGTCGTGGCTCCACTCTCGACGGGCTACCCCGACGATGGTGAGCTCGGGGGGCAGTCGCCGCTCCCGGCGCATTTGGTAGAGGGCGGGCACGATTTTGCGCTGCGTTAGGTCTCCTGAGCCGCCAAAGACAACAAGAATTTGCGGTTCGGGGATACGGTCTTGTTGAAGTCCGACGCGAAGAGGATTTTCGAGAAGAGCAACCATGGGTTTTGACTAAGGGGATGAGGGATATTTCTGAATATTCAGTCGGGCTTGGGAGAGCTTTCGCCTTTTATCGCAAGGGGATCAGGATTTGGTCGCAAGATACTCTTTTTCACGAAGACGCTCTTGGATGAAGGATTCGACTAGAGCGACGTCTTCTGTACTGCCGACGATAAGAGGTGTCCGCTGATGTATCTCTTGGGGAACCACGTCCAAAATCGGTTGGGTACCTGTACTAGCGCGGCCTCCAGCCTGCTCCATTAGAAAGGCGAGAGGAGCAGTCTCGTAGAGAAGCCGAAGTTTTCCATCCGGTTTTTTGGTGGTGCCGGGATAGAGAAATACACCGCCTTGAAGCAGAATGCGATGGAAGTCGCCCACTAACGCACCGCTGTAACGGGCTGAGTAGCCTTCATGTCTATGAACATAGCGAATGAAGTCGCGAATAGACTCGTCCCACTGCCAGAAGTTGCCTTCGTTGACGCTGTAGTTAGGCCCGTGTTGAGGGACACGGATATTTTCGGCTGAGAGGATGAATTCTCCTAAGCTAGGGTCTAGGGTGAAGGCGTGAACTCCGCGACCCATAGAGTAAACGAGTACAGTGCTAGGGCCGTAAAGAATATAGCCTGCGGCAAGCTGATCACGACCATGCTGAAGCAGGTCTGAGCCGGTGTGTTCCAAGTCATCACCCTGCTGTCGCCGGATAGAAAAGATAGAGCCTACGTTGAGGTTAATATCAACGTTGGAGGAGCCATCAATGGGGTCATACAACAGAGTGTAGCGACCAATGGGGCAGTTCTCCGGAATGTAGTAAGGTGCCTCCATTTCTTCGGAGGCTAAGCGGCACACTAAGCCACTTTGCTTAAATACAGAAATGAACACGTCGTTGGCAAATACGTCCATCTTTTTGACGGCTTCGCCTTGAACGTTGGTCTCTCCTGTGAACCCTAAAGCTGCCTCTAGGAGTCCAGCATGGGTTAGGCGGCGAGCAATGAGTTTGCCGGCTAGGGCGATGCGGCTCATCACGGCGCTGAGATCTTGTGCTTCGGGTCCGAAGCTCTGAAGCTGTTGCAAGACGTGGCGCGATAACGTGGTGCAGTCACGGTCTAGCGCATGGCCGGCTTCGGAGGGTTGATACGCTCCATCCATAGGGTTTATCTCGCTACGGTTAACTGCGATGGTATGACTTGCAGCCATACCGCTAGCCCTATGGTAGAAAGGCTTTCTTCAAAGAGGGAGCAACCTTTAGAGACACTTTAGAAGTCAAAAGTAAAAAAATGGGTTGCGATCGCACCTCTTTGCATTTCGCAACATTTGTCAGCGGTTTGTTTTAACTCTCTGGCCAAACTCGTTGCCCTGTTCCAGCATCGAACACAAAAAGGCGATCTAGATTCAGGTGGACGGGAAGTGTGCCTCCTGGCTGGAGGTGAATGTCAGATGGGGTTTGAAGTTGAAGGGTTTGGGGAATAGTGCGTGTACTGTCTGGCAGAATGCCTCGTACTAGAGTTTCTCGGCCAAGCGGCTCAACAACGGTCACCCTGATGTGTAGATGAGCAGTTTCGGCAGAACTAATGTGGATGTGTTCAGGCCGAATACCAAGGTTGATAATTTGGCCTTGGGCATGAGACAACTGGGTGCTAACGGCAGCTGGACAGGAGAACTTTTGTGTATCTACCCGGATGCTCCCCTCGCTTAAGGCTGCTTCCAGCATATTCATGGGCGGACTTCCCATGAATGTTGCCACCATCCGATTGGTCGGTTGAGTATAGATCTCTTGGGGAGTGCCGATTTGCTGAATTTGACCTTGATTTAACACCACGATCTTGTCGGCCAGAGTCATGGCTTCAACTTGGTCGTGGGTTACATAAAGGGTGGTGATGCCAAAGGTTTGGTGAAGTTGCTTGAGTTCAGCTCGAGTATCATCGCGCAGTTGGGCATCCAAGTTGGAGAGGGGTTCGTCCAAGAGAAATACCTGAGGTTGGCGTGCGATCGCACGTCCCAAGGCTACTCGCTGCTGCTGCCCGCCTGACAACTGTCGAGGTTTGCGATCAAGCAGATGAGCAATATCGAGAGACTTTGCTACAGCCTCAATCCGAGCTTGCTGCTCAGCCAAAGGCGCTCGGCGCATTCGCAAACCAAAGGCCAGGTTCTCAGCCACGCTCATGTGGGGATAGAGCGCATAGTTTTGAAAGACCATCGCCACGTCGCGGTCGCGAGCAGACACCTGGTTAACTAGCCGATCTCCAATGTAGAGATTGCCTTCTGTGACAGGTTCTAACCCAGCAATGGTGCGAAGAATCGTGGACTTACCGCAACCAGACGGCCCGACCAATACCCAAAAAGCACAATCAGGCACCTCAAACGTAATGTTTGCGATCGCAGTACTGCTACTAAAGCGCCGGGTGATATTGTCGAGCTTAACTTTGGCCACAACACGTCCTCAGGTTATGCGCGGGCGCAGGCTTTCAACGCCTCAATAATTTTGACATTGGCTTTGGGAAAAGGATACTGATCAATCTCATCCAAGGTGACCCACTTGACCTCATCGCATTCGATGGGCTGTGGTTCCCCGGAGAGGTGGCGGCAATGGTGTACATTCAGCGTCACTTTGAAATGTGTATAGGCGTGCTCCACCGTTATCAGGCGCTCTCCCACTGCGATCGCAATGCCTAATTCCTCTCTAATCTCTCGCTCAATACAGGCTTCCACGGTTTCTTCTGGCTCGATCTTGCCGCCTGGAAACTCCCACAGTCCACCCAACAAGCCTTCTTGACGGCGTCGGTCGATCAAAATTTGGTTTTGGTCGTTCCAGATGACGGCTACGCCAATCTGCTTATGAGGCAATGGGCCACGGGCTTCTGTCATAGGAATCTCTGACTGTACATTTAGATTGTACGCCTGGCAGTGTTCCCGCCACGGGCAAAGCAAGCAAGCTGGGTTATGGCGGGTGCAAAGCGTTGCTCCCAAATCCATCAAAGCCTGATTGAAGTCTCTAGGCTGATCGGGATCAAGAATCGTTTCTGATAGGACCCAAAGCCGATCAAGAGCCTTACTTGGCGGCACTTCTAAAGCAACTAAACGAGACAAGACTCGTTTGACGTTGCCATCCAAAATCGGCACGGGTTGATTAAAGGCCGCACTAAGAATTCCCCCGGCAGTCGTGCGCCCAATCCCCGGTAGTGACAGCACGTCTACCAGTTGAATGGGAAATTGGCTGCTATATCGCCGTACTATCTCCTGAGCCGCTTTGTGAAGGTTGCGGGCTCGGGCGTAATAGCCCAATCCTTCCCAGGCTTTGAGAACAGCCTGTTGCTCTGCTGCCGCTAGCGTATCAACGCTAGGAAACTGCGCTAACCAACGCTCATAGTAAGGAATGACCGTCTTAACCTGAGTCTGCTGGAGCATAATCTCCGAGATCCAGATGTGATAGGGATTACGGCTGTGCCGCCAAGGTAAGTCTCGGCCACAAGTTCTATACCAGCTCAGCAACGCTTGTCTTAATGCCAGCACAACTACCCCCGGCAGCTTCTCTGTAGAGTCTACCGGGGGCGTTGGCGATGCTATGTGAGCGATGTTGGGATGCGCGAGGCTTGGCATGCTGGTCTCGCTGATTTGACTTCCCTCAAGATTCTCGGCTGAGTTAGAAGACCTCACTCAGCCTCAAAGGAAGATTCACTAGACATCAAGGAGTTTTCAAAGGCTAACCGCTGCTCGGCACCACGGAGAAAGTAGCCACTCATAATGGCAGAGGCTAATAAACGGCCCAAGTGCTCACGGCTGGTGGTGACAGTAATATCAAAGTGTTGAGAGGGAAGTCCTCCTAACAGGCCAATGATATTGTGCTCCATGACCTGCATCACTTCTGGAGAGACGGGCCGAGAGAGTTGGGCAATCGTCTCAGGGCTCATAGATTGAACATACTGAAGCAAAGAGTTAGCCGAAGGCTCGGTTTGATGAGCGCCGTTGAAGAAGTCAGGGGCTTGTCCGGGTAAGTTTTTCACAGTTTAATTACCTCGCTAGGCTAGCAACGACAGTGCTTGCGGTTGGGTACGACGTGTCTTGTTAAGTTATGCAACTACTGTAGCAATCCTTCTAAAGACACAGAGTGGGCAGAACCGAACCAACAACTGGGAAGTTTTACACCGTTGAGGGCTGCTTTGAGAGCAGTCCTGTCTTAACAGGAGATAGCCCTTGCCTGTTCCAACCCAGGACACTGGCTAAGTGGCCCAATTACCAAGTGGGATCAACATAAAGGTTGATGGTCAGCGTAGAGTGCCCTGGAGGAACGGCAGTGATACAGGCGCAGATCGGCTCTTCGTCACCCTCTACTTCAACCTCACAGGCATGGCAAGAACCCATCAAGCAACCTGTAGGGATTGAAACCCCGGCCCGATCGGCAACCTGTAGTAAGGGTTCCCCAACTTTTGCTTGAACTACAACATCATTGGGAAGAAACCGGATAGAAACCGTCATGGCTTAGCTACGTGCTGCCTTGAGCATCGCGACAAGGGTATGGTGGGCATCTTCTGCCCCTTCCAAAGTGTGGTCAAAGGTTACCCGCACAGGTGTAGGGGAACCGTCTACGGTGGCGGTCAAATCCATCCCCTCAGCATCAATGGCGTTCATCACCGCAGCGGTAGCTTCTTGTCTGCCCCCATAGGTCTTGGCATAAAAGAGGATGGCTTCCGCATGGTCGTCATTCATGTGCTTGCAAATGCGATCGCTTACCGCAGGCGTAATTGGCTCAGCCATAGGTCTTCCCGTAAACTACTTCAAAAACGTAATGTTTTATTAACTTCGATGATACCGCCTTTACCTCAGGAATCTGAGCATCCTTGGCCCTCTGGTTACCTCTTTCAAAGTCCCGGTGCTCACCTAACTTACCGGGTTATTGGCCCCTGTTGTCGTTTGTTTGACCGGGAGGAGTTGCCTTGGCCCTGCTGCCGCATTCAATGGCATGGTAAGGAACCGAGTTGGCGGCGTGTTGGCAAACGGTTTGTGCCCGATTTGGCTACGCGACGTTACCCTTCCTACAGCGTAGAAATTGTGGGTCAAGGTTACCGAGCGGACCCTTTTGTCACAACTCTCTTTACGGTTTCCTTGAAGACTGCTACTCAAAATTGGTGGCACACAAGGCGCTTAACAGAGAAGGATATTGAGCATGAGGGAAAGGAGGAGAGAGGGGATAAAAATTAACCCCTTTCACGTTTCTGCCCGCAGATCATCACATCACTCGCAGTCACGGCGGTACTCTCCATAGGACATTTCGGCCCCACACAAAATAGCATCAGTAAAGTCAGCGCTGACAATGCGAACCCGACGCAAATCGGCCCCCGACAGCAAGGCCCGAACGAAGCGAGTCTCCTCAATATAGGTGTAGTTTAAGGTTGCGCCATGAAGTGAGGCACCCGTTAAATCTGCCCGGAGAAAATTGACGTGGCTCAAGTCAGCGACATTAAGGGTGCTACCTCGAAGGCTGGCTTCCCCGAAATTGGCCCGATCTAGGTCAGTCTGCGCTAGATTCGCTTTGTCCAAGCGACTGCGATAAAAGTTGGCGTTTCTAAGATTGGAGCCTTGCAAGTTGGCATTTGAGAGGTCCAGATAGCGCAGGTCAGCATTCTGCAAGTCACAGTCAACACAGGTTCTAGTCCGTAATAGGGTTTCTAGATGAGCGGGTTCGAAGGACCAAGCGGGTGAGAAAGTCTGACTTGTGCCCCCAAATAAGCCCAAAGAAATGATGAGCCCAAATCGGGAAATGCGGTGTTGCCAGATGTAGTTTAGGATATGCAGCATTTTTCTCTTACATTGACCTGTTAGGACGACCAGGAGATTGAACAACAACCAAATCATTCTCATACTGTCAAATAGACTTGTGAGGCGCAACTGAAAACGGGCTGTAGGAATGTCCACTTCCTAAACTGGTCAGTCAAGCCTGCAATGTTTGTTCTCAGTAGAGATACTAGATTCATAAGACTTTGTTGAAGGCTAAGAGCCTGTAGAAAATTACCTTCTACAATGATCAAGGCTATGAGCCTTCTACTGGGTTTCAGCCTTTTTGTGAAACAGTGAACAGTTGCTTGCCTGGTTCATTAGCTGTTTCCGTTTTAATGAAGTGATTTGTTTTTGGAGACGTGTCCCTGAAAACAGGAGTACCGTTAATTTCAATTCGGAGCGATGACTGAATTGAAGTGCTGGGCAGCTCCAAAAACTACTAATAATTCTTGATGGGTGACTTATGAAATCGTTGATGCATCTGAAAGTTGCTACGCTTGTTGCCGCTACTCTTGGAGTATTTGGTGGGTTGGGCAATGCGATGGCATACACCACAAATCGTGTTCAAACCCAACCTGAGTCGAATCAGCTGTTGGCTCAGGCTGTTCAGTATGGAGAACAGGCGGTTACCGACCCTACTAGAGTGCTGTTAGTAGCAGCTCCTGGAAGTGCATTGGAACCCAATAAGTTTTTCGTTATTGAGCAGCAGAGTAACAGCCGTCCCTGTTGGAATGAAACCAGTCCTGGCGTGATTAATCCACTCTGGACTACGTTTGACTTTACAGGTATTTGCGGTCGCTATGGTGATAGCAATGGCTACTCTATTCGCACCGCAGGAGTAGACCAAGGATTGAGCTACCAGTTCAGAATAGAAGAGCGCGATGGGAACCTAATTCTTTACGGTATTCCCAAGCCGACAAACCCAGATAAGCGACGGGTTATTGTTGGGCGCACTAATGGTAAAAGCAGCACAGGTTTTACTCGGATTAATCTTGATCCCGGCTGGTCTTTAGCTAAACGTACCTATGAAGGTAGGGTGCTAGGACACATCTACGCTACTAACACAAGCACCATAGCTCAGTTGCTGGGTACAACTGGTCCTGTAGCTGGTGGGCCTACGCCGACTCCTGTAGATCCTCAGCCCCAACCCCAACCAGTACCCTTTCCCGATGTCCGGGGTAATCGCTATGCTGCTCAGATTGCTCGCGCGGCTGAGCTAGGGTTAGCAACGGGCTACGAAGATGGTACCTTCAGGCCGACCAACACCCTGACTCGGGAAGAGGCCGTTACGCTGGTGATGAATGGGGTGAACAGACGAATTCAAGCCTCAGTGCGGGCTACCCTACCCCAAGCTGTCTACAGTAATCCATTTCCAGATGTTGCCCAGAATCGTTGGAGTGCTCTGAAAATTTCCCAAGCGAAGGCATTGGGCATTATTACTGGCGACTTCGAAACAGGCGCTTTCCGCCCGTCAGATAGGGTCACCCGGGCAGAACTCATCGCCATGCTTAGAAAAGCTGCTATGGCAGAATTGGCAGGTCTAGCAACGACGGCAGGGGCTGCGCCAGCAAGCCTGACGCCCACTCAATCACCAGTTGCGTTTAGTGATATCGCGGGTCACTGGGGGGCTAGTACGATCACAGAACTGTCTGGTTTCTGCGGAATTGCTAGCCCGTTGAACGAGACTGGTACGTCCTTTGCTCCCAATGCGGCTGCACTTCGGGACTATGCGGCTACAGCAATTGTGCGTTGGGTTGATTGTAGGGCTGCGCAACAAGGCACCTAGGTAAATTAGGCAACTGATTGTTGTATCCCTACTAACTAATCGTTAGTTTAGCTAACTGAAAAGGAGCACCAACAGGTGCTCCTTTTTTATCAAGTCTCTATCGAATTCCCGTCAATAGACCGTAGCGAATCAGTCCTCGCTGGAATCCTTCACGCATTAGTCCTAATGCGAAGGCTCCTTGAATAGCGGGCCAACCTGCCTGGATAAGTCCTGCGATCGCATTCCAATTAAACACCGACCCAATCACTAAATCCCAGAAGGGAGCAACTGCTTCTGACCAATCTGCCGTTTGGATTTCGCGGAACCCGCATTGGTCTGCTAGCTCAGCATACTCTGGTAAGGAGATCACATAAGGCAGGGCATAGACCCGATAGATATCCGCTAAGTGACGCTGTTCGTCTGAGGTGAGCGGCCCGGCCAAAGAATCTGTTGGCCGATGGCACCAAGTAGCCATGAGCAATCGTCCACCCGGCTTTAGAAGCCGATAACACTCTTGCAGAAAAGCCGCTTTGTCGGGCATATGTTCGCCGCTTTCCATCGACCATATCAGATCAAACTGCTGATCCTCAAAGGGTGTGGCTTGAGCATCTGCAACTCTAAACTCAGCGCAGGGTGGTTTGTTCAGATCTAGGCCGGCTGCTGCTGCTCGTTCTGTAGCGCGGTTTGCCTGCACCGGGCTGAGGGTAATTCCAATAACCTGAGCCTGATATTTCTCTGCCAAGTACAGTGCGCTGCCGCCGATACCACAGCCAGCATCTAGGATGTGATGTGATGTGGTGACACCGCCCCAGGCCAAAAACTCTTCAATCAGATCAATCTGAGCTTGTCTGCGTTCTTTACGGATGGTGCCTGTGGGTCCGTAATAGCCATGATGCATGTGTTCTCCCCAAGTTTGCTCCCACAGACCCGAGGAGGTGTCATAGAACTGCTTAATTTGCTCGTAAAGGGGTGAGGTCATTGAGAAACGGGTTTGTATGCCTCTGGCATGGTAGCTGGGCAAAGCAACTCATGGAAATATAGGGTTGCTTGCTTGCTCTGTATTGCCATGCGAATGACTGTTCCTCGCACCGTCTGCCTAGGCTTTTTGGCCATGATTGTTTTAGGCACTCTACTATTGATGCTGCCAGTTTCCACTCAAAGCGGTACCTGGAATGATCCTCTGGTTGCTCTATTTACAGCCACTTCAGCAGTTTGTGTTACCGGCTTAGTTGTGGTCGATACTGGCACCCACTTCTCGCCTGTGGGTCAGGGCTTGATTTTGGCGCTGATTCAACTCGGTGGTTTGGGTTATATGACAGCGACGACCTTTCTGTTGCTGATTTTGGGAAGGCGGTTAGGACTGCGCGATCGCATCGCCTTACAGCAGTCGCTGGAGATCACCGAGCTGTCCGGTGGGAGTTCTCTTGTGGTGTCCATCATTGCAATGACATTGGTAATTGAGCTGACTGGGGCTTTTCTGCTGATGCCTGTGTTTATGCGTGACTTTGGGGCAGGGCAAGGTCTTTGGCTGTCTCTTTTCCACAGCATCAGCGCTTTCAATAACGCTGGGTTTAGTCTATTTGCCGAAAACCTGATCCGCTATGCTGAATCACCTTGGGTCAATCTTGTAATTACCCTCCTGGTGATTTTGGGTGGCATTGGCTATCAGGTTATTACAGAAGGATTTTTGTGGCTACGCGATCGAGTGCAGGGCCACACCGAAACCCATGTGTTTTCCCTTCATTTCAAAGTAGTTACAAGCACTACTGTGGCGCTGCTGCTACTGGGTACCGTAACCCTTCTAGCTACCGAGTTGAACAATCCTAAAACCTTAGCCAGTGTCAATCCCTACTCACAACTCATGATGGCTTGGTTTCAATCGGTGATTGCCCGCACCGCTGGATTTAATACTGTCGACATCGGTGCAATGGAAAGCACGTCTTTATTCATCATGATCGGGCTAATGTTTATTGGAGCCAGTCCTGGCAGCACGGGAGGTGGCATTAAGACAACAACTGTGCGGATTCTTTACGCCTGTACGCGAATGGTATTACAGGGTAGAGAGGAGGTCTTGCTGTATCAGCGGGAAATTCCACTGCCGCGTTTGGCTAAAGCTGTTGCCGTGCTCTTGGGCTCGGTAACGGTCGTAATTTTAGTGACCACGTTGCTGTCCCAATTTGACCCTGAGTTTAGCTTTATTCAACTGCTGTTTGAGACTGTTTCTGCCTTCGCTACAGTAGGACTGTCAGCCAATATCACCCCTAAACTAGCTCCCATTTCCCAGGGACTGATCATTTGCACAATGTACATTGGCCGAGTGGGAGTGCTGCTATTGATAGCTGCACTCCTGAGAGAGCCTAAGCCGAGCGCAATTAATTACCCTCCAGAGGATTTGTTGGTGGGCTAAAGGTTGCACTTTTATACAAGACAAACGACTGAAAGCAGCTAACAAGCTGGTTCGAAAAGACCCGATTTACCTAGGCTATATCTCCTAATTTTAGAAATATGCGGTGGGCACCCCCAGTTTGTCCGCAGCGTATCTAAAAATTGCAAGGAGAACCTACCATGTCTGCTGTTATTCATAGCCTAAATGCTCGTAAACGGGTTCGCGGTGATTCTGCGAATCGGCTGTTTAGCTTTGGTGCGATCGCACTTTCCCTTAGCTCTACCTTTGCCCTTTCTGCTTGTACGTTTACCTTCTATCTCTCTAAGGCAGCGGTTGAAGAGGCTATCCAGAAAGGCTATGAGGAACAGACCCAAATCCAACTAACCTCAATTAGTTGCCCAGACGAGATGGAAGCGACTGCTGGAAAGGTATATCAGTGTACTGGCGAAACCCCTGATGTTAGTCTTATCTTTGCGGTCAAGCCTACTGGGGAGGACACTAACGTTGAATGGGAAACAGCCCAAATTACGCTGACAGGAGCCGCTGTTGAGAAACAGCTTAAGGCCGGAATTGAAGAAGAGATCGAAGTTGCGCTTGATTCAGTAACTTGCCCTAACCAAATTATTGCCGAAGCAGGCCAGGTCTATAAATGCACGGTGACTGCTGGAGAGGAAACTGCGACGGTCGTTATTGAACCAACTGGGGAAGATACCCACTTCAACTGGACGCTAGAGCAGTCTAGCTAACTTGAACTTAAGGTCATGGATTGTCGTGGTGCTTGGAACGCTTCCTACAAAAATAGGGCATATCATCTGGCAGCGTCTAGAGCACTGTGTTGAAGCTCTTTGCCAAATGATATGCCCCTACAGGAGGTTCTTGACCTAGTGAGATTAGCCTAGATAAAACGCAGTTAGAAAAGCCTGCGTTGGTTTCTTAGGGTTGACAAAGACTTCGGTGCGATCGCCTTTGCCTAACCTGACCCAATCTGTCACCACACAGTTAGCTCGTTCGTAAGTGGTGTTGTCGTAGCTGTAAACGTAGCGTAGTAGCCATTCCCCTTTCACACACTTCTTCTGGGTAATGAGGGCTGTGGCGGATACCCCTTTGCTAAATACATCCCGGATCATGCATACCCGTCGGTACAACAGGAGACCGCAAATCGCAGCAACAGGGATAGTCAGCTTGAGGACAAAGAAAATTGCACATGCGATCGCAACAAAAAAGAGGATGCAGCACAAATAATCTGTAAAGACGATCTTAAAAAACTTAGGCCGTTTCATAGCAGCCAACCTTTAGTTGCAAAATCCACACTTTAGAAATACCCAATTTTTAGGGCAATTCATACAACTATAGGATCAAAAATCTACCTATGGAAAGAACCAAACTTCAAAAATTACTCTACGTAGGTAGTTGCAAGGGGTTGAAAACGCTGTAAACGCCTGCTTATCTTAGTTAGAAGAATCTGCCCAGGAAAATTTGCCCAAAAAGCTAGGGGCGCATCTTACAACGCGCCCCCAATCTCTGTTCAGCTATAGAGTGCCTAATTTACTCAGCTGTGGCTAGTTCGGTGCTGCCCCGACGACGGCGGCTCGTTAGGGTGTTAAAGAGCATTTGACCAATGGCCTTGATTAGGTTGCCTTCCAGCTCTTGGAACATTTTCATGTTTAGGCCAAAAGCATCATTGGCTTCTTCCACAATCCGGTCAGCCATGGCTTCATCGACAGGAGCCTCATCCAGGTTCTGACGATACTCGTCCTTAAAAGCTTTCTCATCAGAGATATCAGCAAACTCATAGAAGGCTGTACCTTCGCCGTCTGCCAGATTCATAGCCCGCTGAGCAATTCCTTTAAGAATCTGTCCACCCGAGAGGTCGCCCATGTAGCGGGTGTAGGAATGACCAATCAGCAACTCGGGTTGAGTGTTGGAGACTTCTCGAATACGGTCTACATACGCTTGACCCGCTTCGCTCACCGTTATCTGGTCACGCCAGTTAGGGCCGAAGTAGAAAGCTAGATCTTGCTCCAGGGTAGCTTTGCGGTGCAGTTCGGGGAAATAGATTTTGGAGACGACCGGATGGTTCTTGTGGCGCTCCAGTTCCTCCTCCATCGCCGTATAGGCAAAGTAGAAGTTAGCTACCAATTTGCGGTAGGAGTTCTTTTCCACAACGCCTCTCAGGAAGCAGCGAACAAAGCCCATGTTCTCTGCCATTGTGTGGGCTTTTTTCGTGCCTTCGCGGAGTTTGGTTGCTAAATTGCTGCTCATACTAAACGTCTCGCTAAATATCTACTTTGAGGGATGCTGACTCTAAAGTTGAAGTGCCGAGTTGATAAAACACCATGATTGTTAACTTAGACCCTTTTGATGAGAGTTTTCATTACAAATTCTTACGTTGGCGGGTCAAACCAGTCGGGCGGAAGAGCCATTTCTGGACAGATGTTTACATAATTCTAGCTTTGGCTACAAAATGCCCGCAAAACCAGAAAAGGCTTTATCTAGACATAGAAGTCTCAGACCCCCAAATATTTTCGGCACAGCAACCCAGTAGTCACAGTGTAGGAACAGACTCTGCTGCAAGCGTTAAAGGTGCGATTGCCTCGGTTTGGTCTTCGACCATCGCACCTTTTGCTAGCTCGGTCTGTTAGCGCTATCGGCTCCTGCCTCTTCGTCAATTTCGGCCCAATCTAAAATTGGGGAATTTCCTAGAAACCCTCTTAAATATCAAGGTCTTGCAGCTTCAATCGAGGCCCGTGAGTTTCGATGAATTCTCGGCGGGGGGCAACGCGATCGCCCATTAGAATCGTAAAGATCCGATCGGCCTCGGCGGCATCCTCAATCTCCACCTTCTTCAACATCCGGGTCGCTGGATTCATGGTGGTATGCCAAAGCTGTTCTGGCATCATTTCACCGAGACCTTTAAACCGTTGGACAGTGTAATTGGCGTTGGATGGGAACTCATTTTGGATGAGGTTAGTCAGTTCGCGCTCGTTGTAGCAGTACCAGTGATTGCGGCCCCGCTCTACTTTGTAGAGGGGAGGGCAGGCAATGTATACGTAACCCTCATCAATCAACCCTCGCTGATAACGGTAGAAGAAGGTCAGCAGCAGCGTACGAATGTGGGCTCCATCTACGTCGGCGTCGGTCATTAGACACACGCGGTGATAGCGCAGTTGGGATGAGTCAAACTCCTCGCCCTTGATACCTAAACCCAGAGCCGTGATTAGGGCCTGAATCTCTGTGTTCTTGTAGATCTTGGCATCGTCAGTCTTCTCAATATTGAGAATTTTGCCTCGCAGCGGCAGAATCGCCTGAAACCTGCGATCGCGTCCTTGCTTAGCGCTACCGCCCGCGGAGTCGCCTTCCACAATGAAAATTTCAGACTCGGAGGGGTCGCGACTGCTGCAATCCGCCAGCTTTCCGGGCAGGGTGGAGGATTCCAGCACAGATTTACGGCGCACCAGTTCCCGCGCTCGCCGTGCCGCTTCTGCGGCATTAAAGGCTTGGACTGCCTTTTCGATAATAGAGTCGGCTACACCAGGGTGGAAATCGAGATACTCGGTCAGGGCCTCCCCTACCACGGAATCAACGATGCCGCGAACCTCAGTGTTTCCTAGCTTGGTCTTGGTCTGCCCTTCAAATTCAGGGTCAGGTACCTTAACCGAAATAATCGCCGTCAACCCTTCGCGAATGTTTTCCCCAGCCAGGTTGGATTCATTGTCTTTGCGCTTGCTGCGCTTGCGGGCAAAGTTGTTGAGGGTGCGAGTGAGAACAGCCTTTAAGCCTTCTAAGTGGGTGCCGCCGTCAATGGTGCGAATGTTGTTGGCAAATCCCAGTAGGTTGTCGGAGTAGGCATCTACGCACCACTGAAGGGCCGCCTCAACCTGAACACCGTCTTTCTCGGCAGCGATATGAATAATTTCGTCGTGGATTGGCTGCTTATCTACGTTGATATAAGCGACGTACTCATTGATACCGCCTTCGTAGTAGAAGGTAGTGGTGCGGGGTTCGTGGCTTTTCAGCAGGTCCAGTCGGTTGTCGGTAAAGACAACGTTAATGCCAGCGTTTAGGTAGGCTAGCTCACGCAGTCGCCCGGACAGCGTATCGTAGTCAAAGGTGGTGTCGGTTGTGAAAATTTGGGCATCGGGCTTGAAGGAAACCGAGGTGCCTCGCCGCTTTTCACTGTCAATAGACACTTCTAACTCGGTCACTGGTACACCTCGCTCGTAGCGCTGCCGATGCACCTTGCCTTCCCGCCAGACGGTTACTTCTACCCACTCTGACAGGGCGTTGACGACGGAAATACCGACTCCGTGCAAACCCCCAGAGACCTTATAGCCGCCACCACCAAACTTGCCGCCAGCATGAAGTACCGTCAGCACTGTTTCTAGCGCTGATTTCCCTGTACGGGGGTGAATGTCGGTGGGAATACCCCGGCCATCGTCACTCACTGAAACAGAGCCGTCGGCATTGAGGGAAATGTTGATCTCGGTACAGTAACCCGCTAAGGCTTCATCGACGGAGTTATCGACAACCTCGTAAACTAAGTGATGGAGTCCACGGGGTCCAGTGCTGCCAATATACATTCCTGGACGTTTACGAACAGGTTCAAGCCCTTCAAGAACCTGAATCTGATCGGCACCGTAGTTGGTTGTCATTATGTGCTCCTGTGCTTGGCTATAAGCCGTCTTAATACGCTTGAGGTTAAAACACAAGTAAATTCTAGCACAAACGGGTCAGACGGGGTTTTAAGGCGGTTCCAGATGCAGTCTGAGGATAGGATCAATCAACCAAAATTTTCCCAGTTACAGCGAATCCCGCTTATTTCTGGCAAAACTAGTTCTCATGTACCAATTTTAATTGTAGTTGGGGGGGCAACGGCAACGGGAAAGTCGGGGCTTGCGATCGCACTTTCGGCCCGACTAAACAGCGCCATTCTAAGCGCAGATTCCCGACAGATCTATAAAGAATTTGATATCGGCACAGCCAAGCCTTCCAACGCTGAGTTGGCTCGGGTTCCTCACTATTTAATAGATGTCTGTGACCCTAGGGAAACGCTCACATTAGCTCAGTACCAGCAGGCAGCCCAAAGCTTGATTGGGCAGATTCAGCAACAGGGCGGGATTCCCTTGTTGGTTGGGGGGACAGGACTTTATATAGATGCCGTTGTCAAGGGGTTAAAGATTCCTCCGGTGGCACCCCAGGCAGAGTTGCGATCGCAACTAACGACATTGGGACAGACCCACTGCTATAACCTGCTCCGGCAGGTTGATCCACGTTCTGCTGAGCGTATTCACGCCAATGACCCGGTGAGAACTCAGCGAGCTTTGGAAGTGTTTTACGTCACGGGTCGGCCGATCTCGGAACTGCAAGGAGAGTCTCCGCCACATTACTCTATTTTCTATCTGGGGCTTGATTGTCAACATAGCGATGGTTTGAGACACCGCATCGCGACCCGCACTCGCACCATGCTGGAACTGAGGTTTGTTGATGAAGTCAAGCAGCTTGTCTGTAAATATGGCCCTGACTTGCCCTTGATGAAAACCTTGGGCTACGCCGAGATCTTGCAATACCTTCAGGGTGATCTGAACCTTGAGGAAGCAGAAGCTTTGATTGTTAAAAACACACGTCAGTTTGCCAAGCGCCAACGCACTTGGTTTCGCAACCGGGCTGATGTCTGCTGGTTCGATGCTGATGCTCCCGATTTGGTAGAGCAAGTTTGGGCAAGCATTGAAGAGTTTTTGGCTGCTTGCCATGTCTCTGGCTCAAAACTACATATTTAATCTGGCAACTCTAAATCTGGCAACATCATGCAAAGTGACCTTGAATACGCCGTTTTACAGGACGAGCAAGACGCCAAACGCCTCAGTGAGATTCTCTCGCAAGGCTTTGTGGGTGAAGTGGACGCCGAGTTGCAATACCTCAACCGGATAGGACTGAATCAAATTCGCACGATGCGTCGAGCCTCCAAACTAATAGGGGGATTAGCAATGTTGCCGATGGGTCAGTGGTTCGGTGGCCGATGCGTTCCTATGACAGGCATTGCTTCCGTTTCTGTTGCCCCCGAGGCTAGAGGAAGTGGGGCTGCCCTCAAGCTGATGCAACAAACCCTGCAAGAATTGCACCAGCAGGGAGTGGCTCTATCGACCTTGTACCCGGCAACGCAGTATCTTTATCGGCAAGTAGGCTACGAGCAGGGGGGTACCTTTTGCCAGCGGAGTTGTTCTACGGTAGGACTGGCAACGGTAATCCGGAATAAGCGCCCTCCTTTGCCGATTGAGCCTATGCCTCTCAATTGGCAGGCATTGCTTCCGCTCGCTCAGCGTCAAGCGGGTCGCCATAATGGTCTGTTAGAGCGCCACGAAGCAATCTGGCTCCGCATTGTAGAGCCAGTTTCTCCACATAGACACTTTGCTTACTGCTTAGGAGAACCGGAGGCCCCAGAGGGATATGTCATTTTTTCCCAGACGCGCACAGGATCCAATGCAATTCTCAAGATCCTAGACTGGGTCGTGCTGACCCCAGCCGCTGCTCAAAGTCTTTGGGCATTTTTAGCAATGCACCAATCCCAAATTGATCAAGTTCACTGGCAGAGTGGCGCAATTGACTTGCTGAGTTTGCCCCTGTCGGAACAGCTTAATCGAATAGAAAGCCTTTCTCGTTGGATGACTCGTATTGTTTGTTTAGAACCAGCCCTTATAAGTCGGGGGTATCCGCTGGCTTTGGAAGGAGAGTTGCATTTAGAGGTTCAAGATAATTTGCTGCCAGACAATCAAGGGCCTTGGATCTTGAGCTTTGACAAGGGCCAAGGGCAGGTTTCTAAAGGAGGCAGCGGAGATTTGAAACTTGATGTGCGAGGCTTAGCCGCGCTATATACAGGTATGTTTTCACCCTATCAGCTTCAGAATATGGGACTGCTAGAGGGATCTGAAGCAGCATTATCACTGGCGGGTCAGGCTTTTGGTGGGGCTTCTCCCTGGCTAGCAGACTTCTTCTAACTCAAAATACTTCTCATTTTTCTCATTTGAGCCTTCAACTCAAGGCATCACAAGCAGGGGCAATTTACTATGCCTCATACACCCTCAGTAACTAACAGTGATTGCCTCAATCACTCAAACGGAACCGAAGGGAGAGAGGGGAAATATTACCAGGTTGACTTCAAGTTCTGGTGTTGTGCGATCGCACAACACCACACAAGAGAAGTCCTTGAAGAGCTTGTCTTAGTTGCAGCCCCTTGCTCGCTGTAGTATCCTGTAGCACCACTGCAAATACTTTTCTACAGTTAGTTCCATACGTTCATGAAACACTTCCGTCGATGGGTCATTGGCTTAACAACAGCCCTAGCTACCCTGGTCTGCATCCTAGGTTTTCAATTGCAGACGCCAGCCCAAACTCCGACAAAGCTAACCCTAGAAACTGCAGGCCTCACCTTGGAAAGGCTTGCCGATGGCGTCTATGGCCTAATTTCTAGTACCGACTTTCCTCCCGCGAACCCTGCTATTACAGCCATTTGTAATGGCAGCATTGTGATTGGTTCTGAGGGAGTATTGGTAGTCGATCCTTTTCATAATGAGGATTTGGCCAATCTCCTGTTTGAGACGGTCGCTGATCTCACTGACCAACCTATTCGCTACGTTGTCAACACCCACTACCACTTCGATCATTCTGGTGGCAATGCGGCAGCGGCTGCCCTAGACTATCCCCTTCTTGGTCGAGGGCCGATCCGGGAGTTTATGTTGACCCGCAACCTAGAACAGGATCCTAACGCTACCCCTCCCGAAGTCATCGTGAATGGGACTGGGGAAATCTGGCTGGGTGATCGTCAAATCAAAATCTCTGAATTTGATGGTCATTCGGGTGGTACCGATCTGATTCTTTACGTTCCTGACGCTGATGTGATGATCGCGGGTGATTTGCTATTTACCGAGCGAATTCCCTACGTTGGCGATGGCAACATTCGGGTCTGGAAGGAAACGCTGGCCCAACTTGCAGCAGACTATGCCACAGCAAAAATTGTGCCGGGACATGGACCTCTGAGCGATCGCAACTCGCTGCTTGCCCAGCAAAGTTATCTTCAAGACCTAGAAAACCTAGCTCTGGGTTGGAAAGCGAACGGGATTACTAAAGAAGATGCGATCGCACAAACCACTATCCCTAAGAAATATGCTGGCTATCGCTTCCAGGGACTCTTCCCGAGCAACCTAGAAGCTGCCTACCAACAAATTACGCTGGGTAATGACAGTGCTGCGGCAATTCAGGAGTACTTCCTAACCGAAGCTCCAGCTCTGAGAGCACTTTAATTTGAAGCATCGCTAGAAGTCCCTATGACTTCTTGATTGGGGCTTTGGTGACGTTGACTAGTGATGGTTTCCTGAATTAAAAACAGGGTTGGCAATCCTACAAAGCCAACCCTGTTGAGATAAAAAACTATTGATGAACCCGAATTTCTGAACCCACTCAGCGCAACTTAGCCATTAGGTTTCGCTAGAAGCGGAGCTGTTCAAGGCTGGAGTGAGGTAAGCCACTAGGAAGCCAATTGAGAATCCTGCTACGTTACGGATTAGGGGCAGCAAATCGCTGGTTCGAGTGACCACTGGGCCAATCCCAAAGGCAATGAATAGAATGCCCCACAGCGGCGAGAAAATGAGAACCCATTGCCAGGCAAAGACTTGACCTGCCTTGCGAGGATGGGCGGCAAACCCGCAAACGACACCGCCAACAATAGAGGTAATCAACGTCAGGATCCACTGCTCTTGAGGTAAGCCAGGAACCACTTGACAGCCGCCCTGACGCAGGCACTGCTCAATGGAGCTTAAGGCTTCCAAAATAGAGTTGTCTTCGCCGTTTTCTCGGACGAAGAACTGATTACCGTAACGGGTTTGCAGCTCGATCCAGAAGGTACGAGGCAATAAGTCGTACACCGCATCGCCCACGCTAAAGTTGAGCAGGTTACCGCCTCGGGGGTCGGCTACTAGCATGACGCTACGATCGTCTAGACCCCAAAAATCTTTCACGGCGCGTCCGGGGGTTTGATCGTACTGAGTTAAAACCCGCAACTTCCATCCTGTTTCTTCCTCTAGCTTATCTAGGCGGTTATTCAGGCTATCTTCCTGCACGTTGGTCAAGGACTTGGCTAGGTCGATGATCGAGGTGGGTTCGTCGGGTAAAAGTTCTGGGTTGTTGTAAGCATAGGCGGCTGGCATGACTCCCCAAGATGTCAAAAACACCAGTCCGACTACACAAAGTTGAACCGTGATCTTGGCTAGAGACTTAAGCAGTGGATGAGGCATGGGCGCGATCGCAATCCAATAAAGGGATGAGAACTAGGCAGCGGGCATTCACCCTGCTGTCTAAGAATTAAGGTGAATTGTTACAGTTGTTTACTTAAATCTAATATTAGGGATGTTCAAAAGAAATCGTCAATCATCCTGAGACTCTTGAGAGGGATGGGGCGAGAGGGAAGACTCCTTGTCGGCGTGCTCCGGTGTAGCTAACGGCAAAGGGGTTGATAGGGCTTGTTTATCAGAATTCTGTTTTAAGGATTGTTCAATCGGCTGCCGAAGAGGGGATCTTTTAGAAGGCTGGAGTCCAGGTTGGGAAGGTTGAGCTAACTGAGACGTTGGTGCTAGCCGTTCCCGTGAAGACTGAGCGTTGCTTTCCAAAGGAGGTGCGGGGGGGGACTGAGACGCTCGCTTGGGTTTGCGTAGGCGAGGCTCTTGTTTGCGGGAGGTGGGCTGGCTAGACGGGCGCAGAGAGGAGGATGTGTGTCGAACAGGCCGACTCCAAGCCTTCCAAGCCGCTTTCACTCCAGCCAAAAAGCTTTGGCCGCCAACTTGCAGCTGCTTAGCTTGATCGCGGGCCACAGTCATACTCTGATCGACCTGCTGAATGACTTTGCCCGCATGCTGCACGCTCTCGCTGACGTCGTCGGTTAGGTCAGTGAGCTCTAGTCCAGTGAGACGAATCGCTTCTAGAGTCGGTGGCAGTTCACGATTTAGGGTGTCAAAGAGTTTTTCAGCACTGCGGGCAGCCCGAGCCAGTTCACGCAGGGCCGGAATCGCGACTAGCAGCACTGACATTAAGCTGGTGGCTACCAGCAACAAAGAAAGTCCCAGCCAGAACAGAGGATCAACCACGGGCATCTGTTCGGGGTGACATTAATCAGCGGACGCCTTACCGGAGTTTAGGGGCCGGTTTTGGCGAGATAGAGCTTCGTATTCTTTCTGGGTGGCTATTTGTCCGGCTGCGATCGCATCTCTGAGTCGGTTCAAGGTCTGCTCCCAGTTTTGCAATGCTGTCTCAGACAGGCGATCGGCCTGAAGCTGGATCGAAGTCGAGAGGTCTTCGACCAGCTCTGGCAGGGCATCTGCCGATTTTTTAATAATTTGCCGCGTCTCTCGGCCTGTGCGGGGAGCCACTAGAAGCCCTGTCACAGCACCCACTGCTGCTCCGATGACTACACCACCCATGAATGCGCCAGATTTGCCTGCCATATTCCTTCCTAGTCTTTTCTGAGTGCTGGCATTGATGCCAATCACTTTATCCGCAAACATTCTCACCCATAACCATAGCGTCAATGGCGGCGCATGGCGTGTCGCTGCCCACTGACAGTCGACCTGAAGCAAGACCCTCGACGCAGGGGACGCGTTAACAAAGGCACCAAGCCCACTAAATAGATGAGCTGTCGAATCTGTTGAAGTTGGCCCTGCAAGTGAGCATACTGCTGCCGGAATTGGGCTGTGCCTTGGCGACCGCGTAGGATTAAGATAGGTGCTCTCTCGGCCTGGAAAGCCTGATGAGCCTGCTGCTCCCAGTTCCCCAATCGATCGGCCACTTGGGCCAAGGTTTGGCCCAGATGCCAAATGCGCCAAGCCACATAGAAGCCCAACACGGCCATTAAGATATTGATGCTGGCTATTGCGATGACCACAGTCTGCTTCCTTAAACGCTCCAAACGTTTCTTGGGGCATCCAAAACAGCAATGTTTCTTTTTGGGCTGTTTCTTTTTGGGCTAGCGTTAAGGGCTAGCGTGGCTAGATCATACTCGTAATCCCCAGTTTTTGCAGTTCCTCACCCCTGCCTAGAGTAATGCATGGTTCAAGCTGTTTCCCGCACCCTTCAGGTTGACCCCATTAATGGCAAGGATCAGCCGGGTAATTCATCGACTGGACCGTTCAAAACGCTAACAGCAGCCTTGCGCCAGGTTAGTGGCAACACCCTTATTCGGCTGGTTCCTGGTACTTATAGCAGTGAAAGTGGCGAAATCTTTCCCTTGATCTTGCCTGCGGGGGTGACACTCAACGGGGATGAAGCCAATCAGGGTAGAGCTGTGGTTATTCGCGGGGGCGGGGTTTTTCGGAGTGCTCAATGGGGCGATCGCAACTTCGCGGTGGTGATACAGGGCAATGCCCAGGTACTCGGCGTTACGGTGATCAATTCCCAGGGGGCAGGCATTGGCCTAGAGTCGGGAAAATCCTTTCTTAAGGCAAGTCAAATCTTGCAATGTTCTCAAGATGGCGTCGTTGTTGCAGGGACCGCCATCTTGGCTATTCAGGATTGCCTCTTGGAGGCAATTGGTAAAAACGGTCTGGTTTTTAGTCAGCGATCTAAGGGGGATGTGCGGCGGTGTATTGCGCGACGCTGTGACCAGGGCATTACTGTGCAGGATGAAGCTGCGCCCATTATTAGTGACTCGCAATGCTTGAGCAATCGAGTTGGGTTAGGGGCCTTGAACGCTGCTCGACCTGTGCTACGGCGCACTCAATTGGTACAGAATCAGGCAGCGGGGCTTTTGATGCAGCAGTCGGCTGCCCCCGATATTGGTCAGGCCCAAGATCCGGGCCGCAATGTTTTGCGCTACAACGCCCAAGCTGATGTTCGCAATGAAACCTCCCGGCCTCTCATCTCTGTGGGAAATGATGTGTTGCCTCAGCGGTTGGTGGGTGCCGTTTCACTAATAGCGAGTCAGATCCCTGATTCCGTTGCTGTGCCGTCGATCATCATTGGAACAGGGCAGTTCGCACAACCCGCTCCGAGCCCCAAGCCTCCGACGCCTACCAATCCTGTAGTGCTGCCGCTGCCGCCGACCCCAGTGACAAGCAGCAGTCGTTTCAGTGATGTGTCAGGGCACTGGGCTGCTGCTTATATTCGGGCCTTGGCTGATCGAGGGTTAATCCGAGGGTTGGCAGACGGTACCTTCCAGCCCAATCGGGCTGTAACGCGGGCAGAGTTTGCTGCTCTAGTCGTGGCAAGCTTTCCGTCACTACCGAGTATCAAACCGGGGACAGCCTTTGTTGATGTGCCTGTTGATTTCTGGGCTAGAGATGTCATTTCTAAGGCTCAGCAGCAAGGTTTCCTCAGTGGTTATCCAGATCAGTCTTTTCGGCCCAATGAATCGATTACCCGAGTGCAGGGGATGGTTGCGATCGCAAATGGCCTAGCCCTGACTTCTGCCGCTGCTAGCACGCTTAGCGTCTACAGTGATCGGGCCCAAATCCCTAGCTATGCTGTCTCAGCGATTGCCGCTGCTACTCAAAATCGGTTGATTATCAACTATCCGGATCCTCAACAGTTGCGTCCTCACGAGTCGCTGACCCGAGCTGAAGTGTCCACGCTGGTCTATCAGGGGTTGGTTTACCAGGGAAAGGTACCGATTTTAGACTCTTCACTCATTCCTCGGACTGCTCAAGTCAAGCCGGGGTTCTCCGATTTAGGTGACCACTGGGCCAAGCCCTTTATTGAAGCCTTAGCCCAGCACAACCTGATCAGGGGGTTGGATACGGGCGAGTTTCAGCCGAATGCTCCTATGACTCGGGCTCAGTATGCGGCCCTGCTGATGAAGGCTTTTCAGCCACAGGCCAAGCTGCCGCCCACCAGTTTTACGGATGTTTCCCCTAGCTTCTGGGCCGCTGATGCGATCCAATCTGCCTATCGGGCCGGTTTCTTGAGCGGATTTCCCGATTACACCTTTGCGCCCGATCACCCACTCGTGCGGGTGCAAGCCTGGGTTTCGTTAGTCAATGGCTTAGGGTTGCTAGCAGGTCAGCCCGCAAATCTAGCCTTACTAACCCGCTTTGTGGATCGGCAGAACATTCCTACCTATGCGCAAGAAGCCGTGGCCAAGGCCACCCAAATGGGGCTAGTGGTCAATTCGCCAGAGGTGCAGCAGCTCCGTCCTAACAATGTGGCTAGTCGGGCTGACATTGCAGCAGCCGTTTATCAAGCCTTGGTGCAGCAGCAGCGGATGCCCGCCATTGCGAGCCCCTACATTGTCAAGCCCTAGGAAACATAAGCCATTTTTCCCTGACCCATAAAATGTAACAATATATGTTCAACCTGTTTGATTCTTAATTTAGGAAGAAGTTGGCATGGCCGAGATTCAATTTGCCCGTGGGGTTGCTGAGGAGGTTATCCCTGATGTGAGGTTGACCCGTTCCAAGGACGGTACTAATGGGACAGCAACCTTTTATTTTGATAATCCTAAAGCGCTGTCACAGCAAGGCGTGGAAATCACTGGCCTCTATCTGATCGATGAGGAAGGCGAGATGGTTAGCCGGGACGTCAATGGCAAGTTTGTCAACGGTGAGCCTGCTGGTATTGAAGCTAGGTATATCATTCGAAGCACTGAGGAATGGGAGCGGTTCATGCGATTTATGAATCGCTATGCTGAGCAAAATGGCCTAGGCTTTACCAAGAGCTAATTGTTGGTTAGAAACTGGGTTTCTTTTCTGGCGATTGAGTTGAGTAAATCGGCTAACAGAAACCCGGTTTCTGAGACACCTGTATTTCTAACTTAAAAGACGTGTTGTCAGCATGACTGTCCCCCACTCTGACCCTACTGATCAGGTTATTGTGACCTGTGCAGTAGTTACTGTCAGCGATACCCGAACGCCTGAAACAGATTCCAGTGGTCAACTGATCTGCGATCTTTTGTTTGGATCTGGGCATCGGGTGGGAGACTATACCATCGTGCCTGATGAGCCGGATCTAATTCGTACTTTAATTACCGAATACGGTTTTCGACAAGACATTCAAGCCGTGATTTGCAATGGCGGGACTGGCATTGCTCCTAGAGATACCACCTATGATGCGATCTCATCTCTACTGGAAAAAGAACTCTCTGGTTTTGGCGAAATCTTTCGCTACTTAAGCTATCAGGAGGTGGGGTCGCGTGCGATCGCATCTCGCGCAGTGGCTGGCATTTTTCACAAAACCCTAATCTTCTCGCTTCCCGGCTCCACGAAAGCTGTCAAACTGGGCATGGAAGCGCTTATCCTACCAGAACTAATTCACCTAACAAAACTGCTGAGCTAACCTGGGCAGGTCGTCTCAGCAGTTTCAGAAATAATTAGGATTACGATTAGGGCTTACTGAGCTGTCTTAATAGGCGTCATGCAGCTCATAGAAATCAGGTGAAATGTAGTCTTTCCGAAGCGGCCAGCCAACCCAGTCTTCTGGCATGAGTAGTCGCTTCAGGTTCGGATGCCCTTCGTAGATGATGCCGAACATATCGTAGCTTTCCCGCTCCTGCCAGTCTGCTGATTTCCAGATCCAGTAGACCGAAGGTACACGAGGATTTTCGCGGGGTAGGAAGACCTTGACACGCACCTCTTCGGGGCGATCAGCATTATCAGCCAGCTTAATCAGGTGGTAGAAGCTAACCAGTTCTCCTCCTGGGCCAGTGTCGTATGCGCCCTGGCACTGGAGATAGTTGAAGCCGTAGGCATACAGAGCGGTTGAGATCGGAATCAAAAACTCAGGATCGACCCGGATCACCTCAACATTTAGGTGGTCGCGCTCTAGGATGTCATGGTCGAACCCATTTTCGGTGAGCCAACCTGAAACAACGCCCGCTTCAACAATAGAACTGCTTTCAGCTGCTGCGGTTCCTTCTGTGGACTTGCTTTCCTCTTCAGCCATGCTCACACTTCCTCTTTTGCAATCGTCTCAGCTAAGACAGGTGTGACAGGGATGCCCATTGACTCCATCAGTTCCCTAGGAGGAGCCTGACGGGTCTCAGAGCGCAAGTACTGCCCTGTCAGGATGGGATCAACAGACTTGAGACCGTGCTTGCGAGTATAGAAGCGATTGGTCTGCATTAGGTAGCCCCGCTCCTGTATGGATTCGTTCGCAACCTTTTTGCGCAGTTTGATGATTGCGTCAATGATGGCTTCTGGCCGAGGCGGGCAACCGGGGAGATAGACATCTACGGGAATCAGCTTGTCTACACCGCGCACAGCAGTTGGAGAATCCGAGCTGAACATGCCTCCCGTGATCGTGCAGGCCCCCATTGCAATTACATATTTGGGGTCGGGCATCTGCTCATACAGGCGCACTAAGGCCGGAGCCATTTTCATGGTGATAGTGCCGGCTGTGATGATCAGATCTGCTTGACGAGGGCTAGACCGAGGCAGTAGACCAAAGCGGTCAAAGTCAAAGCGAGAGCCAATCAAAGCTGCAAACTCGATGAAGCAGCAAGCTGTCCCATACAGCATGGGAAACAAGCTAGAGAGGCGAGTCCAGTTATAAAGGTCATCAACCGTAGTCAGGATGACGTTCTCAGAGAGGTCTTGAGTGACTGAAGGGGGAGCCGCAGGATTGATGATTTGCTCGCCTGGAGCCAGTAAAGAGTTTTTCGGGGAAATTGAGCTAGGATTCATGACCATTCCAGTGCTCCTTTACGCCAAGCGTAGACGAGGCCGACAACGAGAATTGCGATAAAGATTAGGGCTTCAACAAAGGCCAGTAGACCCAACTGGCTGAAAGCCACTGCCCAGGGGTATAGGAAGACCGTTTCGACATCAAAGATGACGAAGACCAGGGCAAACATGTAATAGCGGATGTTGAACTGAATCCAAGCCCCGCCAATAGGCTCCATGCCTGACTCATAAGTGGTGCGCCGGGCTGGGCCGCGACTCACGGGGCGAAAGAGCCGAGAAGCCCC
This sequence comes from Trichocoleus sp., assembly GCA_036702855.1. Lineage (GTDB taxonomy): Bacteria > Cyanobacteriota > Cyanobacteriia > Phormidesmidales > Phormidesmidaceae > JACVSF01. The sequence continues at coordinate 3,805 of DATNQF010000054.1, read as the reverse complement.
TAGTGCCAGAGCGGGCACCAAACTGGAAATAATTAAGAAACCGAGAAAATACTCGTAGCCACTTAGTACAAACACCAGTCTTACACCGTAGATACAAAGGCAGAAAACGGTCGGGCGTTGCGACTCTCGTCACGCTCACTCCAGTCTACATCTCTACCCCTTTTTTCAGGCTTCAGGCTGACCGCGCGAACGGGGCTATTGGAACCGATCCCAGCACTTGGGATCAAAGGGAAGAGACCAATTGTGTCATAATTGTTAACACATCCTTATTTTAAGACGGATATGCCGCAGGGACGATCCGTTCAGAAATTGTGATTCAGAATTGTCGTCATTAATTACTCCTATGAGTGCCGAGCCTGAGATACCCGTAACCCCCTCAGCGGAGACTTCTGCGGCAGAGGCTCCCCTAGAGCCCAAGGACATGGATCGCTATGAGTGCCTTGCCTGTGGCTACGACTATGAACCTGCCAAGGGCGATGATCGAGGTAAAGTTCCGGCTGGAGTGGCCTTTGAAGACTTGCCAGTCCGCTGGAAGTGTCCAGTTTGTGGGGCTCCCAAGACTCAGTTCAGTAATATTGGCCCTGCTGGCTCTCCCTCCGGGTTTAAAGAGAATCTTAGCTATGGCTTAGGCGTCAATGCCATGACTCCAGGGCAAAAAAACATTTTGATCTTTGGCAGTCTGGCTCTGGCAGTTCTGTTCTTCCTGAGTCTTTACGGCTTGAGGTAGCTAGAAATTTATTTTGCAGAGGTGGGTTCTTGCAAACTTGCCTCTTCATGTTGTCGCTATTCAATCTAGGTTGTTTAAACCCAATGCATTCCGTACTGAGTTGGCTAAGAAGAGGAGTGGCTGGGGCCGTTGTTGCGATCGCACTGTTTGCAACTGGCTGCACCAATGCCTTTCTCCCCACACTTGATCAAAATCCTTGGAAGGTCGTCCAGACACCGAGTGAGATTAATTTCTCTGATATTGCCTTCACCAAAGATCCCAATCATGGCTGGCTTGTGGGCAACCGAAATGGCCTACTAGAGACCCGCGACGGAGGGGATACTTGGGAAGAGCGGCAGCTTGAACTAGGTAATCAAACGTATACGTTTACCTCGATTGACTTCTCAGGCGACGAAGGTTGGATCACGGGAGAACCTGCTCTGCTCTTGCACACAACCAATGGCGGCAAAAATTGGGAAAACGTATCCTTAAGTCCTCAACTACCGGGTACTCCTTTCCTGATCACAGCCTTGGGATCCAAGTCAGCGGAAATGGCAACCAATATTGGGGCGATTTACGTCACAAAGGATGGTGGACGTAACTGGAAGGGCTTAGTCGAAGGAGCTGTTGGGGTCGTTCGGAACATGACCCGTTCCCAAGATGGTCGTTATGTGGCTGTTTCCTCGCGGGGTAATTTTTACTCTACTTGGGCACCCGGTCAGAGCACATGGTTACCCCACAACCGCCAAAACTCCCGCCGACTGCAAAACATGGGCTTTGATAAAGAGGGCAAGCTTTGGCTTGTGGCTCGGGGTGGTCAACTGCGGCTTTCGGCTTCTAGAGGCTCGGATGACTTCAAAGAGGCCATTAATCCCGAATTTTCCACCAGTTGGGGGCTGCTAGACATTGGCTACCGCACCCCTGAGGAAATGTGGGCCGCTGGTGGTGGGGGTACCCTGCTGCTTAGCCCAGATGGCGGCGAAACTTGGTATAAAGATGAGGCCGTCGGCAATGTTCCCTCAAACTTTAACCGAGTTGTTTTTGATGGCCCAAATCGCGGATTTGTCCTCGGTCAGCGTGGAGTTTTGCTGAAATACGAGGAATCTGCTAAAGCTGCATAGGCAGATTGAAAAGTGAACTGCTTGTATGGGTCTACAGCGTTCCGTATGATTGTTATTGAGCTTTCTTTGCCGTAGATAGGAGACGTCGACATGGCAGGTACAACTGGCGAGCGTCCATTTTCGGACATTATCACCAGTATTCGTTACTGGGTAATTCACAGCATTACGATCCCGATGCTGTTTATTGCTGGCTGGCTGTTTGTTAGCACTGGGCTAGTCTATGATGCCTTTGGCACCCCTCGGCCCAACGAATACTATCCTGACAACCAGGTTCAAATTCCCATCCTGAATGATCGCTTCGACGCGAAGCAGCAAATCGACGAATTTATGGCGCGTTAGCAACTTCTTTCTTTGTGAGTTTGAAATAACCCCTATGCAGAGCAATACGTCGGACCAAATCGTTTATCCCATTTTCACTGTACGCTGGTTGGCCGTTCATACCTTGGCCGTTCCTAGCGTATTCTTCCTGGGCGCGATCGCCGCTATGCAGTTCATTCAACGCTAGGAGACCCTTGTGGATCGGACACCTAACCCTAATAAGCAGCCCGTCGAGCTAAACCGGACTTCTCTGTTCCTGGGTTTGCTTCTCGTTTTTGTGCTGGGACTTTTGTTCTCTAGCTACTTCTTTAACTAAACTCTGTGAGTCTATGTTTGCCCGACCCTTGGCTGGGCTATCCTGACGAATCAGATTTTCTAGCTGTGTTTGAGATAATCGGTAGGAGGTGTTAGCAATGCTTCAAAGCGGTCGTATTCCCCTGTGGATTGTTGCAACTGTTGCAGGCACGGGTGTTTTGGTTGTCGTCGGTTTATTTTTCTACGGTGCTTACGCCGGTCTTGGCTCTGCCATGTAAGTATGGTTGATTCCTGAAGGGAATCAGCATTCTCCTTAAATGAGGCAATCACTGTTTTTAAAGTGGCTAGGAAAAACTTTCCTAGCCATTTTTGTTTGCTTGTCTAGATAAGGGCTATTGTCCTAGCGAAAATTCGTCAAATTTAAGGGCCTTTGAATCCGGCTTGCGAGTGTCGAAATAGTAACTGCTGACCTGGCCCGTTCCGGTATCGAGCAGGCTAAACGCAGTAATATCATTGCTGGCAATAAAGGGTTGAGGGGTACCCTGCTCATCCTTAAGCGGGGCAATTGTAGGGAGAATTGGCTGCAGTCCGTTTGGGTCTCCTGTCGCTGCGTAGAACGCTGCTGTAAATCCTAAATCGCTAGATGGGACCGGGCGTGCCTTATCCTGCCAGTACGCATTATAGGTATTGCCGACATTGGACGTCTCTAGATAATGAGTCCCGGTGGGGCTGATGAAGCGGTTCCAGAGATGAGAGTGACCGTACAACACCAAATCCACCCCAGCATTTTCAAGTAAGGGGACGAGGTCACGGATAATTTGGTCATTTGCCTTGGGGTACTCATACCGAATCGCTTTGAGACTGCCGTCTGCCCAGCGATCATAGACAGGAACTGGGTCTGTAAAGGGTGGCACGATATTGTCGCCCAGAGAATGAGGGGGATGGTGGAACATAACCACCTTGTACTTAGCTTGCCGAAAAGCATCACTAGCTAGCTCTTGCTGTAGCCATTGATATTGCAGGCTGCCCTGGGCAATCGGTTCAAAAATATGATTGCCATAGCCCCAGTTGTCCGGGGTGCTGAGGTCTTGTTCCTGTTCCTGATAGCGACCCCGTGTGGTGGGTTCAACTGTTGGGCTACGCCAAATTTGTGTGATGTAGAGGGAAATCAGTCGAACATCGCCAAAGGTTGTCGCATAGTAGCGGGAAGTTTGCTCTGAACGGTCTGAGCCGGATATGGTTGCTACTGGCAGGCTGAAGATTTCTTCGTAGGTATCAGAGTTAAAGGAATTATTGAGAATCCACTGCCGACGTAGGCTTGGGTCATTTTGAGGGTTAAAAACAGCTCTGTTGGCTTCGTAAGCTCGGACAGCGGCACTTCGGGGAGTCGGATCATTAAATTGGC
>DATNQF010000048.1:0-13859 GCA_036702855.1 Trichocoleus sp. | reverse complement strand
AGCGGTAGCAGCTAGCAGTGTGGGGATCATCAGAACGCCGAACCAGCCGATGTAGAGGCGGTTTTCGGTGCTTGTGATCCACTGGCAGAACTGCTCCCACAGGTTAGCGCTTTCGCGCCGCTGTAGAGTAGTCGTCATGATTGTATTAGTGCAGTTAAGGACAAGAAGTTTGGTATGTATCTGCGAAGGGGTGTAATTTCCTCCGCCTGAAAGTATGTTAACACTACTTTACGAATTTGCAAACATTACTCATATATCTCCTTCAAGTTTCTCTTTGAAGTCTGTTGCAGCCGCACAATGCAGCTGCACAAGACCATTTCTCGAAGTTTGATGGGCTTATGGGACAGTTCAAGGGCTGAGCCTTAAGGCTGATGTGCCCGGTTTAGTGAGGAAACTGGCTGTAGGGAAAGTATTTGTCAATGGGGGAGAGCTTTCGCTGTCCGTTCTCATCTGTGAGTAAAGGCTTTTCTGATGCCCATGCGGGAGAAGCAGGATGGTACGACAAAGACTGTTGCTTCAGGTCGTTAATTTCTTGCTGCCTTTTGTTTAGGTCTCGATTGAGTTCGCGAATACGGCGAGAGAGAAGGCGAATGATATTGACCGCAATTCCTGGGGTTTCATCAATGGCGTCGTAGAGCTGCTGTTGGGTAAGGACCAAGCAACTGCAGGGTTCAAGTGTGGTGACCGAGGCTGATCTGGGTTCGGCATCAAAGACAGACATTTCACCAAAGCAAGCATTCTGCTCAAGCTGCGCTAGCTCTTGCCCTCGCAGGTGAACCTTAACCCGGCCAGAGACAACAATATAAAGCGCTCGCCCTTCTTGCCCTTCCGTGATGATGGTGTAGTTGCCAGCAAAGCTCATCTCGTCCATGACGGAGGCAAGCCGCACGAGAAAGTCGTCCCTCAGCTCTTTGAAGATGGGGACGCTACGGATAAAGAGCAATCGGTCAACGCTAGTGAGCATGAGTCATTGTTGCCAACATAAAGGCAAGGTTGCCGTTTTCCCAGTTTAAATGAGTGATCCAATGGGGAGAGGGCAGGTTAGTTAGTCTCAGCTTACTCCTATCCCAGATTCTTACTTCAGTCTTCCCCATCCGGCAAATTAGGCGAACAATTCTAATTACCGAGTTGGCATGGCCGAGGAGGCTTCTGAATCTAGGTTGAACGCGGCTAAAAGCTGTCTCACCTGAGCGGCAACCAACTCATTGGGATCCTCCTTCATCAGCGGAAGGACGGTTTTGAGTGAGCGGGGAGAAACGGCACTGAGATAGGCAATCACTGCTTCTCTCACAAACCCTGTTGGGTGCTGCAAGCAAGCAACAGTATGGTCTGCAGTCAAATTCCATCGTTTATGTCGAGCTAGGTGAAAGCAGCAAGCCAGCGCCCAGTCGGAGAGAAAGTGGCGGTAATCAAGCAGGGTGCGTAGACGTTCGTTGGGGGATTGGGAATTGTACCGGACTAGTGTTGCCAATTGCCTGATCTTGTCTAGATCGGGGCGCTTGTCCAGAATGGCGAGAAAAGCTCGCTTACTGGAGATATCTAAAGCGTTGTCTAAGATCTCAATGCCTCTAGCCCGACTGGCAGAGGATCCCTGTAAACTAACCTGGGCTGCTTGAATCGCACTTGGAGGGGAGACAAACTTCAGAAGCATAAAGAAGCGCTCGATGGCATCGCTTTGTAAGCTTTCGAGGGCATCGTGCAGCAAACCTGCCTCCCGACCCGGCACCCGTTCAACAGAGAGGTCCACCTTAGCGGCTAGAATTTGACCGATAAAAGAGAGTTCGTTGTTGAGAAGGTTTTCGATGCCACTTCGGCCCAACTGGTCAAGGGCAGCATCAATGAAGCTTGATCGTTTAACCCCCGTTTCCTGAAATAGGCTGAGTAGAATGCGCAGAATGCCTCGACGAGTGTTGCCCCAGGAGGTCATGAGGTTGTTAATCAAGATGTCGAGTGCTTCTGGGGTGCCGATGTCGCCAATGACTTGCCAGACCTGGTTTCTCAGAGCTTCTGGCTTATAGCCATCTGTTGCTAACCGCTCCAGCATAGGGAGGGCATCATTACCCAACCGAGTCAACGCTTTAACGGCGGCATCCCGCGTTGATTTGTACTGCAAGGCCTTGATCAAGGAGGGGTAGTACTCTTCTAGATGTGTAGCTGCGATCGCACCTAACAAGGCCCGTCGCACTCGTAGCGATTCATCCTGAAGCAGGTCGCGAATGTAAATGCGTAGGGCCTGCATGTACTCTGCTTCTCCTAAAGCGCGGCACCCCATTACCCGCTCTCGTTCCCGGTCGTGGGTCAACATCTTACGTAGGGTCTCGGTTGCTTCGGCTCGTTCTTGCCGATTGCCGCGCCGCAGCATCAAAGAAGCTGCCGTGCCCCGCACAACAGGGTCAATATCTGGTTTTAGATAAGGGCGTAGGGCATTGATATCGGGGTTGACTTCAGCTAGCCACACATAGCGCAGTGCAGGCGCTAAAACTTCAGGCTGCTGAGAGTGCGTTAACAAACTTCCCACTTGGTCTAAATAAGCCGGGTTTGGGTACTCCAGCATGGCTTCTAGACTTTGCCGTTGGAGGGGGGGAGATAGGGTCGCCAGTCGGGGTGCTAAAACTTCACCAACCCCTTTGAGGTCAATATGGCAAAGCAACTCGATGCAGGAGCGCTTGTCGTCTTCGGAGGAGGGTGTTTCTAACTGCTCTATAAATGCTTTTTTCAACACCCGCAGGTTTGCATCGGAAAAGCTAAGCAGCCCGCGTTCAGCTCCTAGAACCAGAAGGTTGAGATAGCGCGATCGCAATAAATAGATGGTCCCAAACCAGACCAACGCCGCTACAATCACCCCAATTAAGAAGACGCGGGACTGAAAGGCTGGTTCAGTGAAGCCGAGGTGATTACAGGCCGCAATCGTGAGCAAAATAGCAACGCCAGTTGCTCCCATAGAAAGCGGCTCAGCACTGCCACCCACTAGGGACTGTACAGTACTACGAACCTGGTCGGGAATCGGTTGGAAGAGTACGGGCCGGGTGCTGGTGATTAAGGTGTACCGCAGCCACTCATCAAAAAATTTAAGAACAATCAGACCTACGAAAAGAAAATCGGCTCCCAATAGAAACGGCTGACTGAAAATAAGAGCCCCGCCCCCTAGCAGGACGATGACAGTCGGCAGAATTAAACAAACCGCAAATACCCCTTTGCGTTCGATCAAGCGGCTAGACGTAAACCACTGGGTCAGCAGTTCAATTAAGCCTAGTAAACCGCTAAAGATCCCTAGAAAAACCGCAATTTCTTCGTTGTCTAAGTTGAGTTCTAATTGATTGAGGAACTGAAACTCAATCGAGAACAGCAACATTTGGGCCAGCACAAAAAACGCAAACAGCAGGATCACATACTGACGAAGCGGCCCTTGTAGTTTTTGCTGCGCATGGTTGAGACTGACCTCTTCTGCCTGCCGTTTGGGAGAATCGGGAAAGGCGTGCTCGTAGTTCTGGCTTAGGTAGAGCAGAATACTTGACCCCATCACCATGATGATGAAGGAGAGCAAAAGCACATTCTCCAACCCTACCCACTTGAGCAACAGGTAGACGGAAAATCCGCTCAAGACATCGGCCATCAGGTTGCCGCTGCTGATGATAGGGTAGGCCCGTTTGATTTCTCGAATATTAAAAAGTTGGTTAGCTGTGACCGACACGTTGAGGTCGTTCAAGCTGTAAATTGCTTCCATCCAGAGCCGCATGGCAAAGACGGTTGCTGCGGCTAGCCACGGCAGAGCTAACCCCCATCGAAACATCAAAATTGGCAGCGCCATCACCACGGAGATCAGCACGATCACCCAACGCAGTGGGAATAGTCGCTGCAGCCAGGAGTAAACAGCGCTGAGGCTAAAGCCAACGCCAGCACTAAAGAGGTAAATCCAGGGCAGGGTAGCAGCCCCATATTCATCCAGGAAAAGGGCGGCTGAACTCACCTCTAACCACAAAATCCCCATTGAGGTTGCCGTGTAAAAGGCAAACATCAGAAGGGTGCGCTCCCCCTCGCCGGGACGCAGGTTAATCAACTCCAGTAGACGCTGAATAAGAGGTGGGTTAGGCTGAACGGCTCCCTTTGAAGTCATTTAAGTTGGCTACTAGGTCGGTACGCTTGACCTATAGAATACCCCTACCGCCTTTCCCCAGTGACACCTGCTTTAGCAATGGCATGCAGGAATGTTGAGAAATACTGAAAAATCTGTGAAGGCGTTTGATCGACACGGAAAGCTGTGCCAGGACCTCAGTTCTTGATCCACCACAGATCAGATAGAATCATAATCTTCTCAGTCAAGACTCAGGTTTTGTTCGCCAGCAAAATTGCTGCCATGCCACCCGGTCTACTGCCAGCATCATTAAGGACCTATTGCCATGTCTACTGCTACCACTGCTACTTTCTCTCCTCCGGCGATCAAGCACACCCTATCTGTTCTGGTTGAGGATGAAGCTGGCGTTCTCACCCGTATCGCTGGGCTGTTTGCTCGTCGTGGTTTCAATATTGAGAGTTTGGCGGTTGGTCCGGCTGAAACCATGGGAATTTCCCGCATTACGATGGTCGTTCCGGGAGATGACCAGGTCGTTGAACAGTTGACCAAGCAACTCTACAAGCTGGTTAACGTCCTCAAGGTGCAGGACATTACCGAAATTCCTTGTGTTGAGCGGGAGTTAATGCTCTTAAAGGTCGGAGCCACCAGTGCTACCCGTTCCGAAATTATTGAACTCGCCCAGATCTTTCGGGCTAGAGTTGTGGACGTGTCTGAAGACTCTTTGACGCTAGAGGTAGTCGGCGATCCCGGCAAAATGGTTGCCATTGTGCAGGTGTTAAACCGTTTTGGTATTCGCGAAATTGCCCGCACTGGCAAGATTGCCTTAACCCGTGAATCTGGTGTGAATACGGAATACCTGAAGTCTTTGGAAAACAAACTTTCGTAGGGGTGCGGGGGCAGTGGCCGAGTAGCGCAGTTGCCCCTGCAAGGGACCCTAAATTAGGGGTAGAAGCTGAGCTGTGGTAGACCTACAGTTTCTTCCAATCCCAACATTATGTTCAGGCACTGAACGGCTTGAGCGGCTTGGCCCTTCATTAGGTTGTCGATAGCCGACAGGACGATCACGCGACTTGTGCGGGGGTCAACTTCAATACCGATATAGCAGCGGTTTGTTCCCCAAGCCCACTTGGTTTGGGGGTAGGTGCCGTTGGGCAGAATTGTGACCCAGGGGGAGGAGCGGTAAAAAGCGCTATAAATCGTCAGGAGATCATCTCTCACCAGGCCAGGGTCGCGCATGGTGCCGTAGATCGTCGCCAAAATGCCGCGCACCATCGGCACCAAGTGAGGTGTGAACTGTACCAGCACTTCCTGGCGGGCTAGGTGGCTACAAATTTGCTCAATTTCGGGAGTGTGACGATGATGGGCAACTCCGTAAGCCGCCAAGGAGTTGTCTGCTTCAGCCAGAAGTAGGTTGGTTTTGGCGACGCGACCACCGCCGGAGGTGCCAGATTTGGCGTCGATAATCAGGGTTTCTGGTTGAGCCAGTCCCTGCTTGAGCAATGGGGCAATGCCAAGCAAGCTGGCGGTTGGATAGCAACCAGGACAACCAATTAGGCGGGCAGATTGAATGCGATCGCGAAATAGCTCTGGCAACCCGTACACTGCTTCCTCGGCTACCGCTTGATCCTTGCGATCCACGCCGTACCAATTTTCGTAGACCGACAGATCGGTAAAGCGGTAATCGGCTGAAAGATCCAAAACACGGCACCCTTTTGCCAACAGTACGGGGGCCATCTCGCAGGCCAAGCCATTAGGCAAGGAGAGAAAAACAACTTGGCAACGGTTCGCGATAGCCTCTAGATCAATGGCTTCAATAGTGAGAGCAGTTTGGGCACTCAAATGGGGGTAGAGATCGGAGAACCGTTTGCCAGCACTGCTGTCTCCCCCCAGGTAAGTGATTTCGGCAGCGGGGTGTTCACTCAGAAGACGGACAAGCTGTACACCGCCATAGCCAGATGCACCAATGATGCCGACCGATACTTTTGTTGAGGCCAAATCGCCCATGGGACTTGCTGTATGAAATGACTCTGTGGCTCCAAATCTGGACCCTAAATCAGAGGCCCAAGATCCTAGATGCGACATTGTAATACTAAATCTGACTTGCCTCTGCAAAGTTCTTAGGAAATCTAGATTTCATAACTGCCTCAGCTCGCAGGACTACAATCGTAATTAGCTAACAATCGATTCATAAGGTTGATCAAGATTGTGTCCAACCCGGCCATGGGGAATTTAGACGCTGCCAATACTCAATTGGAATTTGCAGAGCACACTGACTTTCGGTTCGATGCCATTGAAGATGCCCTAGTGGATCTGGCCGCAGGTCGCGCGGTTGTTGTGGTCGATGACGAGAACCGAGAAAACGAAGGGGACGTTATTTGTGCCGCTCAATTTGCCACTCCCGACATGATTAATTTCATGGCGGTTGAGGCGCGAGGTCTGATCTGCTTGGCCATGACGGGTGAGCGGCTAGATGAACTAGAGTTGCCCTTGATGGTGACGCAGAGCGCGTTTGAAGATGAGAACGAGCAAACTGCCTTTACCGTCAGTATTGATGCGGCTTTGTCCTGGGGAGTCACGACTGGCATTTCCGCAGAAGACCGGGCGCGTACTATTCAAGTTGCGCTTAACCCCAAGGCTCGGCCTCACGATCTGCGGCGGCCTGGGCATATCTTTCCGCTACGGGCCAAGGAAGGCGGCGTGTTAAAACGGGCTGGCCATACTGAGGCAGGCGTTGACTTAGCTCGTTTGGCAGGGCTGTACCCGGCTGGAGTGATTTGCGAAATTCAAAACGCAGATGGGTCCATGGCCCGGTTGCCTGAGCTGATTGAGTACGCACGCATCCACAAACTTAAGCTGATCAGTATTGCTGATTTAATCCACTACCGTCTGCAGCACGAGCGATTTTTACAGCGGGAGGCTGTAGCCGATCTGCCCACTCAGTTTGGGGTGTTTAAAATTTACGCCTACCGGAATCTGCTCGATGGTTCTGAGCATGTGGCACTGGTACAAGGTGAGCCTGAAACCTTCCAAGATGAAGTTGTCATGGTACGGGTTCACTCCGAGTGCTTGACGGGCGACGCCTTTGGCTCGTTGCGCTGCGACTGCCGTATGCAGCTACAGGCTGCCCTGAAGATGATCAACAACGTTGGGCGGGGCGTCGTGGTCTATCTGCGCCAGGAGGGCCGAGGCATTGGTTTAATTAACAAGCTCAAAGCCTATTCCTTGCAGGATATGGGCTTGGATACAGTGGAGGCCAATGAAAAGCTGGGGCTGCCTGTCGATCAGCGCAACTACGGAATTGGAGCTCAAATCTTGAATGACCTAGGGGTGAAGCAATTTTGCCTGATTACTAACAATCCTCGTAAAATTGCGGGCTTAAAGGGATACGACCTTGAAATGGTTAACCGGGTGCCGCTGATTATTGAAGCGACTCCCTATAACTCTAACTATTTGGCCACGAAGGCTAAGAAGTTGGGGCATCTGCTGCTCCAGACGTATCTGGTGACTGTCGCAATCCACTGGTCTGGGGGACCGCTCTCGGTTGAGTCTCGCTATGAGCATCTGGAAAAGGTGCGGGACTTGGCCCGGTCTCATGATTTGCTATTGCAGGAGGAAGCCCGCTCGGTCGCGGCCGCTTTGTTTAGTCAGGCCCAGTTGGTGTTTCACCTGGGTCTAGACCAATCAGATGCGATCGCATCTGATTGGTACACCCAGCCAAATCATCCAACGTTAGGTGCGATCGCATCAATTCTCGACACCCTGGTTACGTGGCCCGAAATCAGCCAGCTTGAATTTTTGATTTCAAGCGGCGGCGATCCCTTCACCAGTTTGCAAGTCAGTTTGCGGCGGCAAATTTTCCACCGGGAGATTCCCCTTAAGAGCAAAAGCGTTAAACCCTCTGATCTCTGTGCCAATTTAGAGCATCAGCGGATTTATGTTTTCTCTAGCCACGTTCTCAGTGACTAAGGGCTAATTCGACCGAGCTGGCTTGGGCTGGCAACGCTTCCCGGTGCTGGGTTAGCCTGCTGGCTGAGAATGGTTTGCTCAAGCAACGCTGCCGCCCGCAAATATTGCGGGTCGGCATCGGTGGCTAGCAGAAGCGGGTTGTTAAAAAGCGCTTGACGTTCCTGATCAGAGATTGTGACCTGAATGTCGGGGGTAATGCCTTTGCGGCTGATGTCAGTGCCATTGGGAGTGTAGTAATGGGCTACAGTGACCGTTAACCCGGAGCCATCAGAGAGGCCATGTAACGACTGCACCATTGCCTTACCAAAAGTCGGGCTGCCGACGACTGTAGCCCGGCCATTGTCCCGTAAAGCACCTGTGAGAATTTCACTGGAGCTAGCAGAGCGACCATCGACCAAGACTGTCAAGGGCAGTTGGGTGAGGGCAGTACGATTTGCCCTGACTGATTCACTGTGACCATCTCGATCAACCGTCTGCACAATACTTCCCCGTTGCAGCCACATACGGCTAATTTCAATGCTGGACTGTAGCAGTCCGCCCGGATTGCCTCGTAGGTCAAGAACAAAGCCTGCAACGCCTTCTTCGGTCAGCTTGGCAATGGCTTGCTCCATCTGCTCAGCAGCATGGGCATTAAACTCAATCAAGCGAATATAGCCAATACGGTTGTTGCCCTGCTGCTTGACGGTGTACTCCACCGTCGGCAGTTCTAGCACGGTACGGGTCAATACTACAGTTTTTGGAGGGCTGCCATTTCGAGAAAGGGTGATGGTGACTTGACTGCCCTCCTCTCCCCGCAGGCGGCTAGAAACTCCTTCAGCCGTTAGCCGTTCCGTTGATTGGCCGTCCACTAGCAACACCCGATCCCCCGGTTGCAGCCCAGCCTGTTGAGCGGGCGAGTTGGCAACCACCTCAATGACAAGCATCTCGCCAGTTTCAGGGCTTCGACGAAGCCGAATTCCTACTCCAGAGGCTTCCCCGGAGGTTTGTTCGGTGAGTTCTTTGTACTCTCTAGGGTCGAGAAAGCGGGTGTAGGGATCGTTGAGGCGACGCAGGGTGGAACGCAGCGCCGAGTAGGCTTGCTCACGGTTGGTGTACTCTTGACCCAGCAGAGTTTGCCGAACAGCTATCCAGTCAACATGGTTGAAGTTGCCGTCAACGTAGTCTTGATGAATGATTTGCCAGGCTTCATCCAGGACAGTTTTGGGGCTGTCCTCTAGGACTGTCTGAGTCGGATTCGCCAGTGAGGGGGCGGTGGTCACTAATACGGAGGACGCGATCGCACCTCCAACAAGACCAATTTGTGAGAGGCGAAGGGTGCGAACAGAAAAATTCATTTACGCCAGCCTGAGGAAACGTAAGTGACGACAACATTCTGCCTGGCGGGAGGCGGTACCCAGGCATAGGTATGACCGCGCTCGCGGTGGCAATTGAAGCCGTTTTAACCAGTCTAGCCGAACCAAAAAGGAGTTCGAGAAATCATCCTAAGGAACACAGAATTGCTTAATCCTGACAAGGTTCCTAAAAGTGGAAAAAAATAAATCCGTACTTCTACGGGAACTTGCCTGGGCTTCTCCACTTTAACGGAGTCTTTCCAGGGTCAGGAGCTCGATAGTTGTAAAGTTTTTTAATGAATGGGTCGCCTGTAGAGGTGAAGTAGAGATTAATAGGGCGGCAGCGTTGAGTTAAATGACCGGATTGCCATTATGGGTCCTTTGCGATCGCAAAGAGGAATGCTAAAGCGTTGGTTGTTGCGGCTTGGTTTACTACTTGCGGCCGTTTGGTTGGCCGTTCTGGTAGGGACACTTTCCCAATCTGCTAGATCCCCCATCGACGGCATTTTGGTTTTAGGCGGCAGTATTCAGCGCGAAATCTTTGTGGCCCAACAGCGCTCCTCCCAAGCCCCCTCTTGGCTAAACGTTCCGATTTTGATTTCTCAAGGGTCGTCTGATCCCTGCATTTGGCTGATCTTCGAGCGAGAGATCGCTGCCAAAGAGGGGGTTTGGCTGGAGAAATGCGCCCAGTCCACCTTTGATAACTTCCGCTTTAGCCTGCCTGTCTTAAAACGCTGGGGGGTTCGCCATGTTCGGTTGGTAACCTCTAGTGAACATCTCCCTCGTGCCCAAGCGATGGGACGGATTTTGTTGGGGGCGCATGGAATTTGGGTAGAAGGGGTGGAAGTGGTTGAATCGGGTCGCCCCGGCAATCAAGAAAGCCGACTTAAAACAGTTTTAGATGTGTCGCGGAGTGTTGTTTGGGCCGTGGTCAGCCAAGTCTATACCCCCCATTGTTCACAAGTAATTGCCCTATCGGAGGTGAACTTGGAGGATTGGCGAACGCGGGGCTTTAAGTGTGAGCATCAGGCTGGACTAGACGACAGCCTCTAGGGTTGCTAGAGGCACTTGGTAGAAGTAGCGGCGGCGAAAGGCTTCTTCCTGCACCGCCTCCAAAAAGGCCATCACGTCTGAAGACGGTTGGCCGAAAGAGGTAGCTGAATCTGGCAATTCTAACTGGATAGCCTTTGAGTCCGTCTGCACTTGAAAGCCCACGGACTCAAGACTTTTTAAGCCCAGTTCTAAAGCGTGAGCAGAAACCCCTAATCTCTCTTGAAGCTGCTGAGCTGAAACAGTTTCGCCCGTGCGGCTGAGATACTTAGCAACGCCAACCAGGTGTTTCCAGACAGCCTGAGGAGACTGTTCAGAAGGGGGCGGATATGCGATCGCAAGGGGTTGTTGGAGTGCCGCTGCCTGCTTGCGCCATTGCTGCCATTCCGACCAGTCGGTAGGACACTGAGTCACCAAAAGAGCTTCTTCCGCCGAAGCGGGCTGCTCCTGCCGCCAGTCTAGGATTGGAGTGCTTTGCCGCTGGCTTGCGGCTGTAACGCCAGTGGGGACTGCTGGACGCAGAGAGAGCAGTCGTACCAAATACTGCTTCTGCACTGTGTTGAAATCAAGTTCAACTACTGCATCACAGCGCCCCTTGGGCAAGTCATCGGCGTAATGATCCCACCACTCTCCTGGAAACCCAAGGTGAACTGTGTCATCCCACAGTTCAAACTGAGTCCGAATGAAAGCAACTTTGCTGCCCCGCTGATCCTTAATGCTGCGATGCCACGCTTTAGCAAACCAACAATTACGAATCAACAGCCGGGGCACCGGATTGCCCATTCCGTAAGGCTCTAGCAGCTTGAGTTCTCGAAAAAGGGCTTGCCCTAGATCGGCTACAGTGACCGTTAAGTCAATGGTCAGCACTGGCCCGGTTGCCACTTCTCCCTTCAACTCCCTCACTTGCCGATTAAGCGCGGCGGTTAGCAGGGGTAAGTTGTCTGCTGGGAGATTGAGTCCGGCTGCTAAGGGATGCCCCCCATACCCCCTGAGTAGATGAGACTGGGCTTGAAACAGTTCGTAGAGATCTAGCCCCGGCAGAGAGCGAGCCGATCCCCTCGCTAGTCTCTGCTCCGTTCCATCTGGAGAAAGCGGATCTAAGCTCAGTAAAAGGGTTGGGCGACCATACTGCTGCACAACCTGCCCAGCGACCAACCCCAAAATGCCTGCTGGCCACTGCTCGTCTGCCAGCACAATCACTTCTGTCGTTGCCAAGTCGAGCTGAGCAATTTTCTCCCTAACCTGATTTAAAAGTTCTCGCTGGAGCGCTTTACGGCGGCTATTTGCCAGTTCTGCTTCCAACGCGAGTGTGTTGCAGCGCTCTGCGTCTTGACTGGTCAAAAGTTCTACGCAGAAGCGAGCATCCCCGTGAATACGGCTGATTGCGTTGATCCGAGGACCAATACCAAAGGAGATGTCCGTAGGGCGATCCCCTGTACGTTTACAAAGCGATAGCAACCGGGCTACCCCAGGGCGCTGAACACTGATAGTTGATTGGGTGTGGCTTTGTAACTGCACAAGCCCCCGCTGGGCTAGATAGCGGCAATCGCCTGTTAGTTCAACTAAGTCGGCAATCAGGCCAATTGCGACTAGATCCAGCAAACGGTCCAACTCTTGAGTAGGCCGCTCCAAGGCTGGGTAAAGTGCTTCGAGCAGCTTATAGGCTACAGCAACGCCCGATAGAGTGTGCAAGGGATGGCCCGTAGGCAGCGATCGAGGGTTGATGATAGCGACTACGGGTGGTCGCTCTGCGGGCAAAGTGTGATGGTCTGTAACAATGACCTCTAGGCCCAGCGCCTTGGCATATTCAAGCTCCGACAAACTGGTGCTGCCAGTGTCGCAAGTCACCAATAGCTGACATCCCCAAGTTGCGAGGTGTTCTAAGCCTGATTGGGATAGCCCGTGAGACTCGGTAAATCGATTCGGGATGTAATAGCAGAGATGATCACTGTTAAACAAGGGGGTTAGCCCTTCCCACAGCACTGAAGTTGCCGTTACCCCATCAGCATCAAAATCCCCCCAAATCGCCACCTTTTCACCTTGCGTAGCGGCGATCTTAAGTCGCGTAACAGCCCAGATCATTTCTTCGCCAAAAGCAAATGGGCTAGTAGGGGAGTAGTCAGCTGCATTAAGAAACCCCCGCAGTGTCTCAGGCTGACGGATGCCCCGTTGCCACAGGAGTTGGGCGGCAGTGTGTAGCGGCAATGCGGCTGCTGTTGGGCAACACTGACGTACCGTTTCAACCCAATTTGCCGATATGGGCGTTTCCACTTGACACATTTGCCACTGGGGAAGCGGCTCCAGTATGGGCATTTTCAATCATTGGGGCTTATTGGTGATTTCATCCTAGCAAGTACGTGATTGGGCCGACCGTTTTGACCACGAGTTGAAACTGAATCAAACGAAGACGCACAATTTCTGAAATTTCGTACGGATACCCCTTCAACAAAAGCGATAACTTTGATGTGATAAGGATTAGTAACCACAATCCTGAGCTTTCTCACACCTATGCTTGATCTGACAGTACAAATCTTGACTGGCAAACCGATAGGATCAAGGGGAGTACCCCTCTTCCGTAGGAGATTTGAAATCCAATAGGAAGGGCGCTCAACTGTTGCCTCAGGCGGTTGCTCCGCTTTCGCTTGAGAAGGACTTACCGTCTGCCCTGTCACTGTAATTGTGATCGTCCCTAGGAGACTCTGAGAGATCGCCGCCCGTGGAGGAGTCCTTTCAAGCCAGCCTGCTCATCGTTGACGATGATGCAATCAGTCGCCAGCCACTGACGCGTCTGCTAATGCGCCATGGATTTTCGGTGCGGGAGGTTGCCAGTGGGGAAGAGGTTTTACAGGCTGCGGTCGAGGCTCCTCCTGATGTGATTCTTCTAGATATTTTGCTGCCCGATCTGGACGGCTATGAAGTTTGCCGCAAGCTGAAGTCGGAACCCCGTGTGCGGGACATTCCTGTTGTTTTTCTAAGTGCTTTAGGAGATTCGCTCGATAAGGTGAAAGCCTTTGATGTGGGGGCGGCAGACTATGTTACCAAGCCTTTTCAACCGCAGGAAATACTTGCCCGCGTTCAAAATCAGATCAATCTGTACCGGCAGCGGAAACAACTGAGCCAGCAAAATGCGCTGCTCTTGACTGAAGTCCGAGAACGGAAGCAGGCTGAACAGGCTTTGCGAGCAGCGGAAACTAAATACCGCAGTATTTTTGAAAACTCCACAGCGGGTATTTTTAAGACCTGTGGCGACGGTTTCTATATCAGCGTTAATCCAGCGCTGGCCCGGATGTATGGCTATGCCTCACCGGAGGAAATGATGGACATGGTTACTGACATTGACTGCCAAATCTACGTGCAGCCGAAGCGACGGGACGAGCTGACGGCTTATCTAAAGCGATTTTCCAAGATTCAAGATGCTGAGTCAGAAGTTTTTCGCAAGG
>DATNQF010000035.1:0-2192 GCA_036702855.1 Trichocoleus sp. | reverse complement strand
CCATCTTGATAGTGTCTTTAACGGGAACAGCCGCAATCAGACCAGAACAAGACATGAGGGCTTGCGCACAGCGATTGAAAAGTTCGGGAGTGGCTAGACATCGGGCCGCATCGTGAATCAGAACGCGCTCTGCCCCCTCTGGCAGCCCCTTCAAGCCGTTATAAACCGACTCCTGCCGCGTATCCCCTCCCCGAATAAACGCTGTGGGTGTGCGTAGGGAAAGGGCTGCTAGCGTTTCGGATAAAGCGGGTTCGTCGTAAGGCTGACCAATAATGCCAATCCACTCAATAGACTCAGCCGCTTCGGCAGCCAGTAAGGTCCAGGCAATAATGGGGCGATCGAGGAGCATAAGCAGCACTTTATTGCGATCGCTCCCCATACGCCGCCCCATACCAGCAGCAGGAATCAAAAGATGCACTTGTTTGAGATCTCCTTTGTTGAAATAGCTTGTTGAAGTAGCCGAGGGTGCTCATAGCCAGTACCCTAAGCTTCTATGCCTTAGGGATGAATCTAGGGGCAAATTAGCTCATTTATCACCCTACCTTGAATTAAATCCTGAAATTTAATCGAGATGACAAGCGCAATAGGCTCTAAATCCCCCTCAGCTTCCACTACAATATGGTGCGGACAGGCAGGCGAGAACTAGACACTATGCGAGTATTGGCTCTTGTTCCAGGCGGGATCGACAACCAAATTCTCTTTTTTCCAACCATCAAGCGGTTGCACGACATTATTCCAAAGGCTGAAATCAACGTAGTCGTTGAGCCTCAGGCTAAGGATGCTTATCAGCTGTCTAAGCTTGTCAAAGAAGTTATTCCCTATAGTTTCCAGACTCGCAACAGTCCCGCAGACTGGGCCAACTTACTAGGCATAATTCGCGATCGCGAATTTGATGTTGCCATTACCCTTAGCCAAAGCTGGTCGATTGGGCTGATGCTCTGGTTGAGCGGAGTGCCAACCCGCATTGGATATGCAGGAGGGGCTAACAGCCTATTCCTCACCCGCACCCTACCCCTAAAACGAGATCAATATCTGGCTGACCAGTACCACGACTTGCTAGCAGGGCTAGATGTCCCAGGTGGCTGCCCAGAAGTATCCCTTAACGTTGCTCAGTCCGATATTGCCTGGGCAGATAAGGCACGCACGCAGGCAGGGCTAGGAGAACAGGGCTACGTTTTGTTCTACACAGGTCCAGCAACCCCTTTTAGCAGCAGCAAAGAGCCCGATAGCTATCCCACCGAAGGCTGGGCCGGAATCCTCAAAGACTTCCAGGCACGTCAGCCAGATTTACCGCTGGTTCTGATCCAAACTTCGGAAACGTTTGACACCATCGCGGCACTCAATCAAACCGTGCCCAACCTCAAAACTCTCCAGCCAGAAACAATCGGCCAGTTTGCTGCTTTGATCGCCGGGGCTAACTTGTTCCTCAGTACCGATAGCTACCCGCTATACCTCGCGGTTGCGTTAAAGGTCTTTTCCCTAGGGCTCTTTGGGGCTAACCATCCTGATCGAAACCTGCCGCCTGCTCAAGGAGCAGATACCCGCTTCCTAGGCGTTGTTTCCAGCACAGGCAAAGTGGCAGATATTCCTCCTGTCACTGTTTTGAAGAAAATTTGGAATGAGGCGTGAACCACTCGTGACGGTTATCCGGACATCCCTGAGTGGAGATGCACCCCGTATACTGTCAATGACCGAGGTGGTCGTTTAAGCAACAGCAGCTGTCATCGTGGTGTGAATAGTTATGGACAGAATTAAAGAGCAATCTAATAAGGTTAGTCAGCTTGTGTTTGCTCCAGAAACGGGCGATACCTATAAAAAGACGCTGGCGCTAACCTGGGATATTTTAAGAGAAACAGGTCTTCTAGTCTGGTTGGTCATCTGTCTAGTCTTTGTTGGCACTGACTGGTTTTGGAACAACTCAATCAAACTAGGTCGCAATGCTAGAGCTTGGTACAACAACTTAGGTAGTGAGCCAGCTGGCACCGAGCAATCCTTAACGGAGAAGAGCCAATCCCTGTTAGAAGTAGCTCAGTCGGGAGCCGCTTACCTCCTAGTCCAAGCTAGACAGCAACTAGGGATGCCTCAGCCTACGCCGGAAGTGGTAGCTGCCCCTACCCCAACCGTGCCTAAAGTGGTTGCGCCCCCTACCCCAGTGACCCCAGCCCCCGTTGTGGAAACATCCTCGCCTGCTG
>DATNQF010000018.1:0-17705 GCA_036702855.1 Trichocoleus sp. | reverse complement strand
GTGCGGAACATCGCCGAGGTTGCAACCGCGATCGCAGGTGGTGACCTTTCGAAGAAGATTACGGTAGACGTCAAGGGCGAGATCTTGGACCTGAAGAACACCATCAACACGATGGTGGACCAGCTCAGCTCCTTCGCCTCTGAGGTAACTCGGGTGGCCCGCGAGGTAGGCACCGAAGGAAAGCTGGGTGGCCAAGCCAACGTGATGGGCGTTGCAGGAGTCTGGAAAGACCTGACCGACAACGTGAACTCGATGGCTGGCAACCTGACAGCCCAGGTACGAGGCATCGCAAAAGTTGTGACGGCAGTTGCAAACGGTGACTTGAAGCGCAAGCTCATGCTCGACGCCAAGGGTGAAATTGAAACCTTGGCCGACACGATCAACGAGATGATCGACACGCTGGCGACCTTTGCCGACCAGGTAACGACAGTGGCCCGTGAGGTGGGTATCGAAGGGAAGCTGGGGGGTCAGGCAGAAGTGCCGGGTGCCGCCGGAACCTGGCGCGACCTAACCGACAACGTAAACGCGATGGCCGCCAACCTGACGACGCAGGTACGTGCGATCGCAGAGGTAGCTACCGCCGTAACCAAGGGCGACCTGACCCGATCCATTGCGGTCGAAGCCGAGGGTGAAGTGGCTGTCCTGAAGGACAACATCAACCAGATGATTGCCAACCTGCGGGAGACCACCCAGAAGAACACTGAGCAAGACTGGCTCAAGACCAACTTGGCGAAGTTCACCCGAATGCTGCAAGGCCAGCGGGATCTAGAAACCGTTTCCAAGCTCATCCTGTCAGAACTGGCTCCCCTGGTGTCGGCCCAGCATGGCGTGTTCTATTTGATGGAGACAAACGACGGTCTCTCCTCCTACCTCAAGCTGATCAGCACTTACGCTTACCGAGAGCGCAAGCATCTGGCCAACCGCTTCCACCTGGGCGAAGGGTTGGTGGGCCAGTGCGCCCTGGAGAAAGAGCGGATTCTGCTCACCGAAGTTCCCTACGACTATGTCAAGATCAGCTCCGGCTTAGGCGAAGCCAGCCCCTTAAACGTGGTCGTGCTGCCAGTTCTATTTGAAGGCCAAGTCACAGCGGTAATCGAGCTAGCCTCCTTCCACCGCTTCAGTGAGATTCACTTAACCTTCTTTGATCAGCTCACTGAGAGCATTGCGATCGTACTCAATACGATTGCGGCTAGCATGCGGACGGAGGAACTGCTCAAGCAGTCTCAATCCCTAGCTGAAGAGCTGCAAACTCAGCAGAAAGAGCTGACCGAAACCAACAAGCGATTGGAGCAGCAAGCCCAATCACTCAAGGCTTCGGAGGAACTGCTCAAGAGCCAGCAGGAGCAATTGCAGCAGACCAACGAAGAGCTAGAAGAAAAAGCCGAGCTACTAGCCCTGCAAAACCGCGAAGTAGAGCGCAAGAATCAGGAGATTGAACAAGCTCGTCTCTCCCTAGAGGAGAAAGCCGAGCAACTTGCCCTCACCTCGAAGTACAAGTCCGAGTTCTTGGCAAACATGTCCCACGAGTTGCGGACGCCGCTCAACAGTCTGCTGATTCTGGCACGACTTCTCTCCGAAAACAGTGATGGCAACTTGACCCAGAAACAGGTCGAGTACTCCCGCACCATTCATTCTTCGGGAACCGATCTGCTAGGACTCATTAACGACATCCTCGATCTCGCCAAGATTGAATCGGGCACAATGTCCGTCGAGATTGAGCCGCTGCCGTTTGTTGACCTGCGCAATCACATTCATCGCACCTTCCACCAGGTTGCTCAGGACAAACAGTTAGACTTCACGATTCATCTGGACGACCAGTTACCTCCTGCTTTGTACACCGATTCGAAGCGCCTACAACAGGTGCTGAAAAACTTGCTGGCAAACGCCTTTAAGTTTACTGACCAAGGTCAGGTCAAGCTCGATGTTAGTGTGGCAACCCATGGATGGCATCCCAGTAATGACGCGCTAAATTGCGCTGACCAAGTGATTGCCTTTGCCGTCACAGATACTGGAATCGGTATTCCCCCAGATAAGCAGCAGATTATCTTTGAAGCTTTCCAGCAAGTAGATGGCACAACCAGCCGTCGCTACGGAGGTACAGGGCTAGGCTTGTCTATTAGCCGAGAGATCACCCGTCTGTTGCACGGTGAAATCAAGCTCATCAGCGAGCTGGGTCAGGGAAGCACGTTCACCCTCTATCTGCCTTTGCTGTTTCCCCGAGGCCGGGAAATTAGCAGAAGCAACCCGTTAGAACGCTCCTACCGTGAAAACCACGGCAATGGAGCCGCCCCACGATGGGCAGAAACCAGCCAAGGGTCATCGTACCTAGAGACCCTGACAGTTTCCCCGCTCAATCGAGAAGGTGGGCAACAGGTTGCACCCGCGTCTTCATCAACACCAATATCTAGTCTCTTGCTAGAACAGGAAATCGAGGACGACCGCGACACCCTACAACCTGGTGACTATGCCCTGCTGATTGTGGAGGACGATCTCAACTTTGCCCGTGTTCTGCTAGACATGGCCCGTGAGAACGGATTTAAGGGAATTGTGAGCACGCGTGGTGATGCAGGGTTAGCGCTGGCCCGAGAGCTGAAACCCTCCGCCATCATGCTCGATATTCGCTTGCCCATGATGGATGGATGGATGGTTTTAGATCGCCTCAAGCACGATCCCACCACTCGCCATATTCCAGTTCATTTGATGTCTGTGGAGGACGGGCAAAAGCGGGGGTTAAAGCAGGGTGCGCTTGCTTTCCTGCAAAAACCTGTCAGCAGTGAGTCAATCTTTGAAGCCTTGAGCAATATCAAGCAGTTCATTGAACGACCCGTCAAGAACCTGCTGATTGTGGAGGACGACGAGCCGCAGCGCAGCAGCATTGTTGAGTTAATTGGCAATAGCGATGTTTCCAGTACAGCCGTAGGGACGGGGGCAGAAGCGCTAGAAGCCCTCAGAACAGGTCAGTACGACTGTGTTGTCCTGGATCTTGGCTTGCCAGACATGAGTGGTATCACGCTCATTCAGCAGATTCAGCAAGAACTCAACTTGAGGCACCTCCCGATCATTGTCTATACCGGAAAAGACCTAACGCCTCGGGAAGAAACGGAATTGCGCCGGATCTCAGAGAGCATCATCATCAAGGACGTTCAATCACCCGAACGCCTGTTGGATGAGACCTCTCTCTTCCTGCATCGGGTACAAGCCAACTTACCGGCTTCTAAACGGATAATGCTAGAGCAGCTTCAGCAAAACGACCCTGTGCTGGCTGGCAAGAAAGTTCTGATTGTCGATGATGATGTCAGAAATATCTTCGCCCTTACCAGCATGTTAGAGCGCTATCAGATGGAGGTAATTTACGCCGAGAATGGCCGAGATGGCATCACCATGCTGCAAGATAATCCAGATATTGATCTGGTGATCATGGATGTCATGATGCCTGAGATGGATGGTTATCAGACAATTGGTCACATCCGAGAAGTCGAACAGTTTAGCGCTTTGCCCATCATTGCTCTTACCGCAAAAGCGATGAAGGGTGATCGTGAAAAGTGTATCGAAGCTGGGGCTTCCGACTACATCACTAAACCTGTAGACACCGATCAACTGTTGTCATTACTGCGGGTTTGGCTGTACCAATAGGAGCAAATCCTGGCAGGACTAGGAGCTAGCTTTCATGTTCTAGCTCCTAGTCATAAGTCGGGCTGAACAACTTGAAGCCCAATGGGAGAAAGACCTTCTGGGTTAAGCCAAGGCTTAACCCAACCAACAGCTCAACTACAACTCAACCCAAGCTATCTAATATCTGTCTTGTCGGGTCGCTATCCCCTTTAATGAAAGAGCTCGAAGACATCGAAATCCAACTTCTTCTAGAGGGCATTTATCGCTACTACGGGTTTGACTTCCGAAACTATGCGATGGCCTCTCTAAGACGGCGAATTTGGAATATGGTTCGAGCCGAAAAGCTCACAAGCATTTCTGGATTGCTAGAGCGGGTGCTGCATGACCCCGACTGTATGGAGCGGTTTCTTTTGGGGTTGACTGTGAACGTTACGGCTATGTTCCGGGATCCAGATTTCTATCTGACCTTTCGGGACAAGGCCGTGCCGCTGCTAAAAACGTATCCCTTTATTCGGATTTGGCATGCGGGCTGTTCGACGGGTGAAGAAGTTTACTCTATGGCAATTCTGCTTCATGAAGAAGGGCTTTATTCTCGGTGTCGTATCTATGCGACAGACATGAATGAATCGGTATTGCGGCAAGCAAGGGCAGGCGTATTTCCGCTGGGCGTAATGCAGAAATATACTCAGCTTTATCGCAAAGCAGGCGGACTACAGTCATTTTCGGAGTATTACACAGCGGCCTATGATAGCGCTATTATCCGATCCTTCTTAAAGGAGAGAATTGTCTTCTCAGTTCATAATCTTGTCACAGATGCCTCATTTAATGAGTTCAATGTGATTGTTTGCCGTAACGTATTGATTTACTTTGATCAGTACCTTCAAGATCAAGTACATAAACTTTTGTACGACAGCTTGAATATTTTTGGCATCTTGGGGTTGGGGCGGGGAGAAACGCTATTTAAAACGCCCTGTGAGCAGTACTACGAAACGCTAAATCAGCAGGAAAAGCTTTACCGGAGGATTGCCTGATGCCCTTTAAGCTTGTGGTTATCGGCGCATCCCAAGGCGGTCTAAATGCGCTGGACATTTTCTTATCAGGCTTACCCAAGCAGTTTCCGATCGCACTGGTTATTGCTCAGCATCGTCACGCAATTTCACAGGGATATTTGGTTACTTATTTACAGCAGCAGAGTGCGCTGCCTGTGATTGAGGTGCAAGATAAGCAGCCTATCGTAGCAGGGCAGGTCTACCTGGCTCCAGCTGATTATCACGTTCTAGTGGAACCGGGTCATTTTGCCCTTTCAACTGAAGCCCCGGTGACATATGCCCGTCCTTCGATTGACGTTTTATTTGAGTCGGCGGCGGATGCTTATGGTAAGCAGGTAATCGGTATTATTTTGACCGGAGCAAGTCATGATGGTGCTCAAGGACTTGGTAAAGTGAGTGCTTACGGGGGGCTAACTCTGGTGCAGGATCCTGCTACAGCCGAAAGTCGCACTATGCCCGATGCGGCGCTTGCTGCGGTGCCTACTGCTAAAGTTTTGCCTTTACCTGAAATCGTCCCCTTTCTAGTGAATCTTGTCGCTCCTTCAACCCCGTCTCATGCTATCCTTCTCCCTCCTTAACCCCAAAGGCAGGCCATAACCCGTCCAACCTCTTTCAAAACCCCGTCGCCATGCCGCCAGAACCCACTGTGAACGTCCTTCTTGTGGACGATCATCCAGAAAACTTAGTTGCCCTAGAGGCCATGCTTGAAGGGCTCGGCCAAAATTTGGTCAAGGCCCACTCCGGCGAGGAGGCGTTGCGGTGCTTATTGAATCAAGACTTTGCTGTTATTTTGCTCGATGTGCAAATGCCGGGGATGGATGGGTTTGAAACGGCAACGCTGATTCGTCAGCGGGAGCGATCGTGCCACACGCCTATTATCTTCCTAACTGCTTTTAATACGGGCGAAACATCCGCCTTTACAGGCTATGCGCTGGGGGCTGTAGACTATCTGCTGAAGCCGATTGATTCAGCCGTTCTGACCTCTAAAGTTGCGGTCTTTGTGGATCTGTTCAAGAAGACGCTGGAGGTGCAGCGACAGGCGGCTCAGCTGGCATTAATCAATGATGAACTGAGACACAGTGAGGAACGGTTTCGATCCCTGAGTGCCTGTTCTCCGATTGGCATTTTTTTGACGGATACAGCTGGGCGCTGCACCTATACCAACCCTAGCTGTCAGGCGATTTGTGGGTTTCGGCTAGAGGATAGCTGGGAGTTGGGGTGGGCTAGTGTGATCCATCCTGAGGATTGCGATCGCATTTTGACAGAGTGGCTAGACTTCATGGACAAAGGCTGGGCCTACTCCACGGAATTTCGTCTGTGTACGCCCGATGGCGCAGGGCGATGGGTTCATGTCCGGACGTCTCCGATGCTGTCGGATCAGGGGCAACTTTTGGGCCAAGTCGGCACGATTGAAGATATCACCGAGCGCAAGCAGGCCGACGCGATTCGAGAGCAAATTATTCAAGAGCAAGCTGCCCGCCAGCAGGCCGAAGCCGCCAACCGCATGAAAGATGAATTTCTCATGCTAGTTTCGCATGAACTACGCACGCCGCTGAATGCAACGTTGGGCTGGTCCCGCCTACTACTTGCCAAGGAATTTGATGCGGATACGACGACCCGCGCCTTAGAGACAATCCATCGCAATGCCTGTTCTCAGGCCAGGCTGATTGAAGATTTGCTAGACGTTTCCAAACTGATGCAGGGCAAGCTGCAGTTGGTGAGTTGTCCTGTTAATCTGATCAGCTTAATGAACTTTGTGATGGAGACGACCCGCCCTCTAGCTGATGCCAAGTCGATTCGGCTAGAAACGAAGTTTGATCCGGGCATTGGTCGAGTACTGGGCGACCCAGAACGGCTTCAGCAGGTTGTCTTGAATTTGCTCTCAAATGCTGTCAAATTCACACCTGAGGGGGGACGGATTGAGGTGCAGTTGGAGCAGGTTGGGCGGGAGCAGGTTGAGATAAGTAGCAGCGTTGGCAGTCCCTCTTTAGCATCAGGAGCGCTAGGAGCGTCAGAGACTCAACTGTCCCCAGTCTTCTATGCCCAACTTACGATTCGCGATACCGGAATTGGCATTTCACCCAGTTTTCTCCCTCACGTTTTTGATCGCTTTCGGCAGGCCGATAGCACCACCACTCGGTCCTATGGCGGACTGGGTCTTGGGCTTGCGATCGCACATCATTTGGTCGAGCTGCACGGGGGCAAAATCAAGGTTCACAGCGAGGGAGAAGGGCAAGGCGCGACTTTCACCGTCTACCTGCCTCTAGCGATCTCGATTGACCCCCTGCTCACCAGCACTGGCCCCTGTGCCCAGAGCCAGCCTGCTTCCCAAGAAAGTCTTCCCTCGCTGGTCAATGCCCAAGTGCTCTTAGTTGAAGACCACGACGACAACCGAGATTTTATTGCGACGGTCCTCAAAACGGCGGGAGCCCAAGTCACATCAGCGGCCTCTGCCCATGAGGCGCTTCAGTGTCTAGAGCAGTCTGTTCCCCATGTGCTGATCAGCGATATCAGCTTGCCAGGGGCCAACGGCTTTGATCTAATTGACCAAGTAAAAACGTTTGCAGCCCAAAATCACATGACCATTCCTGCGATCGCACTTTCGGCCCACGCCCGACAGGAGGATCACCTGCAAGCCCTGTCAGCAGGCTTTCAGCTATACATGACAAAGCCCATTGCCCCCGATGCCTTGGTAGCTGCTGTTGCACAGGTTATCCGTCCTACGGCCCCAATAGGGGAGAGTTCGGCACCTGTTCCGGCTGCTGAGCGGAAGTAGGAGAGAAACGCTGAGCTTCTTTTTTTCTCCCATAAACTTCTTTTTTTCTCCCATAAAACAGAGTTCCTTCTTGAGAAAGATGTGCCGCTTAGGCGGGCAGACAAAACTGGAAGTAAAAGCCCATGTACTATATGCCTCACGTTCTTTTGGTTGATGATGAAGCCCCTCTGCGGGACAGCCTTACCTATACTTTGACCAAGGAAGGCTTTGAAGTAACGACGGCAGAGGATGGCCAAAGCGCAATCAAACAGTTTCACAAGCGAGTGCCAGACATTATTCTGCTCGATCTAATGCTGCCAGGCGTAGACGGCATGGAAGTCTGCTGGCGCATCCGGGCCTTCTCCAACGTGCCGATTGTGATGCTAACGGCAAAAGACCAAGACATCGATAAAATTCGAGGTCTCGAAGCAGGGGCCGACGATTATGTAACCAAGCCCTTTAACACCCGTGAATTGGTAGCCCGCATTCGCTCAGTGCTCCGACGTCAGGCTAGTGAGTCTTAATCCCATTGACTCACTGTCTATAGGGAACTGATAGAGGACAATCATGGGCGAAAAACGACCTCAGTATTGGAATAAGTATTGGAACTCAATTCATGCCAAGCTGTTTGCGACTTACTTGTGGGTGGCTGCACTCGGTACGACTTGCATGGGAAGCTACATCATGTGGTCATTCCATCAGTATTTCATGCAGACTCGGCGAGCTGACTTAGAAAACTTAAGCACAGCCGTTGGAGAGGGTATTGCTGATGCCTTAGAAGAGGAAAACGTGCAGGAAGCAGAGCTAATCGTGCAGCGCTTCGGTGCCCCAGAAACCATTACGCTAAGAGTGTTTAGCCCGGCTGGCGACTTATTGGTTACATCGGATGAACGCGATCGGCAAGTTACGGATTGGCTTCAGGTTCCTGGGATGCAGGAAGCACTAAGCGCTCAACTGGTGAGAGGCGTTGCAAAAGGAGTTTTGTCGAACGACGATCGCCTCTTTATTGCTCGTCCCATCACGCGAGACAACGAGATGCTGGGCGTCTTGCGCATATCAATCACGCTAGAGCAATTTCAGCGGCAATTTGCCACCGTTATCTGGACTGTCATTGGCACCCTAGTTCTAACTATTTTGCTCTGTGCTGTGATTAGCGATCGCTTTGCCCGCAGCCTTTCTAACCCTGTGGAAAAGATGCGTAACTTTGCCATTCGCATGGGAGGGGGGCATTTCGGAGATAAGCTGATTATTTGCCAGAGCAATGAGCTAGACCAACTGGCAATCGAACTCAACCGCATGAGTGAACGCCTAGCCTCGCTCGATCAGGAGCGCCGAGCTTTTTTGGCTAATGTCTCCCACGAGCTGCGCACGCCCATCAGTAACGTTCAAGTCACGGTTGAAGCCCTCAAAAGCGGTGCCTATGAAGAACCAGGCCTGCGCGATCGCTTTTTCCAAACCATTGAAGACGAAACCAAACGCCTGTCAAGACTCATTCATGATCTGTTAGATTTGGGGCGATTAGAAGCGGGGGTTACTCAGCTTGAAAAGCAGAGCCTTTCCCCGGCTAGCCTAATTAACCGAGCCGTCAACGCAGTTAGCTCACGTGCCCAATCCGCTAAAGTTTCAGTTCAGGTTGAAGCAACTGAACTGCAAATCCAAGGAGATCCAGAACGTTTGCTACAGGCAATTTTGAACGTCCTCGACAACGCCATTAAACACTCTCCACCCGATTCTCGAATTTTGATCGCACTGCGCAAAAATGGTAGGTACGCAGAGATGATCATTCAAGATCAGGGTAAGGGGATTGAGGAGCATGACTTGCCTCGCATTTTCGAGCAGTTCTATACCACCGATCCCTCACGCAAAGGGAACGGAGTGGGACTGGGACTTGCGATCGCAAAACGAATTGTCGAAGCTCATGGTGGCAGCATCACCGCTCATAGCAAACCAGGGCAAGGAGCACTTTTCATGCTTTGCCTGCCGTTGTAGCGCCTATTTAGCAACGAAGAGCACGCTAAAGGATAGTAAATTGAGGGAAATCTTGAATTGGGGAACCCTTAGATTGCATAGCCCCAGTATTGGGCATCTATGGCTTTTCAATTCACACTTTCCGCCCTTGTTCTAGGGATTACTGCCTTGATGTCCGCTGGAGTCGCTGTTGCGGCTTGGCGTCGCCGTGAAACGTGCACGGCCAGTTTGCCCTTTATTCTGCTCATGGTGGCCGTCACAGGTTACGCTACCAACGCTGCGCTTGAGTCGGCTGTTGTGTCGCTTGCTGCCAAGATTATGTACTCCAAATTAGAGTATGTTGCTTCTGGCAGCGTAATTACCTTCTTTTTACTGTTTGCCATGCGGTTTACTGGCGAACAGCGGTGGCTCAAACCGCGTAATACTGCTTGGCTCTGGGTCATTCCTGTACTCAATATGGCCCTAGCTGCCACCAACGAATGGCACCGCTGGATCTGGCCCGATTTCCTGCCAGGGCCGATGGGCAGCAACCAGTTAATTTATCAGCATGGGCCTGGCTTCTTCTGGATCATGGCCTGGGCTTATTTTTATACGCTCTGGGCAGGACTGCTTCTCACTAAAGCAGCCCTACGCTCATCGTTAATCCATCGTCAGCAGTCCTGTCTGCTGCTTCTGGGCGCAGTCGTTCCTCTCATTGGCGGCAGTTTATACATGCTAGATCTGAGTCCGCCCGGTCTTAACATCACGCCCATATCGTTTTTGGGTTCAGGGCTAATCTATTTTGCAGGACTCTTTCGCTTACGCATGTTTGACCTAATCCCTGTAGCAAGGGATGTGCTGATTGAGAGCATGATCGATGGCGTCCTAGTTTTGGATCTGAAAAACCGAATTGTTGATATGAATTTGGCTGCTCAGCGTTTTTTGAGAGTTACCTCCAACTGCATTGGAGAACCGGGCAAACTCACGCTGCCCCATTGGCCTGAGCTTGCTGAACTCACCCAAAACTTGCTCGCGGATAACGCTGAGATGTTGTTGGAACCCACACCCGGTTGTTACTTAGAGGTGCATAGTATTCCGCTACGGAATCACAATCAGGTGCTAACGGGGCACCTGATTGTAATGAGAAATGTCACCCAAAGACACCAAATTGAAGTAGAACTTCGGCAAGCCAACCAACGGCTTAAGAAGCAACTTCATGAGATCAAAAGACTACAGGTAAAGCTCAAAGAGCAGGCCATCCGCGATAGCCTTACGGGTCTTTTCAACCGCCGCTATTTCGATGAACGTCTTCCCAAAGAACTTAAACGAGCTGCTAGAGAAGACTACCCAGTTGCAGTTATTCTCTTTGACCTTGACTTTTTTAAGCACATCAACGACACCTTTAGCCACCATGCAGGGGATGAAGCGCTTAGAACCTTTGCCAAATTACTTCAGCATCACTGCCGAGGCGTAGATATTGCCTGTCGTTATGGGGGAGAAGAGTTTGTCTTAGCCCTTCCTGGTATGTCTTTAATGCAAGCCCATCAACGAGCTGAGGAGATCCGACTCGACTGCCAAGCTGCCTATGTGACGTATGAAAATCAGAGGATTCCGCTAACAGTCTCTGGTGGTATTGGTGTTTTCCCCAAAACGGGCGAGACCTATGATGAGGTGCTCAAAATGGTTGATGAAGCGCTCTATCAAGCTAAATCAGAGGGTCGCAACTGCATTCGACAGGCTGAACCAAATATTTCAAAACTTGACAGCTAGTGTTAGCTCAATAGATGCCTTAGAAACAATACTTTCAGCTTGGGTCTTTACAAAAGTCTCTCGCTAGAGGGAACTCTTCAAGGCTGAATTAACTCTACAGTCGAGATGAAGGAGAGTAAGTTCCCTCCAATTATTCTAATTTTTTAAGTTGTATGACAAACGTTTCATTACCTAAATCTACTGATAACCCTGCTCTCGAAGCAAAACACATTTTATGTTGCTATCACAATGCAACGGGTCGAATTCAGATCATTCGCTTCTCCAATACTGCACCTCATAGACTTGAGAAAGTCGTTTTTCCAGGAGAGCGCTTCTTATTCAATGCAATGCCAGAATTTAAATTAGAAGTACACTCCAATCCATCAACCAACACAACTTCAACGGTAACTGCTCTACTACCGTGTTCTGAGCTGCAAGTATCCATGAGCTAGCTCATAGAAGAAGCCAGCTCTATTTGCCAGAGTAAACGTATCGGCGTTGTTGATTGTAGGGAAGCAAGCCCCTCCAAATTCATACCCTTATTCGGCAACGCCAGCGTGCGCACTATTGCCACATTCCGTTTTACCGGCAAGCCTGCTACTTCTGTAGCTGTAACTCTATGCAGTCTCCATCCGTTGACCTAAAAAATTCACACGTCACCCCTCCAAAACGTAATCCCCAAGCCTGGTATCGCCCGGTAATTTCACCAGAGCACGGGGTCTATGTCATGCTGCTGGTTTCTTTCATCACTGGAGCAGCCGCTGCCCAGACCTGGGAATGGAGCACGACTTTGGCATTGGTCTGTGCTTTCTGTGGTTTTCAAGCGGAGCATCCTTGGATGCTTCAAATCAAGCAGCGCCGCAGTTTTAAGCCTCGGTTTTGGCTCTGGGGTGGGATCTACTCGCTCATCACAGGTGCGATCGCACTGTACTTGCTTCGGCAACAAGGAACCTGGCAGTCCCCCCTGTTGATTGTTTATTTAGGTGCTTTTGTTGCCTTCGTTGTAGACGGAGTTTCGGTGTTCTACCGAGAACAGAAATCGGTCGTCAACGAACTCGTCACCTTTGCAGCCGTCTGTCTATCGGCTCCGTTTGCCTACATCGTGAGCACAGGCACCTTATCTCCTCCGGTCTGGGGACTATGGGCACTAAACACCCTGTTCTTCTCCAGCGCAATCTTCACCGTCAAACTGCGTAAGACAAAAACCCACTCAGCGGTGCCCGGTCAGATCTATCATGCGATCGCAACTCTGATTATCCTGGCTTTAGTGACTGTCGGCTGGTTATCCCCACTGACAGCGATTGCCTTTGGGGTAGTGTTACTCAAGTTTTTCATTATTCTTTGGCAGAGCAACTGGTATTGCACAACCAAAATTCAGTTTGTTGCCATGCTCGAAACGGGGACAGCACTTTTGTTTTTAGCGATTACAGCACTCTCACTCTTACCCGTCCATCTGCCTGCATGAAATAACGGTTGACGGACAGATTCAACAAATTGAAACAAATCAAAGTGAGTCTTGTCGGGTTTCGCCAAGACTCAACCCAACCTACACCTTTAGCCTTGTCAGTCCACAATTTTATTGCCACATAAAATTGTTGCCTTATCAAATCGTGCTGTTCTTTATAGCGCGTTAACTCATCCTTGGATTCACAGGAAAAATTAATAAGCATACGCTTGATTTCGCTCGCTAAAATTCCTCTGTTGAAACCAGGAATCTACAAAGTTTTGCAACACAAAAGAACTTGCTTTCAAAAGCGGGAATGTTGAACTCTACGTGCGTTGAATTTCACCTGGCTCTGCCACTATGAGCTACCTCATAGAAGTCCTTTATCTCTTTTGGCAGAGTAGAAAGCAACTCAGTTCTTCTGACGTTTTTCCTCTTTTCTCTGCTCGTTTAAGCGAGAGACAACGATGACAAGCCCGTCAATTGGTATCAAAAGCACACAAACAGCAACTCGCAAGCGTTACTTAAGCTTGCCTGCGTGGCTGGTGCTGATTTGTGTTGTGATGTTTTCGGTTCTCCTAGGCGCAGGTGCCGCCATCTGGAAAAATGCACCGCCTGTTCCGGCAACAGTGCAATCTCCTCAGCATGAAGTGATCTTGACCCAGGCGCAGATCCAGTCGGGTCAGGAGACCTATCTGGCACGCGGTGGTCAGCACATTGGTAGTGTGTGGGGCCACGGCAGCTACCTCGCTCCCGACTGGTCTGCCGACTTTCTACACAAGTGGGGTCTGGCAACCGCTGGCATTCTGTACAATGGCAACCCTGATTTTGACCAGGCCGACCTAGAATCGTTGCCTGTGGGAGAACGGGCCAGCCTGCAAGCTCAGGTCAGTGAGCAGTTCAAGACCAACCGCTACGACCCTCAAACAGGCGTCTTGACCCTGACCAACGCTCAAACTCAAGCACTCCCTCAGGTGTTTGATGGCTACCACACCTTGCTGACGCTCGGCTCACGGGAACACTCCATCCCCAGCGGCTGGTTTACCCATGACGAACAGGTACGCGATGTCTCTGCCTTCTTCGCTTGGACTGCTTGGGCTGCTTCCGCTAACCGCTTTAATGCACCCTTCTCTTACACAGCGAATTTTCCCCACGATCCTCTGATTGGCAATACGGCTCCGCCGCAGTTTCTGATCTGGTCTATCGTATCGGTGATTCTGTTGGTCGGCGGCATTGGCTTGTTCCTCTTCGTCAACCTGACTCAGGAAGATGCAGAAGAAGTCCAAGAAGTCGCTGCTCGTCCCGCTCTGCGTTTGCCCACGGCTAGCCAAAAGGTGACTACTCTGTTCTTTGGCGTGGCGATGGCGCTGTTCCTGGTGCAGATTGGCATGGGCATGGTGACGGCTCACTATGCAGTCGAAGGACAAGGCTTCTACGGCATTCCCCTAGACCGCTTCTTGCCTTACGCCGCCTCCCGCACCTGGCACTTGCAGTTAGCTGTGTTCTGGATTGCTACCTGTTGGCTGGCAGCGGGTCTGTACTTTGCCCCTCGCTTCGGCAAGCACGAACCCAAAGGTCAAGCGATTGGTAACGGCATTCTCCTAGGTGCGCTGACCATTGTCGTAGTCGGCTCCATGATTGGCTCTTGGGCCGCTGTGCAAGGCATTCTTGGCAATGGCTTGAGCTTCCTACTGGGACACCAAGGCTATGAGTATGTCGAACTAGGCCGCGTCTGGCAGATCCTCTTGATTGGCGGCATGGTGCTTTGGCTGGGCCTGATGGTGCGGGCGCTGGGGCCTGCCCTTAAACAAGAAGGCTCTAAGACGGGTCTGAATCACTTCTTCCTCTACAGTGCCATTACCATTCCCCTGTTCTACTCGGCAGGTTTGATGTACAGCAACCACACGCCCATGAGCGTGGCTGAGTACTGGCGCTGGTGGGTCGTTCACCTGTGGGTAGAAGGCTTCTTCGAGGTGTTTGCTACCGTTGCGATCGCATATCTGTGCAGCGAGTTAGGCTTCCTAAAGAAAGCCGCCGCCCTACGGGCCACTTACCTAACCACAATTCTGTTCCTCGGTAGTGGCATCATCGGCACCTTGCACCACCTCTACTTTGCCGGAACTCCTGTCTTCATCACCGCCATGGGGTCTGTCGCCTCTGCCCTAGAAGTAGTGCCCCTGACGCTAATCGGCTTTGAGGTTGTTAAATCTCTCAAGCTGTCGCAAAACGCCCAAGGCTTCTACCGGATGCCCCTGCGTTTCTTCATCGCTACTTGCATCTGGAACTTAGTCGGAGCAGGCGTCTTTGGCTTCCTGATCAACCCACCGATTGTTCTCTACTACTCGCAAGGGTTGAACACGACTCCCATTCACGCCCACTCTGCTCTATTTGGAGTGTATGGCTCTCTAGCACTGGCGCTGATGCTGTTTGCCCTGCGGGAAATCACGCCTGAGAAAGCCTGGAATGAGCGACTGCTGAAGTTCTCCTTCTGGCATATCAACGGCGGTTTGGTGATCATGATGGTCTTTGGCCTGATTCCTAATGGCTTCTACCAGTTCGTCCAGTCGGTCAACCACGGCACTTGGTATGCCCGCAGTGCTGAGGTGATTCACTCACCCTTCATGGAGTGGACGGTGTGGCTGCGCATTCCCGGTGATGTCATTTTCACGGTTGGGGCGCTGGCGATGATGGTGTTTGTAGTGCAGGCCATCTGGGCTATTTTCCACCAACCCACCCAGAACAATCCGCTGCTGGCTGAAGTCCGCGAGACCGTAGAGGGCTAACGCCTGCTTGAACCCACTCCACTATGGATTTGGAACGGATAAAGTTCTAAAAAGTGAAAAGCCTCCTTCTTTAAGAAGGAGGCTTTTTTGTGGGGAGAATGAGTTTAAACTCACCCTCTCTCGATGTCAGTCAGGTTTTGCCTGCTATCGCGATCGCAGCCCTCAACCTTGTGCCCTTTGCCCTCCGCCTCCTGCCTTTTGCCATATCCCTGCTTGAACTCCGAATCCCGCGTGCTTTACCTGTGGGAGTGGGTCAACGCTGAACCCGATATCGCTCGCTGCTCAAATCAAGCACAAAATCCACCTGCTGGAGAGTCTAATTGTGGACTCACGCCGGGAACTGATGGATGAGAACTTTCTCATATAATCCTCACTGAGATCTCAAAGACGGCTGCCATCCTAAAAATACTGAACCAAGACTTCCCTGTATTGGTGGAGTAAAGGCTGATTGTAGGAGGCTTGCTTGCTAATAAATCAAACTGGACAAGTACTTTCCGTGCTGCCGCTGCGGCGGTTCGCAGAGACACCTTCCCAGGAAGCGAAGCGCTCGGCGGGACAAGCAGTCTTTGCGAGAAAGGTTTTCGGGGAAGGGCGGCGCTGGCGAATCGCGCTGTATTCCCATGACACAATGGGACTGGGCCACAAGCGGCGGAACCTGCTGATCGCTCAAACGTTGGGAGCTTCGGCCCTTAACGCTGACATCTTGATGATCAGTGGTATGCGGGATGCTAGCGATGTGCCGACGCCAAATGGGGTAGATTATCTGACCCTACCTGCGCTCTATAAACGTGCCGATGGGCAATATCAATCCCGCCGGATGGGACTGACCCTGGAGGAGATTGTTGGTCTGCGATCGCAACTCATCTGCGCAGCCATCCAAGGTTTCCAGCCAGATGTGTTGATTGTGGATAATGTTCCACGGGGGGCTGTGCGTGAGCTAGACCCAACCCTGGAGTATGTGAAATCGCAACCTCACATTCGCTGCATTTTAGGTTTACGGGATGTGCTCGATACGGCCGCCGCAGTGCAACGCGATTGGCAGAAAGCTGACAATGAAACTGCTATCCGGCGTTATTACGACGAGATCTGGGTCTACGGCGACCCTGACGTTTATGACGCTCGCAAGGAATACAACCTGCCTGCTGACATCACCGCCAAGATGCGTCCTCTAGGCTATCTGAATCAGCGAGCCCGGTTGCACCACGTCGGTCCGACTGTACGCACCAACCTCGACGCTCAAGCGTTATCTCAGGGAGACATAGCGCTGTGTTTAGTGGGTGGCGGTCAGGATGGAGCAGATCTCGCGATGGCCTTTGCTCAGGCGACCTTCCCTACAGGAACGACGGGTGTGCTGTTGACTGGCCCCTTTATGCCCGCCAACCAACAGCAGCGGCTCTACCGCTTGGCAGCAGCCAATCCTCAGATTCAAATCGTGGATTACCTCGAAGAACCTACCCTACTGCTCGAACGAGCCAATCGTGTCGTAGCAATGGGTGGCTATAACACGACGTGTGAAATTCTCTCCTTTGGGAAGCCAGCGCTTCTAGTGCCCCGCATTAGCCCTCGGCAAGAACAGTGGCTCCGAGCTGAACGGCTGCAACGTATGGGTCTGCTGGATGTGTTGCATCCCGACGAACTCAGTCCGGAGGCGCTAACGGTCTGGTTGCACCAACCCGTTTCCCCAACTCAAACGCGCTCACCGATTAACCTCAACGGCTTAGACAATCTGCTGCTGGCACTACAACAG
Organism: Trichocoleus sp.; assembly: GCA_036702855.1. GTDB lineage: Bacteria > Cyanobacteriota > Cyanobacteriia > Phormidesmidales > Phormidesmidaceae > JACVSF01. The sequence continues at coordinate 619 of DATNQF010000018.1, read as the reverse complement.
GTGCTGCTGACCTCAGCAATGTCCCAATCCCAAGCCTCCTAATCGCGTCCTATAGCGATCATCGAGACAGCTAGAACAAATTGAATGCCTGAGATGACGCTATAGCAACCTTCAGCCTTCAGCCTTTGCCCTTCTGCCTCCTGCCTTTTGCTATCAGCGACAGCCCCCTCTTGTTGCCTCTTGTTACCTAAGAGCGCTTAGAAAACCTTCACCCTTCATGCCTATGAGTTCCCCCCGCATTGCCTACGTTGTTAAGCGCTATCCACGCTACTCAGAAACCTTTATCGTCAACGAAATCTTGGCTCACGAGGCGGCAGGTGCAGAGATCCATATTTTTGCCCTGCGCCCGCCCGCCGATACTCACTTCCAGGACAAAATTGCCCGAGTGCGAGCTTCCGTGACCTATGTACGCCAACCTGTACAAGGAAGACCAAATCCCTCCCTGCGTACCCCTCAGCCCACGGCAGCTAGCTACTTCTGGGCTGAGCTTCAAGAAGCAGCTCAGGTTATCCCAGAGTTTTGGAGCAGGCTGAGCTACGCAGCCGGGGAAGAAGACAGCGTCGTGTACCAAGCGGCTTGGTTAGCCCAGGAAATTCGGCGGCGAGGCATTACTCATTTG
>DATNQF010000005.1:0-23373 GCA_036702855.1 Trichocoleus sp. | reverse complement strand
TCCCATTGCCACGACTCCCACTGCCAGCGAAATACGCCCACCTGACAGCAGACGAGCTAACTGATCTTGCCCCAGATCGTTTGTGCCGAGCAGGTGAGCAGGACTGGGCGGCAGCAAGGCCCGATCGAAATCGATTTGATTGGGAGATGCAGGGTAAACCCAAGGACCGACTAAAACTGCCAGAACAATGGCAGAAAGAACGATCAGGGCGATTTGGGCAGTGCGATCGCACCAAAGCCGCTTCAGGAGGACGGGAATCTGAACACGGCTGGTGGTAACAGAGTCAACCGGAGGCAAGGCCGACATAGACACGGTATCCCGGAAAGGAGTTGAAGAAATCCTATCAGGGAAAGTGGGCGACCCAAAGAAAGTCTTAGGAAAGCGGGCTTTAAGCTGTATAGCGGACTCGGGGGTCGATCACGCCGTACAACATATCAGCCAGTAGATTGAAAAGCACGACAAGCACAGCGTAGATAAATGCGATCGCCATGACTACTGGAGTATCCCCCCGGTAAATCGAGTCGATCAATAGCGAACCAATTCCGGGTACCCGAAACACTTGCTCTGTCACCAGGGATCCTGTAAAAAGCGTAGGGATGTCCAAAGCAATCAGCGTAACTACCGGAATGAGAGCGTTGCGCAAAATATGAACCGTGACAACTCGATTCTGACCCAAGCCTTTAGCACGGGCCGTTTGCACATAGCCCTGGGGCAACTCCTCCAACACAGAGGCCCGAATAAAGCGCAACAGCACTGCCGTTTGAAACAGCACCAAAACGGTAATCGGCAAAATAGACTGCTGGAGAATAGCCCCCCAATCCGACCAAGTCGCCCCACTCAACGTGCTGTTGTAGATAAAGGGAAACCAACCCAACCGCACACTAAACAGCAGGATGAAGAGAAGCCCTGTGAAGAAAGTGGGCAAAGAAAATCCAGCAAAAGCCAAAATAGAAATCAATCGATCCGGCCAGGAGTCTCGACGGAGCGCTGCAACAATTCCCAGCGGAAAGGCCAAAGCCACACTCACCCCATACGCTGACCCTAAAATCCAAAGCGTTACGGGTAGGCGCTGCAAAAGCAATTCACTGACAGGAGCACGGCTAGTCAACGAATAGCCCATATTACCCGTCAAAAAAGAGAGTGCCCATTTCACATACCGTACTGGAATAGGCTGATCAAGCCCAAAGGAACGGCGAATGTTTTCTCGAACCTCAGCCGTAATGGAAGGATTTGCCGCTAAATCACCCAGTGGATTACCAGGAGCCAAGGCCAGGATCAAAAAGATCACCATACTAATGGCGACAAGAGTCGGGATGGCCGTGAGCACCCGTTTGAGTAGATAAGCCAACATACCGCTTAGAGGTAAAGAGCTGTCAGAGCAAACTTAGGAGGCAGGTGTTGATACCAAGGCTGCTTTAGGATAAGCAATTCGCTTGTGATTGTACTGTTGCCAAACCTGCACAAAAATCTCCGCAATAATCGTCATGTGCTCTCGTGTCAGACCTGACTCAATCAGCTGATTATCTTTCCAACGGGCACGCAAAATTCGGTTAACCAAAGCCAAAGCTTCTTCTGGGGTAGCCTCTTTCATCGACCGCAAAGCCGCTTCACAGGAGTCAGCCAGCATAACAATGCCTGTTTCGGGCGATTGAGGCGTAGGGCCATCGTAGCGGAAGTCCTCCTCTCGTACCTCCAGGCCTGGATTTTGAGCCGCCTGCTCCTGGGCCTGGTGGTAAAAATAGGCAATCGTCATTGTGCCTTGATGCTCTGGAATAAAAGCCTGTACCGCTTTGGGCAAACGGTACTTTCGGGCCATGACTACCCCTTCGGTGACGTGCTTTTTGATAATCTTGGCACTCAACCAAGGGTCATTGAGCGTATCGTGCTTGTTAGCCCCCCCCATCTGGTTCTCAATAAAACCCAATGGGTCGTGCATCTTACCAATGTCGTGATAGAGCGTCCCTGCCCTCACCAGTTCCACATTGCAGCCCAAGGCATGAGCAGCCGCCTCTGCCAAACTGGCAACAAACACCGTGTGCTGGAAGGTGCCGGGGGCTTCTGAAGCTAGACGCTTGAGCAAAGGCCGATTAGGATTGGCGAGTTCTGCCAACCGAATTGGGGTTACCAGATCAAACACATGCTCTAGATAAGGACTCAGACCCAAGGCGGCAATGCTAGAGAGAATGCCATAGATGCCTTGCATCGCTGCTCCAATCAAAATGCTGTACCAGACTGAGGGTGAAACCGAGCTAAAAATGAGGGTAAGTAGCAGGTAAACGACCCCTTGAGTCAGCCCAACACAGCCTCCCAATAGAGCCAGTTCTTCGCGCGATCGCATCCGACCGGACATCAAGCTACACACAATTCCACCCGCCGAACTAGCCAGGAGCGGAATCAGGCTGACCTTAGCCCCGACTGGCAACAAGATGGTCAGCAACCCAACCAGCGTCCCCCCCAAAACGGATCCATAAAAGCTACCTGCCAGTAGGCCAACTGCTGGCAAGCTATAAGCAGCTACCCCAAAAATGCTGAGGCCAGCAGTGCCTAATACCATCAGGCTGACCAACACATAATCTCGCTGGCGCAAACTAGAGTGGAACCGACGCTCAACAATTAGAAAGGTTAGGACACTTCCTCCGACTAATACCCCAAAACCAATAAACCCGAGCCAGTTAAAGCGTCTCTGACTGAGCTTAAAGTGATCCAAGAGCACAAAGGCTGATTGGTTAATAGGTTCCCCGGCCCGAACAATGACATCCCCGCCTTGTACACTCACAAACACGGGCTCTACGGCTTCCACAGCCATCTCCGCCTGAAGCCGAGTTCGCTCCGGATCTTCAATCAAATTAGGATGCAACGAAACGGTCAGAAGTTGAGCGGCGGCTCCTTCCGCGCCAATAGGAACCAGTCCTCGGACTTGTGCAAGGGCCGCTTGTTGCAGCAGTTCCGGAGGCAATCCTGGCATAATCCCTTGGCTCATCATGCGATGAGCCGATTGATAGAGCAACAACCGAGTTGCTTCCCACTCCTGCTCAGTTAAATCCAGAACCCTCGAATCCAACAAAGTCCCGCCTCTTTGCTCAGCCGGTTCCTTGAGCGATTCCTTTGCCTGTTGATAGCGACGTCGAGCGTTGGCAATTTGGATTTGCAGTTCCAGAAATTTCTGCTGAGAGGTGCTCTGACGGTAGCCCAGTAGCTCTCGCACTGCCTGACGCTGCTCCCAAGAAAGCGACTGAAACCGACTGTCATTCTCCAGGTCCGTTAAAACCGGAGTTGAAATCTGGCCAGAGGTTTCAGAAACGCCAGGCAGCACCAGGGAACTGAGAGCAACCCAATCTGTCTCATCAGCGCGACGGACATAACGTTGCACCTGGGTTGAAATCACTGCTGGCTCAACAAAGGGCAATGGTCCGGCTTCTGCACGAGATTCTAATGCTTGTTGTACCAGGGCATTTAGCGTTCGATGGGTCTTTTCGTTAGCTTTTGCATCGATTTGTAGAACTCGTAAGACCCCATTGCGCGCTGCGCGCTGTCTGGCCTCAGTAGCAGCGGTATCTACTACCGTTGCGTCTTTTGGTGCAATTACAGTTTGAGGAGCTGCAGTGCCTACCTGAAGCTCTGGCTGGTTGTAAAATCGTTGCCCAACCACTGCTGTTAAAGAAAGAACTGTAACAGTGAAGAGGAGCCGAGGATGATGAATTTTTTTGCGCCGATTAAAAGCTTGGTGAGGTTTGAAAAGGTTGGCTAACAGCCCATCAGTCGCTCGAACAGGATTTGCTTCGGTCTTAGAGGTAGGAGACAACAAAGAGGCCGAGCGCGAGGGCATCTTTGGATTAGCGGAAGCTCGTGGATTTTCAAGTTCAGAGTTGTCTGCTTGAACCTGCCACCAGTGCTCTATGGAACTTACTAAGTGCCGGAAAGCCTTCATTACTTTCAGATGTTCCTTTCAGCTTATGGCATGCCACATTCAAGCGGCTATGTTTCATGATCTAAAACTCAGAAACCCCACTGATTAGCTATTATAAGCCGCTCCTTCCAGACGCCCAGTGAAGGTTTGCTCCCAGTTGGGCGACCGGATACGTTAATCCAAGCTGGTCAGGCTTTATCGAGGACGAAACCCCAGCCCACCGATAGAAGAGACCATCTGCTAGCTGCCACAAGGCCGCTTCGTTTGCGATCGCCCAATTGTATATTCGAGCAGATTGGTTTGCAGCCGAATTTAGGTATTGCAGCCGCCAACTGAGTGGAATACCCGACAATCCCTCTTGCAGAGTGGACAACACCCCCACAAGAAGCGGCAACTCTCGCGGTTTTGCAGGCGCTAGGTCCGCCAATCGCAAGGCTAAAGCATACTGTCCTCGGGCTTGTACGGTAATCTCTGTAGCAAGGGTAAGCAGCGGGTCACTGAGAGAAGCTGACGTGAGCCAGTCAAGCGTTTTTGGCGGCGGCATTGATGCAGATAGGGGCTGTACCGACTCCACGCCTCGTCTCAGAAGATGAAAGACGGCTTCTAGTAGATTCTGAGTCTCTACCCGTAGACCCTGCTGTTCAGCCCAGCGAACTAAGGCTATCGCGCCTGAGCCCGGCCCATCCAAGTTCAACAACATCAGGGGCAACGCAGCGAAACACACCCCTAAAGGGTTATCTGCCTCAAGCATTCGAATTTGCTCTGAGCAGTGACCTAAGCTGGGCAGCCTCTCTTGGCCGTACACTTGGGCCAATTGAATCAAGACCTGCCTCCAAGTTAAAGTTTGAGCTCTAGTAGATTCCAGTGCTGGAGTACAGGATAAATCCAAGGCATCTTCTCTTGGAGCCTCCATAGCACCCACATCAGATCTCAGATCTGCTACAACAAGACCTGTAAAAATCGCTCGAAAACGCTCCTGCCAGGACAGCGTCATGCCCCACCTCAGGCTGATAATTGCTGTGAGCATCTTATCTTGCGTGTTGAGAACTCTACGACAAGGGCATGGATAAGGAATTACCCTTGCAGAGAGGTTCTATAATTCATCCGAATAATTCCTTGATGGATTACTCTTAACACCTCATCCTCTCTCGTATGAAGCAACGGGTATGAATGATTGTCAGGCCAACCCAAGACTGCGGCTAAAGTCCCTCACTTGTTCAAGAATGCTCACCTTTGTCAGTGGACTGCTTCTGCTTGGGGCAGTTGGTACTCAAACGAATGCTCAAGAGTGGGCCGCTTTAGTTGCCCAGACACCGACTCCAACGGCAGTGTCTACCCCTGTTTCCTCTGATTCAGCGGCCCGACCAACCTTACGGTTGGGTGGTCAGGGGGAAGCCGTCACCGAGTTACAAGCGATGCTTAAACTCCTTGGGTTTTACAACGGCAATGTGACAGGAAAGTTTGACGAACCTACTCAGGCCGCGGTTAAGCGCTTTCAAGAAGTAGCAGGCCTCACTTCAGACGGCATTGTTGGCTCAGCGACCTGGAGTCGGCTCTTTCCCACACCTCCCAACCAGGCTGGCTCGCCCACTGCAACGGCTCCGGCCACCTCTTCAGCAACTAACCCATCCTCCACGCCGACTTCTACCTCGACTCCTCGGCCAACTGCACCTGCCGGAAATTCACCCAGTCGCCCTGCGGGAACTTCAAGCCCATCTCGCAGTGGCAGTGGCGCTAGAAACACGCCTGGGGGATTGCCTGTGTTGCGGCCTGGAATGACTGGAGATGCAGTGGTACGACTGCAAGAGAGGCTAAGGTCTTTAGGGTTTTATAAAGGCACTGTAGATGGAGTGTTCGGAACTCAAACAGAGCAGGCAGTAAAGCAGGCTCAGCGGCATTACAACCTAGAAGCAGATGGCATTGTCGGCCCTGCGACCTGGGCTGCGATATTGCCCTAGCCACTAACCATCAGACTCCCCCAACGTTCTCTACAGCTAGGTTCAAGCCTCTGGTACTCTGAATAGAGGATTGCTGTGTTGGAAACCCTGGATTCGCCGTGACCCAAGCTGCCCTTGTTACCCCTGTTAACCAAGACTGGTCAAAACTGCTTCAACAACTCATCGACAAGCAGTCACTTACCAGTGAACAGGCTGAAGCTTTGATGACAGGATGGCTCAGTGAGTCAATTTGCCCAGAGCTATCAGGCGCTTTTCTAGCGGCCATTCAGTCCAAGGGCGTCTCTGCTACTGAACTCGCTGGCATGGCACGAGTTCTGCAAGCTCAATCTCTAGGCGGAGCTGCGGATGACGGTTTGCCCTCGCCGTGTGTAGATACTTGCGGCACGGGAGGAGATGGCTCTCACACGTTTAATATTTCGACAGCCGTTGCTTTTGTCACGGCTGCTGCTGGGGTCGCAGTGGCTAAGCACGGTAATCGCTCGGCTTCTAGCAAAGTTGGCTCAGCAGATGTCCTGGAAGCGCTGGGTATCAATCTGGCTGCGCAGCCCGAACAGGTTAAAGCAGCCCTGAAGGAAACGGGTATCACTTTTCTTTTTGCTCGGGGCTGGCACCCTGCAATGAAGGCAGTAGCCCCCATTCGTGCAAGCTTAAAGGTAAGAACAGTGTTTAATCTGTTGGGGCCTCTGGTAAACCCATTGCGGCCAACTGGACAGGTCATTGGTGTGTTTGATCCCACTGTTTTACCTTCAATGGCCGAGGCGCTTAGTTTAATCGGCTTGCCCCAAGCCATCATTCTGCATGGCCGGGAGAATTTGGACGAAGCAGGGCTGGGAGATAAAACCGATCTAGCTGTGTTAGCGAATGGCCAAGTTAGTTCCGCAATTTTGGATCCTCAAGATTACGGACTTACGAAAGCCTCTAAAGAGATGCTGCGGGGAGGCGAAATTGAAGAAAACGCTGCGATTCTTCAAGCTGTTCTGCAAGGCAAGGGAACTCAGGCCCAACAGGATGTCGTAGCTCTCAACGCTGCCCTTGCTTTGAAAGTAGGGGAAGCGACTCAGGGAGGAACTTTAGAGGAAGCCGTTCAACAGGGCGTTACCCAAGCCCAGGAAATCCTGCGTAGTGGTGCCGCCTGGGATAAGCTTCAAGAGCTGGTTAAGTTTCTTAAGGCATAAGGTCGCCATTAGCCTTTTAAGCCGCTGCCCGCCTCGCTAGGAACGATATAGCGTTGAAGAAAAACAAACAGCAAGATTGCGGGCAGAACTGAGATAACAGAACCAGCGGCAATTAAGCGCCAGTCGAGGGAAAAGCTGCCAGCCAACTTGGCCACCCCAATCGGCAGCGTGTAATATTCTGGGCGATCCAAAATAATGAGTGGCCAGAGAAAGTCGCTCCAAGAGCCGATAAAGGTAAAGATGGCTAATGTCACTAAGGCCGGGCGTGTAGCGGGCAGCATGACATTCCACCAGATGCCTAGCTCTGAGCAACCATCCATACGGGCGGCCTCTTCTAGTTCCTTAGGCACCCCTTGAAACGCCTGCCGCATGAGAAAGATGCCAAAAGCCGAGGCAATGTAGGGAAAGATTAGCCCTAGATAAGAGTTTCGTAGCCCCAACTGGACGGTCAAGATATACAGGGGAATCATCACGATCTGGAAGGGAATCAAGATCGTGGAAACGATTAGGGTAAAGATGGCCTCTCGACCCCGAAAAGCCAGTCTTGCTAGAGGGTAGGCGGCCAGAGAGCAGACTAGTAGGTTTAGCCCCACCGTTAGCACGGCAACAACCGTACTGTTAATGAAGTAGCGACCAAAGGGATTTGTCTGCCAGACGGTGATGAAATTTTGCAGCGTGGGCTGTTGAGGAATGAAACGGGGCGGAAACTGAAAAATGTTTTCGCCAGGAGATTTTAGGGCAGTGCTAAAGAGCCAGAGCAGCGGCAGCAGCAAGGCAAGTGCGATCGCACCCAGCAGCAGATACAGCCCGACCGTCCGCCACCAAGCTTGACTGGCTCGATGAGCTTGAGACATCAACACACACTCCTAGCCAAACAGCTTTTCCTGAAGCAGCCAAAATCCGGCAAAAGACTCGGCCTCTGGGCTCGTTTGCACGCCAACAAAATGAACTTGATTGGCAGCCTGTTTAGCCGCCTCAAAGCTTTTGGCTTCTGCTTGAGTGTTGGGAGTCGTCAGGTTAGCCAGAATCCAGCTTTCGGCAGAACCCGTTTCTAGAATTAACCGAGGAGGTTTGCTTTGCTCAACTCGCAGATGGCCCAGTTCCAGACCTGACATCCAACCTGCTAGGGGCAAAGCTCTAGGCGAGAAAATCAAAATTCCCGGCACGGGCGTTTCTGGAGAAATACCTGCCAAGCTGAGGGGAAAGGCTTCGCCAAAGTCAATGCCCCACTCTGGCATTTCCAGAAAAGCGCTAGCCTCCAAAGTCACAAAGGCCCACTGCTGACCAACTAGAGCGTCGGGCAGGGGGCGAGGACTGGGGGGCGGCGCAGCAACAAAGGGGACTGGAGCATCCGTGTAGCCGGGCTGGTTGGGGTAAAAGGTTTGCTTGCGCTCGTCTAGCCACTGTTGCAGCGTCAAGGTGCGCCGACTAGCTTTGGCTGGAACGTTCAGTTCTTCGCAAGCCCGGCTGATCATATTCTGCATTTGGTAGCGAAAGAAGCGGATGCGGCTGGGCGGGGTGGGGGCCTGCTCAATAGCCTCTGCGATCGCTTCTTTGAGCTTGATGGAATTGACTTCGGTATTAGTCAAAAACTTACTGAAGCGGAACAGCTGGTCCGGCTGTGCATTAACATCCTGCACCCCTTCACAGATCAGAACTTCCCAGCGTTTTTTCTGGTTCTCATCCAAGATTGGGCGTGAATAAAAGTCAAGTTCCCAAACGCTACCCATGCCAACTGGCCTTCTGCAACATTAAGTCCGTCAAAACATGCAGGTAACAACCCGCATATTGAAGGGCATAGCGGTGCTATGCCCCTACTAGTATCTCTGAATTTGGACGCTTTAATTAGGCGTCGCTCTCGGCTAGCAGCCGACTCACATCTTGAATGCGGTTCTCGGCATCGTCCATCACAGTGTCGAAGTCTCTCAAAACCTCTCCGGGGTACTTCTCCAACACCTTGGTCGAGAGGGAGATCCGGTTGCGATCGCTATCGAGGGCCACCACCACTGCTTTAATCGACTGTCCGACTCGGAACAAGCTCGGCAGTGACTCTACATAGTTCTTGCTGATTTGATTGATGTGCAACAGCCCGGTAATACCGTTGAACTCAAGAAACACACCAAAAGGCTTAAGGTTAACAATCGTGCCAGACACCAGTTGCCCTAGTTCTAGCTGCGTCATCATTTGGGTGCGAGCAGCAATGCGCTGAGATAACACCAGCTTGTTGTTGGAGCGGTTGATTTCTAAAAAGCCCACGGTGAGACGGCTGCCCACCAACGTTTCCAAGTCTTCAATTTTTTGGCTCAGGTGCGATCGCGGCACAAACCCCCGCAGCCCTTCCACATCGACAATCACGCCACCTTTATTCGTGCCGGTTACTTTAACCTCTAACGTGGCATTCTTCTCCTGGAGCGTGATCAGCTTATCCCAAAGCTGTTTCAGCTCCAACCGCCGAATTGACAGCAGCACCTGACCCTCCGCGTCTTGGTCACGGATGATCATGAAATCGCGTTCTGTACCAATCTCTAAGAGATCCGCCAAATTGCTCACCCGTTTCAGCGAAGCTTCCTGAGTAGGTAGGAGGGCGGAGGACTTACCGCCAATATCAACAGCGGCTCCCTCGGAGTCAAAGTTCACTACAGTTCCACGCACCACGCTACCCACTTGAAACGTGTAGTCGTGCTGCTCATCGAGGGCTTTGAGAAAATCTTCAGCGGAAAACGTCAACGTCAATCCTCCCAACCTGGGCAAGTCAGCCTTACAACTATAGACAATTCTGGCAAATTTGCAGGAGTTTGAAACAGACAACGCCTTCTAGCGTATCGGCAATAAGAGGAAGCGACACACTAGGGTGATGGACGGTTTAGATAAGGCCAAGCCCACACGACATTGTGAAATTTCTTAAAAGTGAGATTTCTTACAACGGCTTAATCAGCAAGACCTACCCCATGCCAAATCAGAGGTAGGTCTTGTTGTGCTGGTTTCCCAGCTAAAAGAACAGGGTTTTAAGAGAAGCTATTCGCGAATATTGGCGGCTTTGAGCATGTGATAAGTGATGAGTAATTGAGTCAGAGCTAGGGGGTAGCTTTGCAGCGTTTCTCCAGTAGTGCCGACCACCTTACCGATGTTCTTATTGCCTTCCAAGCTACAGAACTTACCCAAGTATGGAATTTCATTACATAAGGTGCGCTCTAGCTCCTGCACCTGTTCCTCGGTGGCATGCCCATCAATCTCCAGCACGTCAACGGGCTTGCCCATGTCTCGATCGAGTCCGAGACGAATGGCATCGCCCAGGTGGCTACCTTCCCCATCCAGAATATGGGTAAAGTCGGGGTGTGGAATGGTAGGCCGCAACACCAGACGAGCATTGAGCAGCAAATCATCAGTGCTGCCCTCGTTTTCGGAAGGATAGAAGGTAATAACGGCATCAGCCCATTGCCGCTGGGGACGAATAAAGGCCTCAGAATCTTCTTCCCGTGCCCGGATTTGGTCCATTACCTGGTCTTCTGTGTAGCCACGCTTGCGGGTGTCGCGCTTAACTTTCCAAGCATGACGCAGTTCTTCAGGAGGAGCCAGATACACCTTAACGTCGTAGGCATCGCGAGATCCACGAGTAAAGTAGCCCAGTAGCCCTTCCACAATGACGAATCGCCTAGGCTTGATGTACTCAGGGGGATCAAAGCTGCCTGTACTGTGGTTGTAGATAGGTTTGAGGATGGGTTGCCCCGTCCGCAGAAGATTTAGGTGTTGCTGGATGATGTCGAGGTAATTGCAGTCAGGATGCAGGGCGGAAATTCCCAAGTCCTTACGTTGCTGACGGTCGAACTTGTGGTAGTCGTCCGTACAAATGCAGGTAACCTCATCTTCCCCCAGAATTTGGGCAATCCCTCGCGTTAGCGTTGTTTTACCAGCAGCGCTATCTCCCACAATCCCGAGGACGATTGGACGACTTGCCATGCCTTCCTCCTATGTGATCCATTGAAAAAGAATCACATCATTGTAGGGATCCACGGAACACTGACTCAAGCAATTGTCATGAAGCCTACAATGACCTTAGGGAATTGGGAGTAAACGCAGCGAAAACTCCCTAATTGCAGGCTCTTCCGTACACAAGCCCTTCACGAACTTTTATGTCATCTGTCTCTGCCCAACCCAATCCGTCAGGAGTTACCTCAGGCGAAGACCATCCCGACGGTGTGATGCTCCCTGAGAATCTGCACTTTGCGATCGCACCTCGCGGCCCCGAGCTACTCGCTCCAGCGGGCAACTGGGAGTGCGCCAAAGCCGCCGTTGAAAATGGGGCAGATGCGATTTACTTTGGGCTTGATCGCTTTAATGCTCGGATGCGAGCAGAGAACTTCACCGAAGCTGACCTGCCTGAATTGATGCAGTTTCTCCATCTCCGGGGTGTGAAGGGCTACGTCACCGTTAATACGCTGGTGTTTCCCAAGGAGCTGAAGGAGGCCGAACAATACCTCCGCACCATGATCGCAGCAGGGGTAGATGCGGTGATTGTGCAGGATATAGGCATTTGCCGCTTGATCCGCCATCTGTCGCCTGACTTCCCGATCCATGCCTCTACCCAAATGACGGTGACCAGTGCAGCTGGCGTTCAGTTTGCCCGTGACCTCGGCTGCCAACTCGTTGTCCTGGCGCGAGAATGCTCCCTGAAGGAAATCAACAAGATTCAAGCTCAACTGACGGAGCAAAATGTTGCCCTGCCCCTGGAGGTCTTTGTACATGGGGCATTATGTGTTGCTTACTCCGGTCAATGTCTCACCAGTGAAGCGCTAGGGGGTCGCTCTGCCAACCGGGGGGAATGCGCGCAAGCTTGCCGCATGACTTATGACTTGATTGCAGATGGACGGCAGGTTGATTTGGGCGATCGCAACTATCTCCTGAGTCCTCAAGATCTCTCTGGGCTAGAAGTTCTGCCAGAGTTAGTCAAGACCGGGGTCAGCTGTCTCAAGATCGAAGGCCGCCTCAAAGCACCCGAATACGTCGCCAATGTCACCCGCGTTTACCGACAAGCACTCGATCGAGTAGTTGCATCCCTACATCCTGCCGAAAGCCAATCCTCAGCCCCTCACCTTTCTAAGGGAGGCGAGGGGGAGCAGCCATACGCCCCTTCTCCCGAGGAGCACTATCAGCTGGAAATGGCCTTTTCCCGTGGACTCTCCACAGGCTGGTTCCAAGGCATCGACAATCAGGAACTTGTCCATGCCCGCTTTGGCAAGAAACGGGGCGTTTATCTAGGCGAAGTCTCACGCGTTTCTCAGCACGGGGTCACCATTCAGCTAGTTGCGCCCGTCAAGCCAGGTGATGGCGTTGTGTTTGACAATGGTCATCCCGCTGCGAAAGAGGAGGGGGGACGGGTTTACCAAGTTGAAAGGCAGGGAAAAAACACCGTTCTCAGCTTTGGCCGCCGTGACCTTGACCTAGCTCGCATTCGCATTGGCGACAAGGTTTGGAAAACCAGCGATCCGCACTTAGAGCGAGAACTCCGGCAAACCTTCACTGGCGATGAACCCAAATTCCAGCGTCCTCTCTGGGTTGAAGTGCACGGGGAAGTAGGACAAGGGATGGTTGCGATCGCACGCGACGCCCAGGGCCATATCGCTCAAGCTGAATCCACTGTGCCCTTGGTCGAAGCCCACAGCAAACCACTGAACACTGAGCGCTTGGAGCAGCAGTTTGGCCGCCTGGGTAATACGCCTTTCCGCCTAGAATCCTTGGAGAATAAGCTCATTGGAGATTTAATGCTGCCTGTGAGCGAACTTAATCGGGTGCGCCGAGAACTAGTAGACAAGCTAGAGGAGATGAGAATACAGCCCCGTCGCTGGCAGCTTAACTCCAGTGCCTCCCTTAAAAGTCTGCTGCCTTCCTTGCCACAAAATAGTCACGCAGGGCTGCCCCTACAGACAAAATTACTGACGTTGGTGCGGAACCGAACTCAATTAGAAGCGGCCTGCGGGGACGGAATCGAGACAATCTACTGCGAATTTGAGAACCCTGCCACCTATCGAGAAACCGTACAGTGGTTCCGGGCGAACCGCGCTTCTGAGCATCAAACCCTTTGGGTTGCCCCACCTCGCATCACCAAACCGTCAGAAAACTACATCTTGGAGCAGGTGCGGCGTTCCGAGGCTGATGGCTACTTGATTCGCAACTACGACCACCTAAAATACTTCGCTGGAGAACGCTGCGTGGGAGATTTTTCTCTCAATGTAGCCAACGCCCTAACCGCTGACTATTTCAAAAATCACTTTGGCCTAGAACGCCTTACCGCGTCCTACGACCTCAATGTGGATCAATTGGAGAGCTTAGTTCGTTCTGTGCCCACAGGCTGGCTAGAAATCACGCTGCATCAACACATGCCGATGTTTCATATGGAGCACTGCGTATTCTGTGCCTTTCTCTCGGAGGGCAAAGACTTCCGCGACTGTGGTCGCCCCTGTGAGCAGCATCAGGTGAAGCTGCGCGATCGCATCGGCACCGAGCACATTCTTCAAGCTGACGCTGGGTGCCGCAATACGGTCTTCAATGGCGTTGCCCAAACTGGGGCTGAGTATACTCAGCGGCTTATGAACGCAGGAGCCGCCCATTTTCGAATTGAGTTTCTCAACGAAACGCCTCAGCAGGTAAGCCAAACCCTCGATCGCTATCAAAAGCTATTGAGTGGCAAACTTACAGGTGCCCAACTCTGGCGAGATCTTAAGCTCCAAAGCAAGCTCGGCGTGACCCGTGGTCCCCTAGATTCAAAATAACCGGGTAGGGCAACAGACCTTATAGGGTGGGCAGTGCCCACCCGTGTTTAGAGCGTGTTTAGAGTGAGCCGAGCCGCTTACCTCACGATTCTTGCCAGACAAACTTGCCCTCTTTCCACAAAGCCACGACACCGCCAATCACATACTTAATCAGAATTTCTCCAAACAGCAGGGAAATCATGTTTCCTGTAGAAAGCACCCCGCCAAAGGCGACCAGGGTAAACAGCAGCGTATCCAGCGGTACCGATACAGCGTTACTACCTGCTACCCGCACCAACCACGGATAGCGCATCAGTTTTTGGTAGATTTCAGTATCTGCCGTTTCGGCTAACAGAATCGCTAGAAAACTAGCCAGGATAATCCGCAAAGGCACCGCTAGCAGAGCGCTCATGAGAACGTTGGCAAGGGCTGCGATCGCAATCGTGCCATAGACCCACTTGCGCCCCGCGACATGCAGTCGATCGCGCTGGGTAAAGGTCACACCAAACACAAATGTCCCCACTGCTACCTGGCCGAAAATTGGCAGCGGAATAAACCAGGCAGCGGTGTAGTTCGCTCCTAAAGTCGCCAAAACATAGACTGCGGCGTTGAGCCAATTTTTCTTCATCGTCATTCCCTCAAACAATAAAAGGAGCCTCAGGTCTGAGGCTCCTCAAAATCAGTTAGCTAATACCCTTACTGGGCAGCGCTGAGTACCTTTGATTCAGCCGTATCTGGATTGGCCTCCGGAGTATCCGCTTCAGAAGGCGGCACCACCTGCCAGAACTTCGGCAAGTATTCAGCCCAATTCGCCAAAATGTTAGCGGCTTTTTGGCTACCTGTACGCTCAGCATGGGCCTCAATTAGATCCCTTAACTGCTGTTCACCAGCAGTTGTGATCACTCGCTGCACCTTGACGTTCTCAGGGTTGACCTTAGTGGGGAAAGAGCCATCTTCATCAAGGAAGTAGGCCAATCCACCCGTCATCCCGGCACCTACGTTGCGCCCTACGTGACCCAGCACCACAATCGTGCCACCGGTCATGTACTCGCAGCAGTGGTCGCCAGCCCCTTCAATCACCGCTTGAGCTTTGGAGTTGCGCACTGCAAAGCGCTCACCTGCCTGACCCAAAGCATATAGGGTGCCACCTGTCGCTCCATAGAGACAGGTATTGCCAATGATCACGTTCTCCGAGGGGTTATAGGTAATGCCAACGGGGGGCTTGATAATCAACTCACCACCATGCAGGCCCTTACCTACATAGTCATTAGCTTCACCTACCAACGTCAGGGTCATCCCCGGCAAGTTGAAGGCTCCAAAGCTTTGACCCACGCTGCCCTCAAAGTTGAGATTTAGCTGGCCTTCAAAGCCAGAATTACCGTATTGCTTGGCAATTACCCCAGCAATCCGTGCCCCCACTGTCCGGTCGGTGTTGACGACTGAAACTGTCTTCTCAGCCGTTCCTTGAGTCTGAATTGCCTGCTGAATTGCTGGATCAGCTAGTAGTTCGTCATCAAGCACTGCACCATTGCTGTGAACCGATCCGTGCTCCAGCCAGCCTCGGTCTTCCCGCACATCAGGCAAATTGATCAAAGTGGACAGATTGAGGGATTGAGTCTTAGCGAGGCTAAGGTTGTCGCGAGTCTTTAGCAGATCAGAGCGACCCACAATCTCGATCAAAGAGCGATAACCCAGACGGGCCAGGAGCGATCGCACTTCTTCCGCAATGAAGTGGAAGAAGTTAACCACATGCTCCGGAATGCCCGTAAAGCGCTTCCGCAGTTCTTCCCGCTGAGTTGCAACGCCCACAGGGCAGTTGTTGGTGTGGCAAACCCGCGCCATGATACAGCCTTCAGCAATCATGGCAATGGATCCAAAGCCAAACTCCTCAGCGCCCATCAGTGCGCCCATGACCACGTCCCAACCCGTTTTCAGACCGCCATCAACCCGTAGGACAACGCGATCGCGCAGTTGGTTGTCTAGCAGCACCTTGTGGACTTCGGTCAGACCCAGTTCCCAAGGCAAGCCAGCGTGCTTAATCGAACTGAGGGGAGAAGCGCCTGTACCGCCGTCATGGCCCGACACCTGAATAATGTCGGCGTTTGCCTTGGCCACGCCCGCTGCGATAGTGCCAATACCCACCTCAGACACCAGCTTCACGGAGACACCCGCAGCCGGATTGATTTGGTGCAGGTCAAAAATGAGCTGGGCCAAGTCCTCAATGGAGTAGATATCGTGGTGTGGTGGTGGCGAGATCAAGGTCACTCCAGGCTTAGAACGACGCAGCATGGCAATGTACGGGCTGACCTTTTTGCCAGGAAGTTGACCACCCTCTCCTGGTTTCGCGCCTTGAGCCAGCTTAATCTCAAGCTGTTGGGCACTCATTAGGTACTCTGGGGTCACGCCAAAGCGACCTGAAGCGACCTGTTTGATAGCAGAACTGGCAGTATCACCATTTCTCAGACCCCGCAGGTGAGGGAAGGTGGGCGAATTGCCGGAAGCATCAACGTCGTTTAGAACCTTAAAGCGGACAGGATCTTCCCCCCCTTCACCAGAGTTAGACTTACCGCCAATCCGGTTCATGGCGATTGCCAGCACCTCATGAGCTTCTCGCGAAAGAGCACCCAGCGACATCCCACCTGTGCAGAAGCGCTTCATGATGCTCTCCACAGACTCCACCTCTTCCAGAGGAATGGGGGTGCGATCGCTCTCTAGATCCAGCAAGTCCCGCAGTGCTGTGGGAGGCCGATTCTCTAACTGCGCCTGGTACAGCTCGTAGTGGTCGT
Source organism: Trichocoleus sp. (assembly GCA_036702855.1). GTDB lineage: Bacteria > Cyanobacteriota > Cyanobacteriia > Phormidesmidales > Phormidesmidaceae > JACVSF01. The sequence continues at coordinate 6,801 of DATNQF010000005.1, read as the reverse complement.
GCTGATTACTCTCCAGAGCTTTATGAAGCAGCTTGGTCATGGCTGGGTTGTTCATGTGGTACTCACCACTGGGCCGTGACTGCACAAAGCCCATATTCTCCAGCCGCTTCGCATTCAGCTCAGGGAAAGCCTTCCGGTGGAAGGTCATCGTTTCCTGGGCTAACTCAGGAATGGTCAAACCGCCCAATCGCGAGGTCGTGCCTCTAAAGGCTAGATTCAGCAGATCGTGACCAATGCCAACGGCCTCAAAGATTTGGGCTCCCTGATAGCTTGAGAGCAACGAAATTCCCATCTTAGAGAGAATCTTCAGCAGACCTGCTTCCACCGCCTTACGGTAGTTGTCCTGCGCTCCATTCAAAGTAGCGACTGGCAGTTTGCCTGTCTCCATCAGCTTTTGGGTCCTGGCATCGGCCCACCAGTGACGCACCGACTCCAGTGCCAGATAGGGGCAGATTGCACTAGCTCCATACCCGATTAAGCAAGCGAAGTGATGGGTGCTCCAGCACTGGGCTGTATCTACTACCAGAGAGGCTCGCATCCGCAGCCCTTGCTGGATTAGATGGTGATGCACCGCCCCGACTGCTAGCAGTGGCGGGATATAGGTCGTTTCAGCATCTAGCTCATCGGACTCAGACTGAGAAGATATGCGATCGCTCAGGATCAAGATTGCCTTACCCGCCTGTACCGCAACCGCTGCACGTTCACACAGCGCCCGCACCGCTTTTTCCAGCCCTGCTGGTCCATCAGCAATGCTATACAAGGTCGATAGCGTTTCCGTATCAAAGCCCGACTGTCGAATCAACTCCAACTCAGGCTCATTGATCACTGGACTTTCCAGCTTCAGCAGGCGGGCATACTCTGGCTTTTTGTAGAGCAGATTGCCCCGCGCCCCTAACTGAGTCGTAAGAGACATTACTAGGCGCTCCCGCAGTGGGTCAATGGCCGGGTTCGTAACCTGGGCAAAGCGCTGCTTGAAGTAGTTATAGAGAAGGTGGGGCTTGTCCGAAAGTACCGCTAAAGGAATGTCATCACCCATGCAGTAAGTCGGCTCTTTGCCCAGCGCTGCCATGTCCTGAATGATCATGTCTAGATCTTCAGCGGTATAGCCAAAAGCAGCCTGCTGGCGCAGCAAAGCCTCCGAGGATAGCTGACGGCCTTCGTCAAAGAGCTGGGGCTGAAGCTCCTGACGATGCTCCCGTAGCCACTCTCCATAGGGCTGGCTTTGGGCAATTCGCTGCTTAATTGTCCAGTTCTTCAGAATTTCGTGGGTACCTAAGTCCACCGAAATCATTTGGCCAGGGCCAAGCCGACCTTTTTCGACCACGTTGGCGGGGTCAATATCCACCACCCCTGCTTCAGAGGACACAATCAGATAGCCGTCTTGAGTGATGACATAGCGGGCCGGACGCAAGCCATTGCGATCTAAAGTCGCGCCCACCTGTTTGCCGTCGCTAAAAACAATCAGCGCGGGACCATCCCAAGCTTCCTGCAACCCACTGTAATACTCGTAAAAATCAACGATCTCAGGGTGTTGGGCTAAATCTGGCTGGTTGTTGTACGCCTCGGGCACCATGATCATGAGCGCTTCTTGAGGCGTGCGACCGGATCGCACCAGCAGCTCCATCACGTTGTCTAGGTTGGCAGAATCACTATTGTCAGCGTTGACGATGGGGTTAAGCAGATCGGTGCGATCGCCCCAAACATCGTGACTCAATTCAGGTTGACGGGCCACCATCCAATTAATGTTGCCCACCAAGGTATTGATCTCGCCGTTGTGGCCGATCAGCCGCATCGGGTGAGCTAGAGGCCACTTTGGCATCGTGTTAGTGCTAAAGCGGCGGTGATAAACAGCAAAGGGGCTGACATAGTCAGGGTGCCTGAGATCCTCATAAAAGGCTCCTAAAATCTCAGAGCGCACCATGCCCTTATAAACAATCGTTCGACAGGAGAAGGAGCAAACGTAAAAATCTTGTAAGCCCCGGCAAAAGTCGCTGTCCAGATCAGGTTCGTTCGCTAGGATAGCGGCAATTGAGTGGATGATTTGCCGTCGAACCAGATAGAGCTTCCTTTCCAGCTCATCGCCTGACATCTCGGTAGATCGAACCACCAATTGCTCGATCAAAGGTTGATTTTGCCGTGCGAGTTGCCCCAACACCTCAGGCTTCACCGGAACCTTACGCCAACCTACTGTGGCAAGGCCTTCTGCAGCCACAACTCGCCCGAACTCTTGACGAATTCTTTCTGCCGCAGCTTCTTGCTGAGGCAGAAAAATCATGCCCACCCCAGTCTTTTCCGGTTCCAGAGGAGATTGCTGTTGGCTTGCCACCCACTGGTTCAGCAAGTTCCAGGGAATGGCCGTCATGATACCAGCTCCGTCCCCGGAGTCTTGGTCAGCACAACAGCCTCCTCGGTGTTCCATGCAGTCCAAAGCTTTGAGCGCCTTAGCGACAAGTTCCTGGCTAGGCTGACCCTCGCGGCTAGCCAAGAAGCCAACGCCACAGGCATCCCGCTCTTCCACTAACCACTTAGGTCCCCACTGAGATGACTGAGACCAATCTTGAGCGTTTGAATGACGACTTTGATTCACTGGCGGTTTTCCCATGGAACGGATCGGTGTAAAAGGCGATGGACAGTGGGGCAAAACTGAACAGTAGACTTTCGCCTTGGGGAAGAGGCTACAGACAAAACTAATGATTGGTGGTGTCTGAGTCTACATAAACTCACTATAGGAAGTCAGAATTGCAGTAACAACTAGACCTCCGAGTCTTCCCGAATGGCATAGTATGGCGGGCTGTGTAGGAGCAGATTTCAGCCTAACTAGATGCAAAGCACAGTTTGATGGGCAGTCCCCTTTGGCCTTGCTAACCCTAAACCTGCAAAATTTGGGTGCACCATCAGCAGAACCAGATTCTCTAGCGCAGCCAATTGATCAGTCTGGTTGTACTCCTAGGTAGGCTATCCAATCAAACTCCAAAAGATGTCGGAATGTAAAAAAGAGCTTAGGACTGAAGATTATATCAATCCTTTTTTCCTAATGGGTGTAGTAAATACATCAAAATTCTGCGCTCAGAGTAGACACTCTCCAATCGGGTTGTTTTTGGGGAAAGCGGCTCGAGGCATGTCTGAAGGGCAAATCTAGCGCTAGATCTTTAATAAAGCGAGAAAATTAAAGTGAGAAAAGCTTAGGGCCAAGAAAGCCACCGCATCGCTATAAATTCAGCAGAGTGGACTCACCCTAGGGCCAAAAAGTAATGAGGTTTGCGTTTGTGATAGTTTCTAGGCTCCGAGGCGGCTTGAGGCAGCGACTTTGTTCAATAAACCTGAGTTCCTGGCGTTTGCGGCTGTTGGCCTTAGGTTTAGCTGCTGGCTTACCTATAGCCTTAGTGCCTCCCGGATGGTCCCTACCTGTTGCTGAAAAGGAACCCAATACTTCTATTGCTCAGGCGTCCATCCCCGCTCGCTCAGGCTCAGGCACTCAAGTAGTGCTCAATGATCAGCCGCTTAACCTACCCTGGCAGCTTCGTTCTGGACGTTTTGGGGTGGCAGATTTTGGGTTCCTCCAAGATTTAGGCATTGATCTGCTGGATAGCACAAGCCCAAATGTTCAGCCTGTTCGTTGGTTTTCAGACGCTGCGATCGCATCTCTTGCAACCTGGGTTGAAGGTGGCTACCGCTTTTTAGACATCACTGACTTGGCTCAACAGGCCGGGTGGCAACTCCAGCCCAACGGCAACCGCCTTCAGATCACCGTGCCCGTCGGCCAAGTGCAAGCTATCCGCCGCAGTCGTCAGGATTGGGGCGATCGCATTGTGATTGATCTCAATAGACCTGTTACTTGGGGCATTCGCGAAGGCAGCAATGAGTTCACCCTAACCTTAGATGCGGTAGGGGCAGACGCGGGCAGTGTGGCTGCGATCGCAAATCAACCTGGCACCCTGCTCAAAACTCTAAGAATCGCCTCCACCTCAAACTACACTCGGCTTCAGGGTAGCCTCGATCCAACTGCTCGCCCCCGTATTTCGACCCTGGCAAATCCACCCCGCCTGGTCGTTGATATTCGTCGAGATGCCCTCACCCCCCGCGATATTGCCTGGGCACCCGGAATTCGCTGGAGGCAACAGTACGTCACGGTCAACAACCGCCCCTTTCCCGTTTATTTGCTTGAAATTAATCCTCGTCAACCTGGGCTATCCCTACGTCCAATTTGGACAGATCCTGTAACCGCCACAGGTATTGCCCCTCTCATCACCACAGCTCAGCGTTGGCAAGCTGTTGCCGCTATCAACGCCGGCTTCTTTAATCGCAATAACCAGTTTCCATTAGGTGCGATTCGCCGCAACAATCAATGGATTTCAGGCCCCATTTTGAGTCGAGGGGCCATTGCTTGGAACGATGCTGGCGATATTTTGATGGATCGGCTGGTGCTGAACCAACTTCTGACAACCGCCCAAGGTCAGCAATATTCACTAAGAACAGTGAACAGCGGTTATGTCGGAGCGGGGCTTGACCTCTATACCCGCGCTTGGGGTCCTACCTACACCTCCATTGTTGACAACGAAGTATTGGTCACCGTTGTCAACAACCAAGTCGTCAGTCAGCAACCGACGGGTGCCTCCGGTAGCACCACAATTCCAATCCCGGCCAATGGCTATTTAGTGGTAGTTCGTGCTAATCAGACAGCGGTTACAGCTCTCTCTCCGGGCACTCAGCTAACGCTCCAAACTCAAACTTTACCTGCCGATTTCAGCACCTATCCCGAAATAGCAGCAGCTGGCCCCTTGTTACTTAAAAACGGGCAGATCGTTTTAAACGCAGGAGCCGAGAACTTCGGCACAAGCTTTGCCAACCAAGCTGCTGTTCGAAGCGCTGTTGGCTTGAGCGATCGCAACACCCTTCTCCTGGTCACAGCCCACGGCAGCCCCACAGGACAAGGCCCTACCCTCAACGAAATGGCCCAAATCATGCTCCAGTTAGGCAGCAGAAGTGCCTTAAATCTAGATGGCGGCAGCTCGTCTAGTCTGTACCTCAGTGGGCAACTGCTGAACCGCCCCCCGGGCACAGCAGCCAGAGTGCACAACGGCATTGGCATCTTCCTAAAACCCTAGTGAGAAAGAAGACCTAACCAAACAGAAGTAATTCTGCTTAGTCAGGATGAAGGCAGTTTGAAGCAGTCCTAACTACAGTGAAGAGTTGGTTCAGATACAGCCTCAAAGTAGCCCATCTACCCCAGCTCAGTCAGATGCGCTGCTAGACTGCGAGAGATATGGATACTGATGACTCAATTAGCTGATCAGAAACTTTGACTATTCAAGATCAGTCTGTTTAAGTACTCAAAAAAAACCGGGCATGTTAAGAACAAAGCAACCGGTTATTCCCTTACCAGTTAGAGCTTGTCACGTGTAGGTTTTGGAGGAAGCGTTATCGTGCCTAAGGCTGAAGAACTCGTCTCAACCGCTGTTCTGCCCATGGCTACTCCCACAGCAGCGATGGAAATTTCCGAAACCGGACTCAGACCGTGGGGCTCATACACTGTTCTAGAGGAAGGCCGCGGGTACAAAATCAAGCGGATTGATGTCAAGCCCGGACACCGTCTTAGCCTACAAATGCATCACCACCGGAGTGAGCATTGGATCGTTGTATCAGGAACTGCTAAGGTCGTTTGCGGCGACAAAGAAATTCTTCTCTCCACAAACCAGTCCACCTACGTTCCACCTTGCACAGTTCATCGCCTCGAGAACATCGGTGTAATTCCCCTAGTTCTAATCGAAGTTCAAAATGGTGAATACTTGGGCGAGGATGACATCGTTCGCTTTCACGATGACTACGCTCGCGTTGAGTCTGCCTAAAATTGAGTTCTAAGTTGGCTGGTGAAGCTTCGGGAGACATCTAGCCGTCATAATTTCTACCTGCCAGATGCATAACACTCATGCATCTGGCACTATTGTGTAAAGGGTTTAGCTGTCTCACCATGATTCACATCAGCCAAGCTGCACTCAAAGAACTGAAACGCCTTCAGGCCAAACAGCGCGCTATCAAGCCCTTAGTTCGCCTGGATGTGCAGCAGGGAGGCTGCTCCCAATGGTCCTACGTGATTAAATTCGATACTCAACCTCATAGCGAAGACAACCTAGTTGAATACGGCGACCTGCGAGTTGTAATTTCTCAAGCAGCCATTCCCACCCTCTACGGAATGACTATTGACTACGCAGAAGACCTAATGGGTGGCAGCTTTCGCTTCATCAACCCCAATGCAGTTCAAACCTGTGGTTGCGGCATCTCTTTCTCAACCAGTACCGGCAGCAATTGACCAGCACTATAGTCACACTTCAGGCTTAGGTAGAGCACATGTTCTCAAGCAAGGACATACTCCTACAGGTTTGAGCCAGTTTGACTGATTCGCTAATAAAATGCTATCGTTAGAGCTTGTGGAAACTTTTGGAATATTGTCCTGGCTGTAGCGCTAACAACATATGCCCACGATTCAGCAACTCATTCGGAGTGAGCGAGAAAAAACCAAGAAGAAAACCAAGTCACCAGCTCTGAAAAGCTGCCCTCAGCGTCGCGGAGTCTGCACTCGTGTCTACACAACGACACCTAAAAAGCCTAACTCCGCCCTACGTAAAGTCGCCCGGGTACGCCTTACCTCTGGTTTTGAAGTAACTGCTTACATTCCTGGCATTGGCCACAATCTGCAAGAGCACTCCGTAGTGATGATTCGGGGCGGTCGTGTAAAGGATTTGCCCGGTGTCCGTTATCACATCATTCGAGGCACCTTAGACACGGCTGGTGTAAAAGACCGCC
>DATNQF010000031.1:0-8812 GCA_036702855.1 Trichocoleus sp. | reverse complement strand
GCTTGAATGTCAACTCGGATTAATCGAAGAAAGTTCCTATTGTACGGTTCGGCAACAATGGGAACTGCCGTGCTGCTCAAAGCGTGTGGTGGCGGTGGCACGACGACCACTGGAACCACTACAGAGGGTGGTGCAACAGGCGGTTCAGCCTCTGGCGGCGACACAGTTAAAGTCGGCATCCTCCACTCACTGAGTGGCACGATGGCTATCAGCGAAACGACCGTTGTAGATGCCGAAAAGCTGGCTATCAAGGAAATTAATGCTGCTGGTGGAGTGCTTGGCAAGCAGATCGAGGCAGTTGAGGAAGACGGCGCTTCTGACTGGCCAACCTTTGCGGAAAAGGCTGAAAAGCTGATTGACCAAGACAAGGTTTCCGTTGTCTTTGGCTGCTGGACCTCAGCTAGCCGCAAAGCCGTATTGCCCGTGTTTGAATCTAAGGACCACATGCTGTGGTACCCGGTGCAGTACGAGGGTCAAGAGTGCTCTAAGAACATCTTCTACACCGGAGCGGCTCCTAACCAACAGATCGAGCCTGCTGTTGACTGGTTGCTAGAGAACAAAGGTAAGGACTTCTTCCTGGTTGGCTCTGACTATGTGTTCCCCCGAACTGCCAACACGATCATCAAAGAGCAGTTGAAAGCCAAGGGCGGTAAGACCGTTGGGGAAGATTACTTACCCCTCGGCAACACTGAAGTAACCCCCATCATCACCAAGATCAAAGCAGCTCTGCCCAATGGCGGGGTCATCTTCAACAGTCTTAACGGAGACAGCAACGTTGCTTTCTTTAAGCAGCTACAAGGGGCTGGTCTAACCCCCGACAAATATCCCACTATGTCCGTCAGTATTGCGGAAGAGGAAGTTCGCCAGATCGGTAAGGACTTTCTCCTCAACCACTACGCGTCTTGGAACTACTTCCAAACCGTAGAAAGCCCCGAAAACGAAAAGTGGGTTGCTGACTTCAAAGCTGAGTACGGCGACGACCGGGTGACCAACGACCCGATGGAAGCGGCTTACATCATGGTTTACCTGTGGAAGCAGGCCGTTGAAAAAGCAGGCAGCTTTGACATTGCCAAAGTGCGCGAAGCAGCGTACGGCCAAGAGTTTGCGGCTCCTGAGGGCCAGGTGAAGATGTTCCCCAATCACCACATTTCCAAGACCGTGCGGATTGGAGAAGTGCGTGACGATGGTCTATTCGACATCGTTTGGTCTACGGAAGGCCCCGTTGACCCAGTGCCTTGGAACCAGTACGTAACTGATACCAAGGGCTTCGCTTGTGACTGGTCTGACGCGGCCAAAGGCGGCAAGTACAAGATCTAAGGTTGATTAACGTTTAAGGGAGGCGTGTTATTTGTCACGCCTCCCTTAAGCATGGTTTGGCTGCGGCACCCTCTGGGCAGAGGAGCTTTCCGCAATAGGGAGTGTATTCCTCTGAACTTTTTTGGATTGGCCCGCTCGATACAATACGGCCTTGGCAACTTGCCGGATGAAGATTTTACGGCTTAAAGGCCTAGGGTTTCTGGTTCATTAAGTAGGTAGATGCTGTGATTGAGGGCTTACTGGGTGGCCTGTTCGACGGTATCAGCATTGGTTCCGTTTTGCTGATCGTCGCGTTGGGTCTGGCCATTGTGTTTGGATTGATGGGTGTCATCAACCTGGCCCATGGGGAGTTGATGATGTTAGGGGCATATACCACTTATGTGGTGCAAAATGCTGCCAAGGAAATGGGTGGCTGGGCGCTGGAGACTTATATTTTTGCGGCCTTGCCCCTGGCTTTTTTAGTAGCAGCTTTAGTAGGTCTGTTGATGGAGCGTAGCATCATCCGCTATCTCTACGGCCGTCCTCTGGAAACGCTGCTAGCGACTTGGGGTGTCAGCCTGATCCTGCGGCAGTTTGTCCGAAGCGTGAACTGGCCGATGGCGATTGGCTTAGCAATCTTTGCCGTGCTTTTCGGTGTGGGACAGTGGGTGCTGAAGCGCTACACCGATTGGGAGCGAATTCGCTCTTGGGCTAACCCAGTGTTTTTCACCCTGTCGTTTGCGATCGCAGCCCTAGCCGGATTTATCGTTCAGAACTCGGCCAAGGCTAAGTTTATCCGGCCTTGGTTCAGCGCGCGGAACGTGGACGTTACCCCACCAAGTTGGCTGCGCAGCGGCTTTGCACTGGGGAACACGCTGCAATTTCCCTACGCCCGTCTTTTCATTATTGCCCTCACCATTCTGTGTCTGATTGTTATCTACTGGTTCTTGCAAAAGTCGGCTTGGGGTCTTCGCATTCGCGCGGTAACGCAGAACCGTTCAATGAGCGCTTGCCTTGGCATCCCTACAGACCAGGTTGATGCCTTGACCTTTGCCCTTGGATCAGGATTGGCAGGTATTGCTGGTTGCGCCGTCACATTACTGGGTTCGGTAGGGCCTAACTTGGGCGGAAACTACATTGTTGATGCCTTTATGGTGGTGGTCGTGGGCGGAGTTGGCAAACTGGTGGGCAGTATTGTCGCAGCCATGGTCATTGGCATTACCACTTATCTAATCGGGTCAGGCACAATCGCAACGATGCTGACTCCGATTGAAGCGCTCAAGCCGTTGACTGACTTCTTTACCTTCTTTGCCACTACCAGCATGGCGAAGGTAATGGTGTTTGCCCTGATTATTGCGTTCTTGCAGGTTCGCCCTGCCGGAATGTTCCCCCAAAAAGGCCGTTCGGTGGAGGTGTAGGTCATGGCTGTCGATATGCCCATTCAACCGCGCCGCACTACTAAGGCGATCCGTCAGAAAAAACTGCTGATGGAAGCTGGAATAGTGGTTGCGATCGCACTTTTTCTCATCTTGATTTTGCCCCTGATCGTCTCTGGGTTTCGATTGGGGCTAGTGGGTCGCTTTTTGTCTCTGGCAATTGTGGCCTTAGGCATTGACCTTATCTGGGGGTTCACCGGGCTGCTGAGCTTGGGCCACGGCATTTTCTTTGCCTTGGGTGGCTACGCCTTTGCCATGTACCTCACTCTGGTTTCTCTGCCGCAGGGGCAACTCCCCGAGTTTTTTAGCCTCTATGGGGTTTCCTCTTTGCCGTGGTTCTGGCAACCCTTCTACAACCTACCGTTCACTCTGATTGCAATGGTGGTTGTGCCCGCCATTGTGGCAGGGTTGTTTGGTTATCTAGTTTTCCGCAACCGCATTCGAGGAGTGTACTTCTCGATTTTGACCCAAGCGGCGCTGGTTGTCTTTTTCAACTTCTTCAACGGTCAGCAGAAGCTAATCAACGGCACCAATGGCCTAAAGACGTCCACTACTTTGTTCCTAGGCAAGGAAGTTGGCACGGCTGGCATGCAGTTCTTCTTCTATGTCGTCACGGTCATTGCTCTGGTACTGGTCTACGCGCTCTGCCGCTGGCTTACGAGTGGCCGCTTCGGCAGAATGCTGGTGGCTATCCGCGACGATGAAAACCGGGTGCGCTTCTCGGGATATGACCCGGCTAGCTTCAAGGTTCTAGTCTTTGCAGTCTCTGGTGCGATCGCAGGTGTGGCTGGGGCGCTTTACACGGTACAGTCCGGCATTATCTCGCCTCAAGCAATGGATATCGCCTTCTCCATCGAGATGGTGATCTGGGTAGCCGTGGGCGGACGAGCAACGCTGGTAGGGGCCATTTTGGGCGCGGTGTTGGTGAACATGGCCCGCAGCTTACTCAGCGAGCGCTTTCCCGATGTGTGGCTGTTCTTCCAGGGAGCTTTGTTTCTGCTGGTGGTCACGTCCCTACCCGACGGCCTGGTGGGATGGGTGCGATCGCAATTTGGCGATCGATTGCCTGCGCTTTTTGGCAAGTCGGAAGCGGTTCCAGCCTACGCGATTGATATGGAACTCGATGCCGAGAGTTACCGCGAAAAAGAACTGGCAGACAACTAACTACGCGACAAGAATCAAGCGACAAACATCAGGCGAGGAGAGGCAGACCCGTGAGCGGTTCGCTTTTAAATATTGATAACGTTACCGTCAGTTTTGACGGGTTTAAAGCACTGAAAAATCTCAACTTCTCCATGAGCGAAGGGGAACTGAGAGTGATCATTGGCCCTAACGGGGCTGGCAAGACGACTTTTTTGGATGTAATTACAGGTAAGGTCAAGCCTACCGAGGGCAAAGCCTACTTTAAAGGCAGCGACATCAGTAAGCACAAGGAGCATGAGATCTCTCGCATGGGTATTGGGCGCAAGTTCCAAACCCCCCGCGTATATCTCAACCTGACCCCACGTGAAAACTTGGAACTGTCTTCCAACCGGGAGAAGAACGTCTTTTCAACCCTGTTTAAGAAGACGCCTGTCAAGGAGAAGCGTTCTGTCAACAGCCTGCTCGAAACTATCGGTCTATACGAAAAGGCGGATATTCCAGCCGCCCTGCTCTCTCATGGAGAGAAACAGTGGCTAGAAATTGGCATGTTGGTGGGCCAGTCTCCTGATCTGCTGCTGGTAGACGAGCCTGTGGCAGGTCTAACCGATGAAGAAACAGCCAAAACGGGCGATCTGTTGATGGCGCTGGCCGAAAGCCACTCCGTCATTGTGATCGAACACGACATGGAGTTTGTGCGCCAGATTGCTCGCAAAGTAACCGTTCTCCACGAAGGATCGGTACTCTGCGAAGGCACTATGGACGAGGTACAGAACGACCCTCGCGTAATTGAGGTCTATCTGGGGCAAGAAAATACTGAGACTGAGGAGGTGAAGCCATGACCCGCAGCCTATCTTCCCTACCGACAGTAGTCGATCCGCTCACGGCCCCCATGCTAAAGATTTCGGGACTGAACTTCTTCTACGGAGAGAGCCACATCTTGCGCAACGTGGAAATGACTGTTCCGCGTGGTCAGATGGTTTGCCTGATTGGTCGCAATGGCGTGGGTAAGACAACCCTGCTGAAAAATGTTATGGGCCTACTGCGGCCTCGTCAGGGCGACATCCAGTATGAGGGCCAATCTGTAGTTGCACTCTCCCCCGATCAACGCGCCCGACGCGGGATTGGCTATGTGCCTCAGGGTCGAGAAATCATTCCTCGACTGAGCGTTAGAGAAAACTTGCTGGTGGGCTACGAGGCCTTAGGCGATCGCGGTCGCAAGATCAATCGCCAAGTCATTCCTGAAGAGATTTTTGAGCTGTTCCCCGTCCTCAAAACGATGCTCGACCGCATGGGCGGTGACCTCAGTGGGGGTCAGCAGCAGCAGCTTGCGATCGCACGCGCCATGATGGGTCAGCCTAAACTCCTAGTGTTAGACGAACCCACCGAAGGCATTCAACCCTCCATCATTCTCGATATTGAAAATGCCATCCGCCGCATTATCGCGACTACAGGCATTTCTGTCCTGCTGGTAGAGCAACATTTACACTTCGTGCGGCAGGCAGACTATTACTACGCCATGCAAAAAGGAGGCATTGTTGCTTCTGGCCCAACCAGCGAACTTAATAACGAGGTGATTCAGCAGTTCCTAGCCGTGTAAAAAAGCATTTACTTCAAGCACGGACTGCTTCTCTGTCAACCTAATGACTTAGGCGACGCTCCCTTGAGACACGCAGAAAGCTTTGGTATAAGTTCTGTACGCTCTTGGCGAAGGTTTCTTCATCAAGAGCAGGACAGTTTAAATATGCTTGAGCAGTATCTAATATGGCTTCAACGGGAAGACGGGTAGGCGAGCGAGCGCGAGGCTTTTGGGACGATTTCAAAAGCTTTATTATGCGAGGCAATTTAATTGACCTCGCTCTAGCAGTGGTACTAGGAGCTGCTTTTGGGGCAATTGTCAATTCGCTGGTCGAAGACATCCTCATGCCTGCTCTGATCAACCCGTTGTTGGCCCGAACTGGAACGGATTGGCGAGAAATCGTCGTTGGGCCTGGAATTCGCCTCGGCCACTTTATGGGCACCGTTGTTGACTTCCTGATTATTGCCTTTGTGCTGTACCTGGTGGTCAAAGCCTACGAGCGCCTAAAACGGAAAGAAGCAGTAGAGGCCGCTGAACCCACCTCTGAAGAAAAGCTCAATAGCACGCTGGAACGGCTAACTGCCTTCCTCGAATCAAGGTTATAGCCTCGGCAAAATTTCCAGGAAAGGCCGTGGTAATGCCACGGTCTTTGTTTTAAGCGGTAAAGTCCAAAGAAGAGCAGACCTCTTACCCAAAAGCTCTCTCCTTGCTCACCCTGAGAGTTGGCTGACAATGATCTCTCAACCAGAAGGACTAAACTTCCTAAAACCAACCAGAACTCTCGGAGCCTCTCAATTTCAAGAAATTAAGCAGATTGAGAAGGCGCTGAAGGAAATTTACCTTGTTAGCGGCTTGGGAGCCGATCAGCGCATTTTTCAGATGCTCAAGTTCGAAGGTTACCGCCCAATTCACATTCGCTGGCTCAGACCCAAACGGGGAGAGTCCATCGAGTCCTATGCCCTGCGGCTAACAGCCCAGATCAACACAGACAAACCAACGATCATCGGGCTTTCCTTTGGCGGCATGATCGCCGTGGAAATTGCTAAGCAAATCCCGGTGGCAAAGGTTGTCTTGCTGTCTAGCGTCAAAGACTTTTATGAAGTTCCTCCTTATTTTCGGGCCTTTCGTTGGTTTCCCATTCACCGGATTTTCCCCTTCAAAAGCATTCTCTGGGCCATTTATTGGTTTGCCTACTGGGTATTTGGCGTTGATGACCCAGAGGAACGAAAACTGCTGAAGGTGATTTTGCTCGATACTGACCCTCACTTTCTAAAGTGGGCGCTGCACCGGGTTGTAACCTGGAAAAACGAAACGGTTCCCAAAAATCTGTCCCACATCCACGGTCAAAGCGATCGCATTTTCCCTTCACTCTTTGTTGAGCCTGATTTCATGCTGGAGCAGGGAGGGCATCTCATGGTGTTCAACCGAGCAGCTGAGGTTTCCGAACTCATCACCAAGATTATTGGCTAGAGCGCTAGAGGATGTCTGTAGTGGTTTGACAAGCTTAAAAGAAGGCATTAAGTCTGTGTCATTGCGAGCCTGCGCATAGCCCAAGGGCATTCAAGAAAAGCGCAGCCATGCCCTTGGCTACACTAGCGCTTTGCTCGCAATGACAATGCACATCTTTAGTTTTGTCAGTCCAGTTGAACTAATAAGGCTGACTATCCGGGAGCAAGTGCTCAATAGCTCAATAGTTATTATTGCCCTACAATTTTAATCTCGGGATTTTCCTCCTATGTAGGAACCCTTTCAGCTCCGCCCCACAACACCCTTAGCTGCCAATTACGTTTAGATATGCCGTTGAGATCCCCATAAATTAATCACACTTAAGCTACACCGTCGATCTGAACTGTCTTAGCTCAATTTTTAATTCCCTTACTCCTATTCACGCTGATGCAGACTCCAGGCTTTCTCCGCAAAGCTCAGCAATGGCTTACCCAAACGCCCGAACGGGCACTTGATCAGGCTTATGAAGCCGCTATGATGATCGACGCCATTGAAAAAGAGTACTTCGGCGGCAACCCCATCTCCCCCAAGTACGGCAACTATGGCGAGAGTGCCTTAACCTATTTTCAGGGAGAACTCAAGAAGTATCTGAATCTGATCCGACTGAGAATGGCCGAATTTAGGATCGCTAACTCAGTTCTAAGGGTTTCAGATCCTAAAATCATGGAGATTCAGCTACCAGCGCCTTTAGAAGAAGGGTTCTCCATTGACGTTATTGATAAACCCGCTGTTTTTTTCCGCAAGCTGCGTTTTATTGATGAGGTGCTAGCTCGTTATGACGCGATTGAAGCGCCTCCTGAGCGCACCATTACTCTGTCTGAGGCAGATTCCCAAGCGGCACTCCAGCCTGCAAGCAACGGCAGTATTCAAGTAGCCAATAGCCAGACTGACGGGGTACTAAAAGCGAGCAGTAATTCAGCCAAAAGTAAAACTACAGCAGACAATCAATCTGACTCTAATCGTCCAGAAGCTCTCTCTAACAGAGTTAGCGTCTTACCCCGCTCTATCCTGCGCACAGTCGATCGCATCCGTCAGGACTTGGATCCCCAAGCTGAGCAGCAGGTTGTCAAAAATTTTCGTAGTTCCAAAACCAAGACCACAACAGCCATTAAGTTTTTGCTGCTGCTGGTCATCGTGCCTCTGCTAACCCAACAGTTCACCAAGAACTTTGTGGTCGGGCCTATCGTTGAGAACATTCGCGATCGCACCCATGCCGAAGTTTTTCTCAACCTGGAAATGGAGGAAGAAGCCCTCCACGAACTCCAGCAATTTGAAGAACGGCTACGCTTTGAAGTGCTCATCGGTAAAGCCGAGCCCTTGCCTGAGCGCGAAATCGAGGAAAGCGTTCGGGAAAAAGCGACCGAGATCGAAGAAGAATACCGCCATCGCAGTGCCGATTCTGTCAAAAACCTCTTCGCTGACATGTTTGCTGTTGCGGCCTTCGCTACCCTTTTACTGTCCTCTAAGCGGGAGGTGAGTACCTTAAAGGGGTTTATGGATGAGATTGTCTACGGCTTGAGTGACAGTGCCAAAGCCTTTATCATCATCCTCTTCACCGATATCTTTGTGGGCTTCCACTCTCCTCACGGTTGGGAAGTTTTACTAGAAGGCATGTCCCGCCACCTCGGATTCCCTGCCGATCGAGACTTCATCTTCCTATTTATCGCAACATTCCCCGTTATCCTCGACACGGTCTTTAAATACTGGATCTTCCGCTACCTAAACCGCATCTCGCCCTCTGCCGTGGCTACCTACCGCAATATGAATGAATAAGAACAGTGTCAGAAACCCTACGGCTCGACACCCAGGCTGGCGCTTAAATTCACCCGTTCTACCTGAGTGGTAAAGTGCCCAT
>DATNQF010000236.1:0-35502 GCA_036702855.1 Trichocoleus sp. | reverse complement strand
CGAGCGGGTATTTTTGAACCCCGTCCCCGCCTTCAAGTACTTCATACCTCAGGAATATCTGGATCTGCCGAACCACTATGCGGGTGACACTGCCGATCTGCGGATCTGGCGGGGAGAAGCGACTGCTCACCCCGAGTTGCTGGAGTTTATGGAGAAGGGTGAGGTCAAGAGCAAGTGGCCCAAACTCTTCCATCACCTGTGGCACGACCGGGTGAACATGGAGTTTGCCGAGGAGTGCATGCGGGCTATGTTGTGGCACCAGGATATGGGGGGTCGCTTCAACGACTTCCTCTATACCGACGAGTACAAGGCCAATTGCGATCGCGCCATCAAAGCCTACTTCAAGGGCAATCCAGCCATGTTGGGGCTGCACAAGCTGTTCCCCGAAATGTTCTACGAGAAGTGCCGGGAACTGTCTTACTACGCCAACCTAGGCCTATTTTGGGAAGTCATGGCTCCAGTGTTCTTTGAGATGTCAGACATCTACGACGAAGGTGGCTTCAAGGGCGTACCCGATGCCATGAACTTCTTAGTCAACGGTATCTTTGCCGTAGCCGGACGGCCCATCTATCACCACGTCTACATCGGTGATGAGTGCTTTGAGATCATTCCTAAGTCTAAAGCCTTCACTTGGCTTTACGAAGCAGCTCTACCCTACGTTGAAGCTGTGTTCTACCGCACCTCACCGTTCCGGGGCACCAAGTCTTACAACGCTCAGGCAGGTCAGGTCCCTAACGACCAAAACGACTTTCACTACGGCATTCTCTACGCTGATGTATTCCCCGTGGGCAGCGCGGGTATTCCGCCGACCCTGCTAATGCAGGACATGCTCCACTTCCTGCCTCAGTACTTGTTGGATTACTACCAAGACTACTGTCGGGGCGAAGACGACATGCTGATCCAGCTCGGCATCACCTTCCAGCGTTCAATGTACAACGTGACCTCAGCCGTCATTCAGGCATTGCGTACGGCTTTGCTGTACCCGCTAGATGACACCAATCCTCGCCACTTAATGGCTAACCGCAAGTTCTTCGAAGCCCAAATGGATCGCTTCCTGCGTCCCGAAGCTCGTCTGCGGGCGATTCAGCGCCAAGAGTATCGGTAGATTGTTTCAAGGCAGAAGACAGAGAGCAGAGGGCAGAAGGAAAGCAGCAGGAGTGACTTCAGGAGCGAGCGTTTAAAAAGCAGCCCTCCTTCACCAGACAGCAGGCCTTTCCCCTTCTGCCTTTCCCCCTTTTGCCTTTCCCCCACCCATTAATTCCTCCTTACCTGCTTAAACAAATGCCAACTATCGTTGATATTGCCGTCAATAACGAAGGGTTCTCGACCTTGGTCGCTGCGGTTCAAGCGGCTGGACTGGTGGAAGCGTTGCAAAGTCCTGGCCCTTTCACGGTCTTTGCTCCTAACGATGCCGCTTTCGCCAAGCTGCCGCCTGGGACAGTGCAAACCTTGGTGCAAAATCCACCTCAGCTAGCTCGAATTCTCACCTTCCACGTCGCTTCTGGGAAGTACACCAAAGACGACTTGATCCGCATGGGTAAGGTAGATTCACTCGAAGGGGCACCCATTCCTATTGATGGCACCGAGGGCTTTGAGGTGAAAAATGCCACAGTCATCGCTGCTGATATTGAGGCTGACAACGGCATCATCCATGTACTAGACAACGTGATTCTGATGGGCTAAGCGAGTCCTATCTGTCTCAGCTCCAACACTTGAGGGCAGGGCAATCCCTGCTCTTTTTTGCGTTGTTCAAACCTCTGTTTTCTCTAAATCTGTTTCACCCAAACTAAAACAAAAGTTTGTAATTCATTACATTATGGTTGCCATATTTGTTTTTTTCTGCTGAAATATATAGACATAGATGAGACTATATCAACCAGCTGGAATTAATTGACTGAGTTAAATGACTTGAGTTGAGCTGTCATCTCCACGCAGAATTTCATCCCGTGAAGCTCTGATAGTTGAGCCACTGACTGAGTCTTTTAACTACCCAGCTTTTGGCTGTAGTCGTAATCTCCTCATTAACTCCTGTATTGATTGGGCGGGTTGGCTACCTGCCCATTTTTTTGCGGTTTTTCGTAATCCTGCACGTTGGTAACGCCAGTGACTGATGGGGAGAGCGCGAAGCCGAAACTACTGCTTTGATGCCTTAACATTTTCCAGGCTTTGCAAAGTTCGACGAGTATCGGGGTGAGATTCGCCCAGCAGTTTTAGCCGCTTCGCTAGGGCCTGTTCAAGCAGTGCGATCGCTTTGTCAAACCGTTTGGCACAAGCGTATAGAACGGCTAGATTGTTCATGCCAGTTGCCACGGCTGGGTGTTCTTCTCCCATTAGCCGTCGAGTCATCTCTAGAGACTGAATGTAGAGCTTCTCGGCTTGCCGATAGCGTCCTTGGATGCGGTAAAGCTCTGCTAAGTTGTTGAGACTCGTTGCGATCGCAAGATGGTTCTTTCCCAACAGTCGTTGCCGCATCTTGAGGGCCTTAAGATGAAGGGCTTCGGCTTCCTGATAGCGTTCTACAGCGCGATAGAGTTCCGCTAGATTATTGAGGCAAGCAGCAACCGTGGCATGCTCTTTGCCAAACAGCCGTTGGGCCATCGCTAAGGCTTCCTGGTATAGGGGTTCAGCCTCGGTGTTGCGTCCTTGCAACCGATAAAGCTCTGCTAAGTTATTCAGACTGGTAATTACCACAGCGGGAATCTCCCCCTGCTGCCGAGCCATCTCTAGAGATTGTTGATAAAGTCCTTCCGCTTCGGTCAACCGCCCTTGAGTGCGGTAAAGAGAAGCAAGATTATTGAGCCCGGTCATCAGCGTAGAATCGGCTTTTCCAAAGAGCAGCCTAATTTGCTCTAGTGCTTTGTTGTAAAGCACCTCGGCCTCTTGCGCACGTCCCTGCTGGTGGTAGAGCAAGGCCAGATTGTTTAAGCTAAAGGCGACATCAGGATGGCTCTCGCCCAACCGCTGCTGCGTGACCTTCACACAATCTTGCCACCAGGGTTCAGCCAGTGAATGGAGGTTTTGCGCCTGATAAAATCGCCCTAGGCCAATAAAAGGCCAAACCAAATTTTCATCACTCAACTGCTCAGTCTGATATTGAGCCACTTGAGCAATATGAGGCACAATTGGCGTTAACGCCGTGACCATTGCATCATTCAAGTTCTGAGGAATTTGTTGGGAGACCCCAGCCATCGTTGCGACCCAAGCTTGCTCCAGAACAGACTGTGCAACGAGCGGATCGACTTTCACAGCCAGCTTTGCCTTAAAAAAAGTTCGGACAAACGGCTGTAACTGTAGAGCCTCTACAACTGAAAAGTCAGACTCTACCAAACCAAGGGTTTCTAGCTGTTGGCGAGCAGCGTGTAGGGAATAGTCTTCGCCATGGAGTGCCTGCAAAACCCATTCGACAATCTCCCAAGGAACCATCCCTGGAGCAGACAAGGGCAACAACCGGGCAACCTCTTGCGTTTCTACAGCGAGATCTTGCCAAATCAGCTCAAGCAGAGCCTGCAAGCGCTGTGGGTAACATGCTAAATCAACATCAGAGCTTGTTTGTTTAGATTGCTCGGCGCTCGCTTCATTTTCTAGGGCCTGCGAAACGACAGACGCGAGCTGAGCCTGAATTTGGGACAGTGACGCAGGATGGTGGAAAAGGTAATTGCCCAAAAGCTTCACTGCTAGGGGCGAGTGTGCAAACCACTGGCACAAACTGGAAGCAGCCGCCTCTTCATCAGGGTTCAGTAAGCCGTTTCCTCGCTGAGCCAACAGCGCGAGTGCTTCAGCAGAAGTCAATCCTGCCAATTGAAGGGTATAGCTACGGGGCAGCAGATCAGCCGTAGGCGTCGTTACTACGATATGAAATCGCTCAGCGATGGACAGCAACACTGCGCGGCAACTGTCCAGATCCATCACCTCATCAATCACCAACAGGACTTTACCCTCAGGGTGCCAATGCTGCCAGCACCACTCTAATTGGTGCTCTAGGGTCAGCGGCACCCCCTGCAGGGTCAGCGGAGGGCTAAGGTTGAGGTAGCGCTTAGCAAACTCAATGACTTGCTCTCCAATCCGGCCCTGTTGACCTTGAATCCAACAGATTCCGCCGGGATAGTCATGCAGGAAACTATAGGCGTACTGCATGGCCAACTCAGTCTTGCCCCACCCAGGGTTGCTATCAAAAGCTGTAATGGTCACTCGCCCACCCTGCTGCAACTCCTGGCGGAGCGTTTCTAAGGCAAGCTCACGGCCAATGAAGCTGGCAGTACCATCACGAGGAAGATTGTGAGGGGGCAAATCGAGTGACATGGAAAGGGGATGAAGATGGCACGTTAGGTGGGACAGAAGCAGGGGTCAGTGGCAAGTAAAGCAGTCAGCGCTCAATGGATGAACCTTTTAAGAGCAACTCTGAGAAAACTGTCATTAGACTGCCATTAAACTACAGAATTTCTGAAAATCTAACGAATCTCTATCCAAAGGTACATGCTAATAGGTGGAATTTCTGGAAAGTTTTACCGGGCGAGCAGTACGTATTTCCAGTCCTAGAAACAGGAAAGAGTATGAAAAAGAACCTTAGGTGCTACCAAAGTTTGCATACCTAAATCTGAAGGGTAACCCTAAAAGTGTGGAGCACCATTGCGATCGCATTTCCAACTCCCGGTCCCTGTTATTAAATCTGCGTCTTAAGTCGGTATAACAATATTTTTCAAAACTCGCAGACCTGAGAACAGGAGAGCTATATAGGGAAAGGCCTATCTGTTCGCATCTGTGAATAATTTGAGTGGTAATTTGACAAAAACCTTGGCGCTTGGCCTATCGCTAGTTGTTATGGGCTGCGGTCCTCAGGCAGAAACCGAGGCCCAACCAACGGAGGGGGTGAGTCAATCAGTACCCTCCTCAACGTCAACTGCGTCTCCTACTTCAAACAGCACATCCTCTTCGCTTTCACCAGGACGTTACTGCTACGGAATTGACTCGCCCAGTTTGGATGGGGTAGTGCGCTTGCTGGTAGCAGAAAACCAAACCGTGACCGGAGACAGTGTAGCCACCATTCAGGCTGAAGCAGAGGGTTACTATTCCTCCTATGCTCAGAAACTGAAGGGGTTCCTAAACAACGGTCGAATCTCCATGGAGGTCACGACCTGGATTGAATACGATGTGCAGAACGCACAAGAGGTTTGGAGCGTTACAGCTGAGACTTTGAAGACTGAGCGGGAGGAGTACACTGCTATCCCCTGTGAAGAAGCACGCGAAAAATTTGTTGGCCCCGATGGGCTAGAAGCGGCTGACTTACTCGAAGGGGCCACGCTCAACACGCAGCGCGTAGAGTTTGACGCAGGTCAATCCTCGGCAGTCCTTGAAAACTCAGTCGTCCGAGGCGATCGCGACGTGTATTTAATTAATGCCCAAGGGGGGCAGCAGATGGTGCTGAACCTTTCTTCCCCCGAGGAAAATGCCACTTTCGACGTAATTTCGCCGAGCGGGTTCGTGCTAGCGCGAGAAGCAAGGAACGAAACGTTAGGCCTGCCCCAAACCGGGGAGTATCAAGTAGTCGTAGGCGGCACTCGCGGCAATGCAAGCTATACGCTGCGGGTAGAGATTCCTAAATAAACCTATCGGGTCAAGGAAACCAAGGGATCGAACTCAGCCTCAAGCGCCAAAGCATCTAGCTCAAAAGCATTTTCGGGTGGCTGCGTTACCCGCTGAGCTTCTAATCCAGCAAAGTCGAAGAGCGTTGGATCCGCCAGTTGGGAAGGCGCAACATTTTGCAGGCTATTGAAAAGCGTCTCAACTCGGCCCGGCCATTGCCGCTCCCAGTCCTGAAGCATCTGCTTGATCTGAAGGCGCTGTAGATTCTCCTGGGAGCCACAAAGGGTACACGGGATGATCGGGAATTGGCGCTGCCGGGCATACTTTGCGATGTCCTTCTCGGAACAGTAGGCCAAGGGGCGAATGACAATATGTCGCTGATCATCTGTCAGCAGCTTGGGCGGCATCGCTTTCAGGCGTCCACCGTGAAACAAGTTGAGAAAAAGCGTCTCAACCATGTCATCTCGGTGATGACCCAGCGCAATTTTTGTTGCCCCTTCCTCCGCTGCTACTCGGTAGAGGACGCCTCGCCGCAACCTTGAGCAGAGGCCACACATCGTCTTACCTTCAGGAATAATGCGCTTAACGGTGCTGTAGGTGTCTTGTTCGACAATCCGGTAAGAAACACCGATAGATTGAAAGTATTCGGGCAGGACGTGTTCTGGAAACCCAGGCTGCTTTTGATCCAGATTTACTGCCAAGATGTCGAACTTAATCGGGGCACTGCGTTGCAGCAACCGAAGGATATCGAGCAGGGTATGAGAATCCTTACCGCCCGACAGACAGACCATGACCTTATCGCCATCCTGGATCATGTCGTAGTCGTGGATGGCTTTACCAACCTGGCCCCGTAACCAGGCCTGAAGCTTCTTAAAACTCTTGGAGGTGGGAATTTTCACCCCGTCCATGATCCGGTTCCTTCTGTGCATCGGACTTTGATCTTAATCGCCAGCTTGATAGGGACTCAAGAGGGGAAGAAAATTTGATAGCGGGAAAGAGGAGATGAGGGAGGCTGCGTGTCGTCTGTGAACCCTGCTATGCCAGGAGGACAGCCAGTTTGCCTTCCCTAAGAGAGATAGCTCTTTTCAGAGAACTTGCTTAAAATCCGAACACATCCATTGCTTGATTGCCTGATAGGGTTTTTGCTGCCCTGCCCTTAAGGGTAGGGCAGCTTCCTTTCGGAAGTTTCTAGCAAGGTGGGTGGTGTTTTGGTGACTCAGCATCCGGTAGGGGGGGTTATGGACGTTGTATTAGCCTTTTTTCGTGAAAATCCGATCGGTTTGTTCACGCTGCTGCTGGCAATTATCTTGGCAGTACCGCCCCTTGTACAAAAGCTAGGCCTGCCAGACTTAGTCGGACTCCTAGCAGCGGGCCTCATTTTCGGGCCTCACGGCTTAGGCTGGCTCAACAATGAGTCTGAGACTATGAGTTTGCTCTCGGACATTGGAGTGGTGTATTTGCTGTTTGTGGCAGGTCTAGAAATTGACCTAGAAGAATTTAACAAAATTCGCCACAAATCAATGGGATTTGGCCTGCTGACCTTTTTCCTACCGTTGATCACCGGAACCATTATCGGTCGAGTCTTTGGCTTTGGTTGGAACGCCGCAGTCCTGATTGGCTCATTACTGGCTTCCCACACGCCGCTAGGCTACCCAATTGTGCGAAATGCAGGGGCTGTTCGTGATGAGTCAGTGGTAGTTACGATTGGCGGCACCATTTTTACGGATATTGGCTCCTTGCTGCTGTTGGCGCTCTGCGTAGCGCTCAATACAGGGGAGCTAACGGCTGCCACCGGAATACGGTTACTCAGCGTAATCGCATTCTACGTATTCCTGGTACTGTTCAGTTTGGATCGGGTTGGTCGAGTCTTTTTCCGACGTTCTGGGGACAATGAAGGCAACCAGTTTCTCTTTATTTTGCTAGCCCTGTTTGTGTCGGCTGTAGGGGCTGAAGTGGCTGGCATTGAAAAAATTGTGGGGGCGTTTTTGGCAGGACTCGCTGTTAATAACGTTCTACCTGAGGGAGAAGTCAAAGAGAAAGTCATCTTTGTGGGCAGTGTCCTGTTTATCCCCATCTTTTTTGTCGACATGGGGTTGTTAATTGACTTACCTGCCTTTATTCGAACTCTATCGGCTATCTGGCTCTGTCTGGCTATTGTGGTAGGGCTTATTGGGAGCAAGTTTCTCGCTGCGTTCTTCACTCGGCTTCTATATCGCTACAACTGGGCACAAACGATGACCATCTGGTCGCTGTCCATGCCCCAAGTCGCAGCGACGCTAGCAGCTACCCTAGTGGGTTACCGAGTAGGCCTGCTAAATGAAGCCGTGCTCAATAGCGTTCTGGTGATGATGTTGATCACTGCGACCCTAGGCCCATTTATTACAGCTAAGTCTGCGCCTATTTTGGCAGCAGCGTTAGCTGAGCGGGGTCTGGCGGCAGAGACGACAGGAGCTCTGGCCTTAGCCAAAGAGGGGTTGACGTTAGTAGTTCCGGTCGCAAATCCTCAAACTGAGCAACCCTTGATTTGTCTAGCGGCTCATCTGGTGCGCGATGGGTCGGGGCATCTACTTCCCTTGGCTGTGGTAACGGCAAATGCGGCTTTGGGAGAGCGGCAATTGGCGGAGGGAATGGCCCGTGGGCGGCAACTAGTTGCTAGAGCCGAGTCGATGACTCAGACAATGAAGGTACAGGCAACCCCAATGCTGCGGATCGACGACAACGTTGCTCAAGGCATTACCCGAGCCGCACGGGAACAGCAAGCTGACTTGATCTTGATGGGGTGGGGTAGAAATAACACCTTCCAGAGTCGTCTGTTTGGCAGCGTTATTGACTCGGTATGCTGGTCTGCTCACTGCCCCGTGGTGGTGATCCGTATGGTCGATGAACCGAGCAATTTCCGACGCATTCTAGTGCCTCTGAAGAATCTTTCGGAATATGCGCTTCAGCAAATCCAGCTGGCTGAGCGACTAGCCCTGGCTAACGAAGGGCAGATTACTCTACTTCACGTCTATCATCCCCGCACTCCTGCCTCCCAAATTACTCATTTTAAGGAGCAGCTTAGTCGCTGGATTAGCAGTTCTCGCCCAGAACTGAGCACCGAGATCGAACTCGTGCCCGCAGTTGCGATCGCACCCGTAATCAGCCGCTTCTCTAAAAGCCATGATTTGGTCATCCTGCGCTCTACTCGACGGCAAACGTCTGCGGGACTTTTGGTTGCCAGCGATATTACAAACCGCCTAATCTCAGATTTGGCCTGCTCAGTAATGATGGTCAGCAATCCGCAGAACCCGCCTTCTGGAATGTCTACGTGGACGGATAATCGCAATCAGCGTCCGTTAATGACTCAAGGGGGGCCTGTCGAAAGAGATGTAACCGCTTGATTCCGGCTGTGTTTGATGACTTAATAAACCCAGAATGGAGCTTCCTGCACTGATGCCCTCTTTTTGTCGTCTTTCTGGTTCTTCCTGAGACATGACCCTTGCCATTGACTTCGGCACCAGCAACACCGTCGTGGCCCGTTGGAATGCAGCCACCCAGGCACCTGAAACGTTGGTATTGCCTGGCCTTAGCTACAGCTTGGGGGACAATCCGCCGCTGATTCCTAGCTTGGTCTATGTGGAGCAGCCCACTTCAGGAACGATTTTGGCAGGGCAAACGGTACGCGATCGCGGTTTGGACGTGACCCAAGATCCCCGATTTTTCCGCAACTTCAAGCGAGGGATTGGGGTGCCCTGGCAAGGGTTCCTGCCCCAAATCGAGGGCCAAGACGTGACTTTTGAGCAGGTGGGACGCTGGTTTCTCACTCACGTGCTGAACGAGCTAAAGGACACCACTAGTGAAATTGATGCGCTCACCTTCACCGTTCCTGTTGATAGCTTCGAAGCCTATCGCAACTGGCTAGGCCAGATCTGCGAGGGGTTAGACATTCAGCAGGTGCGAATGCTGGATGAACCGACAGCTGCGGCGCTAGGATACGGCTTGAGTGGCGGAAACACCCTGCTGGTGATTGACTTTGGCGGTGGAACGCTAGATCTCTCGCTGGTCCGGCTAGAGCTTCCCGCAGATCGCAAACCGCTAGGCTTTATTCTCAAGTGGGGCAACCGATCGCTGGCCGAAAACTCAGCCCAGAAGGTTGAGACAGCCAGGGTTCTTGCCAAAGCCGGGGAAAGTTTAGGCGGAGCCGATATTGATAACTGGTTGGCTGACTACTTTGCCACTAGCCAGAGTTTACCTGTGTCGCCCTTGACACTGCGACTCTCTGAACGGCTCAAAATCCAGCTATCAAGTCAGGAGCAGGCGACAGAGGTTTACTTCAATGATGAGACCTTTGAAACGTTTGAACTGGCACTGAACCGAGAACAGTTCGACGCCATTCTGCGGGAAAACCAGTTTTTTGATCGGCTTGATGCTCGACTGACTCAGGTCTTGCAGCAGTCCCAACGGCAGGGCATTGGCGTAGAAGATATTGACGCAGTGCTGCTAGTAGGCGGTACGGCCCAGATTCCAGCGGTGCAAGACTGGGTGCGTGGCTTCTTCCCAGCCGATAAAATCCGGTGCGATCGCCCCTTTGAAGCCATTGCCCAGGGGGCACTACAGCTTCAGCAAGGGGTTAAGCTCCAAGACTTTCTCTATCACAGCTACGGTATTCGCTATTGGGATAGGCGCAATAAACGTCATGGTTGGCATCCCATTGTCAAACAAGGTCAGCCCTATCCTATGGATGCCCCAGTAGAACTGACGTTGGGTGCTTCTACCGAAAAACAACCCAGTATTGAACTGATTTTGGGCGAATTGGGCGATGAAGCCAGCCGCACTGAGGTTTACTTTGAGGGCGATCGCTTGATTACCCGTCAAGTTAACCAAGGCACGACTCAAGTGCAGCCCTTGAACGACCGTGATGGGGCTCGTACCATTGCTCAGCTCATGCCGCCAGGAATGCCTGGAAGCGATCGCATTCGGGTGCAGTTTCAGGTCGATAGCGATCGCTTTCTCCGCATCACTGTCGAAGATATTCTCACCGGGGACATTCTGCTCTCTAACCAGCCCGTAGTGCAGTTACGCTAGCTACCCGGCCAATTCCCGCGTTTCAACCCCAATAACTACTGAGAAGGTTGATTGAGGGGTTCCGTAGTTGATCTAATAGGTGTTGCTTCAGGTGTAGGCCTGATCGGGCTAGGAGGTGTTGGCGGGACATCGGCACTCGGTTCGGCAAATTCCAGCCGATAGTATTGCCCAGTTCGAGCCATTAAAATTGGGCCTTCCACAGTCGGAACTTGAGATTCCTTCAAGGGCGGTAGCGGCGTTAGAGTGAGGGTTGCAGTAGTGTGCCCTTCGATAGGCGCAAGTAAGCGGGCCAACTGCACTTGATCTTCCAGGGCATCAGTAGAAGACACCAGATCACTCAGCCCGTTGATTAAATTTCTAAGGTTATTACGAAGTGTGGGATCACCCGTGAGTTCATCCACATCAGCTAGGACTTTTTGGGCGCTTTGAAACACTGTCCGGGCCGAATCTAGGGTCTGTTGCAGCACCACAATATTGTCCCCCGTGTTAAATGCGCCCGTCAGATCACGCAGGTTGGCAGAAGCTGTAAGCGCATTGGCTGACAACACATCCAGATTGGTAATGAATTGGCTGTCTCGAACGGCAGGTTCCAGCCTGTTCATGATCGAGATTAATTGGCGGCTGCTGACATTGACGTTGGTCAGAGTCTCGTTGAGATTGGAGCGATTGGCCGTGACCAGTCGGTTAAGTTCTGCCCCGGTCACTTCAAATTGAGCAGCAGCGTTTCCAGCATTATCTGTCACTCGACGGGCAGAAGCCGCCAAGGGTCTTACCTCCGACCGCACTGATTGAGATAGCCCTGTCAACTCAGTGGTTAAAACGGTCGCCTTATCAGTAAAAACAGCCGCACTAGCCAGCGTTGACTTGAGCGTACCAATCAGTTGAGGATCACCGAGTGAGCTGGCGAGCCTCTCTACAGACTGCAACAAAGCCTCGTAGCTGGCTCCGGCTTCTCCCTCCAACACATCCCCATTACAGACAATAAGACTGCGATCGCAGTTTTCACCAATTGGATTGAGAGCCAGGCTGCTTTCAGAAAGCACTTTTAGAGGCACCAGATCAATCGTAGTATCGCCAATCAGACCAGTCTGATTAGCCGTTACCTGCACAGCCTTGGGAATTCGGAGATTGGGAACGGTAATCTCAACAAGCACCTGCACGGCATTCGCGTCTGGATCAATAGCCAGAACTCGCCCCACGGGCACGCCCCGGTAGCGAACGGCTGTTCCTTCCTGCATTCCCAGAGTATTTTCAAACACAAAGGTAACTTGGTAGGCTCGCTTTCCTGGATTTAATCCTCGGAGCCACAACACCAGCCCACCAAATAGGGCAATACTGACTAAGATCAGTAGCCCAACCGAACCCTCACGAATAGCCCGTGCCCGCATCTCACTTCCCCATTGACTGCGAGTGAATGTACCCGTTAATGTACCAGTTGAATAGGACCTTCTACCCGACCACTAAAGAACTGGCGCATAAAGGGATTATCCGTCTTATCGATGTCGAGGACAGATCCATTCCAGCGAACTTTGCCCTGGTGCAAAAATATCACCCGATCTGCAGTTCTTCTGATCGTGCTGTCTTGGTGGGTGACGATGATGTAAGAACTACAGCCTTGTCCTCCCTGAATGTTGCGAATCAAGTCCTCAATGATGGTAGAGGCAATCGGATCTAGACCAGCGGTGGGCTCATCATACAGTAACAATGCGGGCCGATCTGTCGGGTTGTCTGGGTTAGACACAATGGCACGAGCAAAGCTGACCCGTTTGCGCATTCCACCCGACAACTCTGCAGGGTAGCGACTGCCAATGCCTGGAAGACCTACCATTTCAAGCACTCCATCCACAATATGCCTGATCTCATTAGCCCCTAGGTTTGAGTGCTGATAGAGCAAAAAGCCAACATTTTCCTGTACCGTTAGCGAGTCAAAAAGCGCTGCCTGCTGAAACACCATTCCAATTCCAATCGGATCTGGAGCATCCTCGATCAGACCCACTCGCCGCTGCCCTTGAACGTATATTTCGCCAGCATCAGGGGCTTCTAGGCCAGCAATGATGCGCAGAATGGTAGATTTACCGGTTCCAGATGGACCAATAATGGCAACGGCTTCCCCCGGATAAATCACGAGGTCAACCCCGTCCAAAACGGTATTGTTGCCAAAGCGCTTTGTAATACCCCGCAACTGAAGTAGCGGTTCATCACTACAGCCTTCACGGTCTTTCTGTTGGTCAGTCAGTTGATCCACCATAGGTCAAGTTATAGATGCTACAAGGAGCCTACACGGGTCAAATCTGTGAGGGTTCACGATCTAACTAATTCAGCAACGGACTGTTAGGGACATAAGCTTGTACCCTTTCAAGGAGCAGGTCTATTTGCTGGTTTCGCTAACGTACACGGATAACATACACAGGCTTGAGTATGCATTGAGGGTGACGGGATAGTGCAACAATGCGGTGTTTCTGTTTAGGGTTCTTCGACTCTATCAAAGAGGAACCAGGATCGGTCGCTCAACTAAGGGCCGATGGAATCGAAGTCACCTTTGTATCGTGACAGAAGTTACACTGATCCATCGAAGGCGTCTGCACCCCGTTCTATCCTGACGTGTTCTCTTAGCCCTATGCAATGTTGCTTAAGCCCCTTAATACTGCGATGATCAAGTTTTTGCGCCGTTTGCATCACTCGGGCAACCGATTTGTGCCCGTTCGCCGGGTCAATCGCTGGGTTGCTTGGTTAGCTCCGGGGCTGCTTGTCAAGCGGTGGCTACTACTTAGCGTTGTTGGTGTACTCTTAGTCGGCTTTGGGACACTAGTCTGGCTGAAACTAACGCCAGTATTTTATACCGTCCAGTTTCTCGGTTCTCTGCTGCGCTTCATTACAAATCTAATTCCCAACTACGTCAGTGGCCCCCTAGCGGTTCTCCTTGGACTGCTGGTTATTCTCTGGGGTCAAACCCGAACCTTGGGAGTAATTACTGACCTCTTGATGCCCGGTCAGGAGGAGGAACTGCTGGATGTCTTGCTGAACCAGCGGCGATTATCGCGGGGTCCAAAGCTGGTTGTGGTAGGTGGCGGCACAGGGCTGTCGAATTTGCTGCGAGGCTTGAAGCAATACAGCTCAAACATTACCGCGATTGTTACTGTGGCTGATGACGGCGGATCCTCAGGGCGATTGCGGCGGGAAATGGGTGTGTTGCCTCCTGGCGATATTCGCAACTGCTTAGCAGCCTTGGCAGATGAGGAAAAACTACTGACGGAACTGTTCCAATATCGCTTTCGCAACGGTAGCGGACTGGTAGGCCACAGCTTTGGCAACTTGTTTCTCACAGCCATGAATGAGATTACAGGTAATCTGGAGCAGGCCATTGCCGCTAGTTCCAAAGTCTTAGCAGTACGGGGTCAGGTGTTACCCTCCACCCTGAGCGATGTTCAACTTTGGGCAGAACTAAGCGATGGTCGCCGCATTGTGGGAGAGTCCAAAATTACTGAGGCCAAAGGCCGAATTGTGGCAATCGGATGTTTGCCAGAGGATCCCCCCGCTCTACCCAAGGCGATCAAAGCCATTCAGGAGGCAGATTATATTGTGATTGGCCCAGGGAGTCTCTACACCAGCATTATTCCTAACTTGCTGGTTCCAGAGATTGTCAATGCGATCGCAAGCCGTCAAGTTCCTCGCATTTACGTCTGCAACATTATGACGGAGCCAGGGGAAACTGACGGGTTCAAAGTATCAGACCACATTCGCGCCATCGATCAAGCTTGTGGACGGTATTTATTTGACGCGGTGCTCGTCCAGCGAGAGCCTCCGTCTGCCGCTGCGAGAGAGCGCTATATGAAAGAAGGCTCAATGCCCGTGGAACTTGATCGAGAAGCCATTGTCGAGTCTGGGCGACGTATTATTGCAGCCAACGTCATGCTAGAGAGTGAGCACAAGGCTGTCCGACACGACCCCCATCGGCTAGCCCGCGTTCTGTTGCGCTGGTATACCCGCACTCAACGCCTTTGGTAACTAGCCCTGGACATCCTGACCAAACTTTTTGCCAATCCAACCTACTACGCCACTCGCGATTGATCCGGCCATCAGGACGCTAATGGCAGGCAGAATGAAGGGATTCCACAGGCTATACCAGAGGTCTAGCCCCAAATTCACGTTCATGCTTTTTCCTAGCACAGCCGCCATGAACCAGGCAAAAGCAGTTAGCACCACAAATAGATCGACCACTAAAACCCAGCTAATAATCCGATTAATCTGATCTCTCATGGGAGAGTTCCTCCAGTTGGATCGCACCTTTTCCACATTCTATTTAACCCCAAGCCTCACCATAAAAGATGGCTGCCCCATCGGAGCAGCCATATCGTACGCGCTGAGTTTTGCCAGGTTAGAACGTATTTACCTTTACTGTCTAGGTAAGGTAAAAATCACTCCAATTCGTGGCCTTCCCCAATAGGGATCAAGAGATTATCCGGATCAACATAGTGACAAACTGCTTCATCAATACAGATAAGCGCCCATCCGGTTTGCTCGATTCCTACTAGTTCGTAGGCAGCATCTTGAACGAAAAATCCCTTATGGTTACGGGTTTCAGGTTTGATTTCTACATTACGTCTGACCATGACCATTAACTCCAAGAACGACGACCAGCCATTAACAAGAAAGACTTATATCCAAGTTGACAGAATCTTATCATTGGCTTTCTGGGAATTTCATTAAGTTATTTATTTGTTTGTTTCACAGAAGGAGCGTTGCGTTTTGTAATAAAGCGGCTTTTGGAGCCACAAAAGGTTAGTAATAGACGCTTGGAGTGGTGAGAACCCTGAAATTTCAGCAGTTGAGGGAAAGTTTACATTCAAATTTATTTACAGAAATTCCCCAAGCTATCCTTCGATATTCCTTTAGAAATAGGTATTTATTCACTTTGAACAAACCTATTAGGGATCAAGGCAAGATCAGCTATAAACGATAGATAAAGTGATTGTTTCTTGTCTTTAGTAGTTATCCTTAAGGGCAGAAAGCAAAATCAATACGTTTGTTCTTATCCATTTCCTTACACCTTCTCTCTGTCTCCTGTCACACCTTCTTCTGTCTTTTGGCAGATTCTTCTCAGACGAAAGGTAGACCTTTCTGGTCGTCTTGATTGAGGTTAAGAACCCGTAGCTATGGGTTGGGTAACTGCCGCTGTTAGGGTTAGATCAGCAACAGTTAGGATTAGGGGTATCACCTTAATCCCAGTCAACAGTGTGTTCTCAAGGGGCTGCTAATCAAGCTTTCCTCAAGTTCACTTCAAGATGCAGTAGCTTGTATATGAAAAACCCTGAAGCTTGTGCTTCAGGGTTTTTCATAGCATCAGTAGCGGACTCGGAACTTGATCGAGTCTTGCTAGGAGCCAAATAGCCAGTTCTGCACACGGGTTAGGCTAGGCCACTCCGGCTTACGACTAAAACCATCTTCAAGGCTTTGCTGAATTTCCTCCCGCAGTTCGGGCACTGCCATGATAACTTGACTGGCGATTTCAACGTGCTCACGCACGCCTGTTTTGCCTGATTCGAGCATAGCCACAGCCAAGTTGACCCGAGCCTGGGGATCTTGGGGATTGAGCTTCACAGCTTTCTGGGCTGCTTTGAGAGCAGAAGCAGCCTTGTCCTCCAACAGATATAGCCAAGCCAGACAGGTCCAAGCAGCACTGCTTTTGGGAGCGCGATCGCAAACTTCCTTAAAGACCGGAATTAACGCACTGGGGGACTCGCCTGCTTTGTATCGCTCAATTCCCGTGTCGAATAGGGTGTCAACGGTCTGGCTCATGGTACGACTGAAAATTCTGTAAGGTCTACAACAATACAACAGACCCAGACGCGAACGCCCAGGTCTGTAAGAAGTCTATTTTAACGCCCCTTCAACGTCAGGCATTAAGTTCCAAAGGACTTACCACAACCGCAGGTTTGAGCTGCATTGGGGTTGGTGAACTGGAAGCCGCCACCAATGAGGGCATTGCTGTAGTCAAGCATCATGCCGTACAAGTACAGCAAGCTTTTGCGATCGCATACTACCCGGAAGCCTTCGTAATCGTAGACTTCATCGTGCTCTGTGATGTTCTTTGGATCTTCAAAATCCATCATGTAAGACATCCCGGAGCAGCCGCCCTGCCGTACGCCCACCCGCAGGCACAATTCCTGGTTACCCTGCTGGGCTTGGAGCGCCTTGACGTGTTGCAGGGCAGCCTCCGTCATCAAAATGCCTTTTTGCTGTTCAGCTGTCTGTGCCATGAGAACCTACACACAAGAACTTATAGACGTTTCAAGCCGTTTATCCCAATTCAGACCGGGCTGAATTACAAAATCCTTCAATCCCCGACATTTTGGGGAACTTGAGACAACATCAATAGATACTTTAATCCATAGTCTAGCTCACAGGCCTGATAGGCAGTCTCCCTCCTGCATCCAGTTCTCACCAGCCATCATCAAAATAGTTAATGCGCCAGAAGCCCTTCGACCAATACCTGCCACTTGTCTGGTTTAACAGCCTCTCCTTGAACAAGCCAGGAAACTCTACTCTGACCCAATTTCAGGCGCCCCTGAATCGCTAGCTGGCTTGTTACACTATTCGCGATATTGCACTCCAAACTTCGCCGCTCTCTGTTTCCGTTCGTTAAGTAAGTACCCCTGCCCATGAGCACACTGAGCCGCATTACCCTTCAACGCCTGAAGCAACTGCCCAAAATTCCTAGTGTTTGGGAAGCAGATCGGCGTGAGATTAGCGGCTTCATTGCAGACAGTATGGATGAGAGCGGCGAAGGTAATCCAAACAGTGACTGTATCTTGTGGGTGGACGGAACTCACGGCATGGTGCGAGCCTTGACGATCGTGCCCTCTGACAGCGGCTATGAACCTTTGGTGCGCTCTTTTCTTCAAGCGATGGAAAGTCCCCAAGGCTCCCAACCGCCCGCACGACCCCAGAAAATTGTGGTGTGCGATCGCGAGCTTCAGTTTTATCTACGGGGAGTGCTGCAAAATCTTGATGTCACGGTTGACTATGTCCCCGAACTCCCGCTAATCGACGAACTGTTTGACACACTACAGGGACAAGAGCCTCAAGAAGCCGAACTGCCAGAAAAATACGCCAGTGAACTACTCGAAAAATCGCTGGATCTCTGGGAAGTAGCTCCTTGGCATATTCTCAATGAGCAGCAAATTATTGCTCTTGAACTCAATGCCTGGGATATCGAGACCTTTTATGTGTCGGTTTTGGGCATGGCTGGCGTTGAGTACGGCCTACTGATGTACCGCTCCCTAGAATCCCTTAAGCAGTTTCGCCAGCGCGTGCTGCACAACGATCAGTCCCCCAAACAAATGCAGGAAGCGTTTTTAGAACAGGACTGTCTGTACTTGAACTTTGAACTGATCAACGGCCCCTCAGGCCAGCACAAGCCTTTTTCCCGTAGGGACTGGCTGTCGGAAGCACCGGTTGCCATCAACCCTGAATTTGGCAGCATTCACCCACTAGAAGGGCTGCGAACCACGCTGGCCGACGAAGAAGGCGCTACCTTATTGGTTGCCCTAGAAGCCCTGAATCGTTTTTTCCAAAAGCACTACACTCGGCTCGATAAACCGCCTTTCCCCAACCTAGAGTCGCGCTTTCGAATTCCTAACCCGGACACAACCGCTGACCGCAAGGTTCTGAACGTCACGCTAAAGACCCTGCCCCAGGTCGCTGAAGAACTGGCTGAGGCGACCCAGCAAGCCTTTGCTGAACAGATGGGAGTCGAGCCAGACTTTCCCATGCTGCGGGATGACTTTGTCCCCGAAGGCTCCATTATTGTGCTGACCCAATTTCCCCCGGAGTGGTTGGAATTTCTGCGGCTTAATCCAACTGTTTACTACCAGGCCCCGGAAGAAGACCGAGAGCCTTCTGAGAAGGGACTGCCCATCGTTTTGATTCAAACCAGCAGGCCCAAGGCCCAAGCCTTGATCAAACAACTGCAAGCCGCTCAGGGAGTTCAATCCATCTGCTTCAATGCAGGCCGAGATATCTTCAGCGGAGATGCCTATGAACTGGGCCTGCTTCAAACGGGAGACGGTGAGTTTCACTTGTTTGCCGAGTACCACCCTGGCGAGCTAGTTGATAAGCGCACCCTAAAACGGTGGCAGCAATGGCAAAAAGAGTACAACAAGGCTTGCGCTGTGGTTGTGGCAGGCGGTGTCACTGGCACCTCTCGGGGACAGCCTCAGCTCAAAGACATGTATGCCCTGTTTGAGGCCACTGCCCGAACATCTGAGGAACTTGATCTCCCTCCTCTCCAGCTTCAGTACGCGATGGATTGGGAACTGGACGAGTGAAATTTCTGTGAGTTCCCCAACCAAAACTATTAAAATACGTGAAGCAAACCTTAAAGAAAGCGGCGAATGCGAGTTGCGATTGTCGGTGCGGGCTTGGCTGGAATGGTCACAGCCCTTGAGCTGGTTGATGCTGGTCACGAAGTTGAAATTTTTGAATCCCGGCCCTTTGTCGGGGGCAAAGTTGGGAGCTGGGTTGATCCAGACGGCAACCACATCGAGATGGGACTGCATGTCTTCTTTGGTTGCTACTACAACCTCTTTGAGCTGATGCAGAAGGTAGGTGCCTTTGATCATCTGCTGCTCAAAGAACACACTCACACCTTTATCAATCGGGGCGGCCAGACTGGAGCCTTGGACTTCCGGTTTATTACAGGCGCTCCCTTTAATGGGCTTAAAGCATTTTTCACCACATCCCAACTGTCGGTGATGGATAAGGTGCAAAATGCGATCGCACTCGCCACCAGCCCAGTTGTTCGAGGGCTGGTTGATTTCGAAGGGGCGATGAAAACTATCCGCTCGCTGGATAATATTAGCTTCGCCGACTGGTTTCGGAAGCAGGGCGGTTCCAACGGCAGCCTTAAGCGCATGTGGAACCCCATTGCTTACGCATTGGGCTTTATTGACACCGAAAATATGTCTGCCCGCTGCATGCTGACCATCTTTCAGCTCTTTGCCGCCCGAACCGAAGCATCCGTCCTACGGATGCTAGAAGGGTCTCCCGACACCTACCTTCACCAACCCATTGTCAAATACCTGACCGAGCGCGGCACCCAAATTCACACCCGTCGAGGCGTACGCCAAGTGTTGTTTGAAGGCGAAGGCGACGCCACTCAAGTCACTGGACTGGTGGTTGCCCAAGGGGAAACCGAAGAAACTATTACCGCCGATGCCTATGTCTGCGCGTGCGACGTCCCCGGCGTTAAAAGACTCATCCCTGAGGCCTGGAGACAATGGTCCCAGTTCGACAACATTTACAAATTAGATGCAGTGCCTGTCGCAACCGTGCAGTTGCGGTTCGACGGTTGGGTAACCGAACTCAACGATCCCCAAGCCCGCAAGCAGCTCCAAAAAGCAGCCGGACTCGATAACTTGCTCTACACAGCCGATGCCGACTTCTCCTGCTTTGCTGACATGGCCTTGACCAGCCCTAGCGACTACTACCGCGAAGGCGAAGGCTCCTTACTCCAGGTGGTGCTCACCCCTGGCGATCCCTTTATCAAGCAGAGTAACGAAGAAATTGCCCAGCACGTCCTCAAGCAGGTTCACGATCTGTTCCCCTCGTCTAGGGAACTCAATATGACCTGGTATAGTGTGGTGAAGCTGGCCCAGTCCCTCTACCGGGAAGCCCCAGGAATGGACCCCTACCGCCCCGACCAAGCTACCCCAATCGCGAACTTCTTCCTAGCAGGTAGCTATACCCAGCAAGACTACATCGATAGTATGGAGGGAGCGACGATTTCAGGACGCCGGGCGGCCAAAGCCGTACTCGCGATGAAATCCTGAGGGAACGGGGTGATGAAGGGTGCGATGACACAATAAAGGGACGAACCGCCCATGAGCGAATGGCTTGATCACAGCGTTCTGGTAGATGTTGACGTTCCAATTGAAATGGCCTGGGGCCTCTGGTCTGACTTGGAACAAATGCCTCGCTGGATGAAGTGGATTGATTCGGTGTCAGTGTTGAAGGAAGACCCTGATCTATCCCGTTGGAAGCTGGCTTCTCGGGGATTTGAGTTCACCTGGCTCTCTCGCATTGTCTCTCTCATCCCCCAACAGATTATTCAATGGGAATCGGTAGATGGCTTACCAAACCGGGGCGCAATCCGCTTCTACGACCGCAAGGGCAGTACTACAGTTAAGCTAACGGTTTCTTATGCCGTGCCTCCCGTTATTAAATGGATGGATGGGCTGTTTTTGGGCCGCTTGGTAGAAGGTGAGCTGCAATCGGATCTGGACCGCTTTAAGAAATACGCTCTAGCTGCCCATCAGCAACAGTCCTCTTAATCCCTATGGACACCACAGCTCAACAGGTTCAGTTTCAACTGGAGCAGTTTGAGTTTGAGGCGCTATTTATCGGCGTGTTGGGCTGGAATCCTGCCTCGGATAGCCAATCTAAACACCTGATTTCACCTGACTTGAGCAGTTTCCCTGAACTCGCCTCTGCTCAGATTCGAGCTTTGGCAGTCGTGGAGCAGGGTTCTGTCGTTGAGGTAAGGCTGACTTCGCCTTGGTTTCTAACCCCAGCGCTGCGAAAAGAGATCTACTGGACCATTGCTGCGCAGTGCGCCAACCCAATTGTCGTTTTTGTTCAGCAAGATCGTAGTCTATGGGTTTGGACAGAGACTGCCGACGACAACAGCCCCCTTTGCCATCACATTTATGTCAAAGCCCAGCTAGACAACTGGCCCCTGCATTTAGCGAGCCTGCACCAGCACTGGCTGAAAAAGGGGGGTGTTCCTTCTACCCTTCTAAGTGGGCATCCCCAGGGAGTCCTTCAGGCCTATCCTAGGTTTGTGAGCAGCTTAGACGCCCTTAAACAGGGCATCTCAGGTATCTCCCGTGCAGCCGACCGGCAGCACTATGCGTTGGTGACCCTTGGCCGCCTAATCGCTGCTGTCACTTTGCAGCGCTGTGGCTGGCTGGATCGAGGGGATGAGTGGTATCTCCACAATAAATTTGGCCAAAGTCAGCAGCAGAGCCCCCATCATTTTTTTCGGGAGTGGCTATCTCCCCTTTGGTCTAGAGGCTTTATCCTGCCACCACAAGAGCGATCCTTGGCCATGCAACAGCAGTTTGGGGAACTGCCCTTTGTTCCCACAGGCCCCTTTCAGGGGCACAGCCTGGAGCAATGCTATAGCACGATTGACATTGCAGATGCGGCTTTTGAAACAGCCCTAGAGTGGCTAGGAGATCTGGCAGAAACAGTACCCCCCTACCTACTGGCTAATTTTTTTGGCCCTTTATTTGAGCAGTTCATCAACGCGCAAGGGGATCTGCCCCTGATGACGCCGATGCCAATTGTGGAGGCACTGTGCGATCGCACCCTACAAGCCCACCTGCTGCACTATGCTCAAACCGAGTTAAAGTATCCTGCCGCTAGCTGGGAAGACCTGCTGATGACCATTCCGGCGGGAACTGCCAAATCGCTTCTGGAGCAAGCCGTTAATCTAGCGCTTTTAGATCCAGCTTGTGGTTCTGGCCGCTACCTAGCTAGCGCCCTGTCAGCACTGAGTCAGGCGTGCAGTAGTTTGGCTGCTATTGTGCAAACGGCCAGCCCAGCAAGTTTACCGCCCTGGCTGAAGCGAGAAGTACCGCCAGCAAGACCTCTCGCCATTGCGCGCCAGATCTTAAACGGGAATTTTCTAGGGGTTGATCACTCTGCCCAAGCAGTCGAGTTGGCTCGGCTTCAGCTCTTTCTAAGTTTGATTGGTCAGGTCAGACAGGGACAGGACCTACAAAACCTGCCAGATGTTTCCTTGAATATCTTGCAGGGAAACGCCCTAATTGGCCTAGTGACCGTTGATTCAGAGCGGTTTGATCAGGTGCAGAGCAGACCCGCTTCCCAAGCTCCACCCAACGCCCAGCAAGCTGTGGCACTTCAGGGGGATCTGCTCCAGCCCCTCGTGGCTGAGAACTATCGCAGCATCCTGGCTGAGCGGCAAATCCGACTGGAGCATTATCGGGACCGAACCTATCTGCTCTCAGAGGCGAACGGCATTCCCGACTATGCCCAAGCAGAATTTTTGCGCGATCGCATTCTCGAACTCAATCAAAATGTTCAAGATAAGCTCAACCAGCTTTTGCTCAATGAGTTTAGCCAACAACTTGGTATTCGACACCGCCAGTCTGACCGCCAAGGACGCGTGCAGCGCCGTCTGCTTACCCCAGAAGATATTGATGCCTTATCCCCCTTCCACTGGGGATTTCATATCTACAGCCTGCTCAATCGCCAGAACGGGTTTGATGTTGTGCTCTGTCACCCTCCTTCGGGCGTGCTGCAGGGCACGCCCGAAGACTTCTTTGAGGCTTTTCAGGATCTCTTCGAGCGCAAGGGCATCTTTCTAGAGGCTTTTCGCAATCACCGCAAGCAGCTTTTAACCATTGATGCAGATTTGGCAACAGCCTGGCGAGATTACTGCGGTCAATTTACTCACCTCAGCGATTATTTTCGCAAGTCCGAAACCTACCGTCACGCCACTCAGCCGCCCCCCTCTCAAACCCAAATGCGGCTTTACCAGGCAAGACTGTTTCTAGAGCGAAGTCTGCAACTCCTGCGGCCCGGTGGTTTAGCAGCCTTTCTCTTACCCACTGATTTGTGGCATCAAAGCAATGCCGCTCCCCTTAAAGCGTG
Organism: Trichocoleus sp.; assembly: GCA_036702855.1. Lineage (GTDB taxonomy): Bacteria > Cyanobacteriota > Cyanobacteriia > Phormidesmidales > Phormidesmidaceae > JACVSF01. The sequence continues at coordinate 12,180 of DATNQF010000236.1, read as the reverse complement.
GCTGCGAGAGACCTCTCAAATTCTTGGAGTGCTAGAACTCTCCAATCACCAGGGAGCCTTGGGCGATCTTCCCCCTCGTACTTCCATCAGCCTGCTATGGCTGAAGCAGGATGGCCCCACAACCGACTATTCCCACACCAACCAATCCCATAAAACGGCACCCGTTGCAGCCGAGCTAAGCAGCTTGTTGCAACGCCAAATCCACTTGATGATAGAGAGCCTCCAGACTAGTTGAGTTGTCTAGACGAACATCCGCCTGAGCCAGTTTTTCTGCCAGCGGCATTTGATTATAAATGCGGGCATCGGCTTGCTCGGGTGTTAGCTGATTGCGCTGCATCAATCGCTGTCGCTGCTGAGCCTCGGTGCAGGCTACCACCCAAGTCTCGGTTACTTGGTCTGTCAAGTTCGCCTCAAACAAAAGGGGAATGGCGTGAACTACCACAGGCTGATCCTGAAGCCGCTGCATTTCCTCAGCAAATCGCTGTCGCACAAAGGGATGAATTTGCTGCTCCACCCATTGCTTCTCACTTGAGTTATGAAAAATAATCTCGCCCAGTTGCGCCCGGTTTAAGCTGCCCTCTGGCAAAAGAATTGTGGGGCCATAGCGCTGTGCGATCGCACCTAAGATAGGCGAACCTAACGCAACCGCCTCCCGTGCGTACTGATCCGCGTCTAATACTGGAATACCGTATCGGTCGACTAAATACTGGGAAACCGTCGATTTACCCGTAGCAATGCCACCTGTTAAGCCGATAATGCGCTGGCCCATGTTGTGATCGCGTGTGTTAGCCCCTCTAATGTGTATTCCGTCGCCTCAATGTCCACCTGTCCCAGCAGTTCTCGGCAAGTGTCTGAAGTTTGTGGCCCAATCGAGGCCACTACCACTCCCTCTAAAACCACCTGCCAGTTCGGTCCCAATCCTTGTGCCAGAAGGGTACAGAAATGACGCACTGTTTTCGAACTCGCAAACGTGACCCCATCTACCGAGCCCGATTTTAGGGCGGCTAGCGCTTCTGGATCGGGTTTCAGCGGACAGCCCGACTCATAGGCAGGCACCTCCACCACGGTGGCCCCTGCCACTGTTAACTCCTTCACCAAAATCTCACGCCCACCACTCTCGACCCGAGGAAACAGCACTTTCAAACCAGATACCGGCTCTGGAAAATGCTCTACTAAGGAGTCCGCCACAAAATCTGGCGGAATGAAATCTGGCGATACTCCTTCCTGCGCCAGAACACTCGCCGTTTTTTTTCCCACAACTGCCAGTTTCACCCCAGCCAAAGCCCGGACATCTTTACCCAGTGCCCTCAGCCGCTCCAGAAAGTAGGTAACTCCGTTGGCCGAGGTGAGAATTAACCAGTCGAAACTGGGAAGGGTTGCGATCGCATCATCCAAAGCTGCCCAGCTCGATGGCCCCCGAATTTCCAACGCCGGCATCTCCACCACCTGAGCGCCTTGTGCCATTAACAGGTTAGTAAACTGACTGGATTGACCTGCTGAACGAGTCACTAAAAACGTTTTGCCGATAAGGGGAAGCGGGGAATTCACGCGTCGTGTCCCATCAAATACGGTCGCAATCCTACCACCTCTCCGACCACGATCACGCAAGGCGACAAGCTTTCCCCCTTAGTCAACTGTTCAATGCTGAGCAAAGTACCTACCCAAACCTGCTGCTGGGGATGCCCAGCCCAACGAATAATGGCCACAGAGGTTTCTGGTCGCTTTCCATGACTACGCAATCGTGCCACTATTCCAGAAAGATTGCGGCCTCCCATCAGCAGCACCAAGGTTTGCATCTGGGCTAGAGCCTGCCAATCGAGCAATTCCAAGTCGTGGGCTGTCACCACCGAAAATCCATGACTCCACACTGGATCAGTCAGGGGAATACCCGCTAACAGCGGTGCAGCAAGCGCCGACGAAACCCCAGGCACCACTTCAAAATCACAGCCTGCCGACTTTAATGCCTGAATTTCTGAGGTAGTTCGGCCAAAAATAAACGGGTCGCCACTCTTTAGCCGCACCACCTGTTGACCCTGTTGGCATAACCTCACCAACAACTGGTCAATTTCGGCCTGCTCAGGACTAGGACGTCCCCCCCGCTTGCCGACATCGATGTGTTCGCAGTTAGGTGGCAACACTGCCAAGACCTCTGCATCGACCAAGGCATCGTAAACCAATACCTGAGCTTCGGTTAGCAGGCGGTACCCTCGCACCGTCAAATAGTCCAGACTGCCTGGACCAGCTCCCACTAGATAAACCTTTCCCGCCATCATCCGTCCTAATTAAGTCTTGCTGTCACTACGCCCCTTGCCCTTACATCACAAAGACAGCAACCCTTGTCTGGACAAGAGGAGTCCTTCCAAGCAGAGCGCCCCATCATTAAGATTCTGCAATCAACCTCCATTTCTGTGACCAAAAGCTGTTTTCCCATTGCTATCCGCATTACCTCTGGCTTAATTTACAGAACAGAAGCGCCTCTCGCCAAACCAACACTATGCCATCTGCTGTCCCCAAGACCACCCTTTCTGGACTCGTTCTCACCACCACTCTTGGTTGGTCCGTCCTCGCACCGCAACAAGCCTCAGCAGCAACACTCCGGTTTGCCGAAGCGAATGAGGGAACCTTTGCGTCTTTAGTCTCCGTTAATCCTGGTGCCTATGGCTTTGAAGGCCGAGGCGGAGACAGTAATGGATTGGGAACTTGGGAGCTTGGGGTTGGCACTCAAACCAGCGTCCTAGGTAGCTTCAATCAAGCTAATTTTGCCTGGAATGGATCAACTCCCTTCGAAATGAGTTGGGTACCCGGTTCCCTGGTGAGTGTCAAAGTGGGCTCCACTTCTCTGTCTTATGCAGCAGATTGGCTTATAGGCAATGCTTTGCGCATTATTACCAAGCGAGATGCTCTTTTATCTATTACCGAAGTCGATGGGCAAAGCTTAGTCGGCAGTGTGGGGTCTCTAGGAAGCAGCGGCGATCTCCTCTACGTCACAGGCAACAGCCTACTCAATGGCTGGACGATTAAAGGCCAAGTTCAAATTGCGGGTGGAGGCAACTCTCGCAATTCAGTGTTGATCACCAGTGGCAACTTCACCCCCAATAAGTCCGTACCGGAACTCTCTTCGGTTGTGGCTCTTCTCATCACTGCCGGAGTTGGCCTAAGTCTGACCCGGCATTTGGTCAACCCCTAGCAAGTTTCCTAGGATGTCCTCCGTTCATGACATCCTAAATAACAGCTCTCAAAACGTGAATCCTATGATCAAGCTGTATCACTCAGCCATTTCTCCCAACTCCCGCCGCGTCTGGTTAGCGCTCTTGGAGAAGGGATTATCCTTTGACCTGGTAGAGGTCAACCTGGCCGGAGGGGAGCAGTACCAACCTGACTTCTTAACCATGAACCCCTTTCACCACATTCCAGTGTTGGTAGATGGGGAAACCACATTGATAGAATCCCTAGCTATTCTGGATTACTTGGAATCCAAGTATCCTGACCCTTCTTTAATGCCGAAGGGAGCCGATGCGATCGCAACCGTTCGTATGGTTCAGATGGTCACCCTAAATGAGTTGCTGCCTGCGATCGCACCCCTAACCCGACAGGCACTAGGCTTTGGCCAAGTCGATCCCGAGGCCACTGAAAAAGCCAAGCAGCAAGCCGCTGTCTCCCTCGACTTCTTTGAAACCAAACTAGGCAATACTCCCTTCTTTGGAGGGGAGCACATCACCCTAGCTGAGATGGTTCTAGGTGCGATCGCTCCTTGGTTTACCCAGTTAGGCTTACCCATCGAGCAATACCCGAATCTACAAGCCTGGATTGCTCGCCTGATGGAGCGAGACGCGTGGAAAACAACCCAACCCACTCCAGAAGCCTTCGAAGCCTTTAAAGTTCGCGCCAGAGAAATGATGGCAAAGCGCCAGGGTCAGAGCAGCTAGGAGTTGGGGGTTAGACGCGAGAGGGCTAAAGGTAGAGGGCAAGAGGCTAAAGGTGATCTAGCAAATGTCGCTTCTCCCTCCCTCTAGCTCCTCACGGTTTAACCATAAATTTGGCGGTAATAGTTCTGATACTCCTCCGATAAGAGAGGCATCCACCAATCGCGATGCGTCAGATACCACTGCACGGTCTTCCGCAGCCCCTCTTCTAACGTGACGCTAGGCGACCAACCAAGCTGAGTCTGAATTTTGGTGATGTCCATCGCATAACGACGGTCATGGCCGGGCCGATCCTTGACGTAGGTGATGAGATCTCGGCAGGGGCGCACTGGTAAGTCTTCGGCCAGTTCGTCCATCAGGTTGCAGAGAGTCGTTACCAAGTCGATGTTCTTTACCTCTGCCTGCCCCCCAATGTTATAGGTTTCTCCTGGTTGAGCCTGTTTCAATACAGTCGCGATGGCACGACAATGGTCTTCCACAAACAGCCAATCACGGATGTTTTGTCCATCTCCATAGACGGGCAAAGGCTTACCCAACAGCATATTGACGCACATGAGAGGGATGAGCTTTTCTGGGAAGTGGTAAGGGCCGTAGTTGTTGGAGCAATTGGTGATCAGTGTCGGTATTCCATAGGTATGGAAGTAGGCTCGGGCTAAATGGTCGCTGCCTGCCTTCGAGGCTGAGTAAGGACTGTTAGGGGCATAGGAGGTTGTCTCAGAGAAGGCCGGATCGTCAGGACCCAAGCTGCCAAAAACCTCGTCAGTTGAGACATGTAGAAAGCGATAGGAATCGGGCTTACCCTGAGCCTCCCAGTACTGGCGGAACGCTTCAAGCAGAGTAAAAGTACCCACTACGTTAGTCTGAACAAACGCATCAGGTCCCAAAATGGAGCGATCAACGTGGGACTCTGCCGCAAAGTGAACTACCGTATCGATCTGGTGGTCTTTGAGTAGAGTGGTAACTAAGGTGCGATCGCAAATATCCCCCTTGATCAGTTCGACTGCCTCTCGTCTGATTAGGTCAGCAATATTGTTTACGTTGCCTGCGTAGGTTAAAGCATCTAACACCCACACTTGATTGTCAGGATGTTGTTCAACCCAGTAGCGCACAAAGTTAGACCCAATAAAACCAGCACCTCCCGTCACTAACAACCGTGTTGCAGCAAAGTTTGTCACTTCTGAGTACTTCTCCGTCACACTACTGTCCTAAATCATCCTGAACCATCTTTCTAAACCAGCTCAATCTGAGAGTCATCGCCAACCAAAAAACGTAGGGCTTTAGGACGCTGAGGCGTTGTCTTGAGATGAGCTCGTTGACCAATTACGCTATCAACAATACGGCGAGAAATGCCCTCAATGCAGGCACCACCCAAAATCACACTGTGGTCAATTTCGGTTTCAACCAAACGCACCCCATCCGAGACACTACTGTAAGGGCCAATGAAACAGTTCTCGATGTGGCAGTTGCAGCCGATTACGACTGGTCCCCGAATCACAGATTTTATGATGGTAGTTCCCGCACCAACCTGAACTCGGCCACTGATTTGGCTATCTTGTCCCTCAACTTTGACAGAGGAGGTTGGCAGACAAGTATCCAGCAAAATTCGGTTAGCCTCTAACAGATCATCCTTTTTGCCAGTATCCAGCCACCATCCCTGCAACTCACTTGCCTTTACCACTTTGCCGTCATCAATCAGTCGCTGAATCGCGTCAGTAATCTCTAGTTCACCGCGAGCTGAGGGTTGAATCTGCTCAATGGCACCATGTATTGCAGGGGAAAACAGATACACACCGACTAAGGCTAAGTCAGAGGGTGGCACTTGGGGTTTCTCAACAAGTTCCAACACCCGGCCCTCAGTAGAGAGTCGGGCTACCCCGAAGGATCGAGGATCAGCTACTTGCTTTAGCAAGATCGAAGCATCCAGTCCTTGACTTTCAAAAGCATAGACAAACAGATTCAGGCTGTCCTGAATTAGGTTGTCACCCAAGTACATTACAAAGGGATCATTTTGTAGAAAGGAGCGCGCTATTTTTACTGCATGCGCCAACCCATCTGGGCTGTCTTGCCGAATGTAAGTAATGCGAGCCCCAAAATGGCTACCATTGCCCGTTCGTGACTGAATTTCATCACCTGTCTCAGGGCTAATCACAATACCAATATCGGTAATACCAGCCGCCACAATATTCTCAATCCCGTACCACAGGATTGGCTTATTCATGACTGGAACCAATTGCTTGGCACCCGTATAAGTAATGGGCCTGAGACGAGTTCCCTTTCCTCCCGAGAGGATCAGCGCTTTCATCGTATTACTCCTCAGCCCATTGGGCATAATTTCTACTTTCTCAGCGTAAATTTACAGACCACCCACCTCGGTTAAAAACGCTAAGTCTGCTGGGTAAGTTCCATGAGCATTTTGCGCAAACTATGTCGCCAGTAAGGTGGCCGCTGCCCTAATAGTGCAGTGATTTTATCCGAGGAAAGGACAGAATAGGCAGGGCGCTTAGCAGGCAAGGGATACTCTGAGGTTGCAATTGGCAGAACGGTCGGAAGGGTTTGAATTAAGCCAAGGGAGTGGGCTTCTTCAAAAATTGCGATCGCAAAATCAAACCAGCTTGCTACCCCACTATTAGTAAAGTGATAAATTCCAGTGCTACCTGAAAGTACATGCGGCACCAGTGCGCTCACGGCTAAAGCAATATCGTGGGCCCAGGTAGGACTGCCAACTTGGTCTGCAACGACCTTAATCTGATCTCGCTCAGTCCCCAATCGCAGCATAGTTTTGACAAAGTTTTTAGCACTAGGAGCTGCCCCGTAAACCCAAGCTGTCCGTAATACTAGGGCTTGACAACTAGCCCGTTGTACTGCTACCTCACCTGCCCATTTAGACTGACCATAAATTCCTAACGGGGCGGTGGGGTCAAGCTCGGTGTAGGGTGTATTTTTTGAACCATCAAACACGTAGTCTGTTGATAGGTGGATCATCCCTGCTCCATACTGCTTCGCTGCCGATGCTAAAAGGCTCGGTGCAGTTTCATTCAGGCAATACGCAAGGCTAGCCTCAGTCTCAGCTCGGTCAACTGCGGTATAGGCCGCTGCGTTAACTACTACATCAGGACGAATTTGGCTCACTACATCAGCAATTCGCCCTGGCTGTGACAAATCCAGTTCTGTTCGAGACAGACTCACAACCTGTCCTTGATGTGGCAAAGTACGCTGTAGTTCTTGGCCAACTTGACCTTGACTACCTACCAACAAAATTTTCATCAGAGGTATACCTCTGCATCCTGCAAACGGGTACCAACCTGATCTTTAGCTGAGAGAGTAGGCACTAAACCCATTAGCGGCCACACAATTCCAATCGTCTCATCATTCCAAAGCAGCGTTCGATCGTACTCTGGAGCGTAATAGTCAGTCGCCTTGTAAAGTACTTCAGCATAATCTGACAACACCAGAAAGCCATGAGCAAACCCCGGTGGCACCCACAGCTGCCGCTTATTTTCAGCACTGAGCACTTCCCCAACCCATCTGCCAAAGGTTGCAGAAGACTGTCGTAGGTCTACTGCAACATCAAAGATTTCCCCCACAACTACTCGCAACAACTTTCCCTGAGGCTGCTGAATCTGGTAGTGAAGTCCCCTCAAAATTCCGGCAACAGAAGCAGAATGGTTGTCTTGAACAAATTCAACCTTTAGACCAGTTTTGTCCCGAAAAGTTCGCTGATTAAAACTTTCCATAAAAAAACCACGATGGTCACCAAAGACCTGTGGCTCCAAAACGAGCACCTCAGGAATATCTGTAGGAGACACTTTCATCGTTCTCGGAAACCTCGGATCTGCAAGACATTCATCACCCTTTATACCAGAAGAAGGCAATGAATAATTCATAGATAATTGGAGAGGATAACGCTTAGTTCTCGTAAGCTAGTTATTCGGCTAAGACACAAAGATATGAAGATACTGGCTGATAGAAACATTTGGTATAGCGATCAACTTGTTTTAAGAGCTGACTCATAAATACCCTACTCATGCAATCAAAGAAAAATCATCCTACGTTTAGAGCAAAAGCAGCAATGATTCAAATCACACTCTAGAAGCTCCACTATAAAAATCGTTGAAGAACTTCCACTGTTTGTTGGCCTGTCTTCTCCCAACTAAAGCGTCGAGCCTGCTCCAAACCTGTAATCCTCAAATTTCTACTCATTTGAGGATCATCAATAATCATTCGCATTGCATCTGCCATTTCATTAATATTATGGGGGTCAATAAGAATAGCTGCACTCCCTACAACTTCAGGTAGTGATGAGAGGTTGGAAGTGATAACAGGAGTTCCACAAGCCATTGCTTCCAAAGCAGGCAAACCGAATCCTTCCCAAAGGCTAGGAAAAACTAGAGCTATGGCCTGATTTAATAAAATCGGCAACTGCTGGTAGGGCACATAATCTAGAAACTTAACTTGATTGCTAAGATTTAGTGCTTGAATTTGGGCCTCGAGAGCGGGAGTATAACGCGAATCAGAAGGACCAGCAATCCACAGCTCATAATTATAGAAATTAGGCAGCTTTGAAAAGGCACTAATAGCCGATGCAATATTTTTGTAGGGTGCATGACGACCCAATACCAAAAAATAATTCTGCTGCTCCAAGTTTAAAGGCTGGAAATGACTACTATCGTGGGCCAGCAGAATTGGAGTTATCTTCTTTGCACTTAACCCATAAAACTGTATAAGGTCGTTAGCTGTAGAATAAGAGTCACAAATGATATGCTCTGCTGTAGAAAGTACACGGGGAACATAGTATTGATATAACCAGGCTAATGCTCTAGATAGCTTTGGAAATCGCCGCGGTATCAGATCATGAACAGTAACAACAATGCGGCAATTAGTACCAATAGGGGCTTCAGGAATGGGGGAAAATAAAAGATTAGAAGAATGACTTTCTTTAATATGCTTTTGATAAATGGACGGGATACCAAATTGAGTCCATAGCAACCTTCGTAAATGCCCACTGACACCGTATTCAGCAGTCAGGTTCTCAGGGACAGAGTAATAGTCTTCAAGACCACTAGCAGAAGTCGACAAGTAGCAAGGATTAAGTTGATTTAAGTATGGCAGTAAGTTTAGAGCATATGTGGTTGTACCAGTAGGTTTTTTAAGTAGGTAGGCAAGATTAACTAGCATATTAGTCAGGCTTCATGTCAGAGTGTATAAATTTCAGGAAGGGAAGCAAATGAAAAAGAACTTAGAAATCATTGCTTCAATACATCCATTTGAGTGACAATAGAAAAAAGTTACACATTTACCCTTCAATGCGTCATATTAAACTTTAGAAAACTTCGAACACCTTGCCAGCGGCCAACCGCAAAATTCGTGTTACTGGTAAGCTGCCCCCAAAAAATTTGAGTTGAAAAATAAATCAAATTTAGATATAGCGAGAGCAATGTTCCATGTTTTTTTAAGAAGTAAAGTTTACTAAAAGTCGCGTGGTTCAGCTGCGCCTTTTTATCTCTACTAGTTGTCCCAGAAACTATATGGGTAACTAAAGATTTTTGTGTAACAGCAATGTTTTTTCCTAAACGCCCATAACGTTCGCAAAACTCGCTATCTTCGTAATATAAAAACATGTTTTCATCAAATACTGGACAGTCATCAAAATGAGCCATATGTATAATTAGGCTACAGCCGGATACCCATCGACTAGGAGCAATTAAAAGGTTTGATTGGGCAGACTGCCAGGGATGGTTCTCTAAGATAAACTTTTTTGGAAAAGCATTCAGATGAGTTACGGAGCCTGTCCAAGGATTAAAAGCTCCGCTCCTAAACCAAATTGCCCCCAAACTATTTCGAATACTTGTTCCTAAAATAGCCAAATTAGGATGCCTTTCGAAACAACTTCTTATGTAAAAAATTGCGTTTCTATCCAAAGTAGTGTCTGGGTTTATTAACCATACTAAAGCATTCAGATTTTGCTGGTATATCCATTTCAAGCCTATGTTGCAACCCCCACCGAAACCCAAATTCCTTCCAGCCTCAATTAATATTAGTGAGGGGTAAATTTTCGTTAGAAGTATAATCTCTTTATCATCTCTGGAATTGTTAACTACAACAACTGTAGGGCGATGTTCACCCAGGTCTCCAGAAGTCAATAAATTACTTATCAAGGTAACAGAATAGTAGTTGACTATTAATAAATACAGCGAACTACTCTCAGCATCGAGCTGCTCACTACAATCTCCAATACTGTCTATTTTCCTAACATTCATAAAAGAGATTTTACCCAAAGAAGCAAGCAGACGCCAGTTTTTTTCAATTCTTATAGCATGTTTCGGTTAAGGTTTACTCCTTATATTATTGAAGTAAGCATTAAATTGAAATGCACACCCTAAGAGAATCTCAAAAGTCATACCTGGGCAGAAAGCTTTAGGCTCAACTTCATCCAGCTATTCCAAAGAAAAGCAGCAAGCACACACAATTAGAACCAAGGTTCCCAGCAGCTTGTAGCGATGGAATTATGAGCCTAATGCAGCGTTTGTTCCTTTACACTTCCGGCAGACATGGTGCATTGTTATTGCGGAAGGACGCAGTGTTCACTTTAGATAAACGTACAATGAGCTAAAGCTTGAGGATGACTGACTTGCCCAGAAGGAGCAGCATCCTTCACTCAATAACGCCTATAGTATTCTGCAACAACAGACATCAAGATTAGATGACTGTTAAATCCTTTCAAGCACTCCAAATAAGCCACTCAAAGTCCCCATAAAACATGCCCGAACTCTGTTTATCTTCTTATCACAAATTATAATGGCTGCAAGGATACCTCTAACCATATATGCAATTCTTCTCAATACAGCGACACCTTTATTAAGCGCTCCAGAACTATAATAAATTTCGAGATAAGTATGGTTTCGAAAGAAGTAATAGGTTCTTATAGGTGAGTAATTTTGAACAAGAAGTTCTTTTCCCCAAAAACGAATTTTCAAAGGGCTGCCAAGCCTGTGATTCATCTTAGCCGCTTTGACGATAAAGTTTTGAAATCCGTTTCTTCTCAGCTGCATTCCATAATCCAAATCTACACCGTCCATAAACAATTCACGCCTTGGGCTAAAATCCTTCTTTATAACTTCTACAGAAAATAGTGAGCCAGACGTAATAGGGGAATCACATTCCATAAAGCTTTGACAGTCAGTCAAAGAAGGAAGTTTCTCTCTAAAACGGAACTTTTCGAAAATAGCGCCACCGATATGACGGTACGTATTAGCATCAAAAACAAGAGGAGAAACAATACCTACAGGCAGCCTTTCGACGTACTTGGCTTTCTGCCAAAAATTCAACAATTCTTCTAGACAATTCTCAGCAGGCTCGCTGTCCTGGTCAAACATCCATAGAAAATCATACTTGGATTCAAGAACTTCTCTGAATCCCTCCAACAAACCTCCAGCGACTCCAACATTGTTTGGAAAATGACGTATCTTAATATGAGAAGCTTGCGTGCGGATCAACAAATCAGGAGAATTATCAATAATAAAAATTTCCGCAACCGGGAAAGTTTGACTTTCTATAAGAGGAATGATTTTCATTAAGGCAGAAGAATCCAAGTACGCTGTAATGAAAGCAACAACCTTATATTCACGATATTCACGCGCAATCATCTTAATGCATCAACTAAATGGGACATATGGCAGACCTACGACAAATAATTTAATGCTGCACTAAATAGTATATTTCTGTGCGACTAAGAAATCCCTCAACTTAACCAGGTTAAGTTCCTACAACTTTCCTATCCAGCCCAACCAAGAAACTAGCCCGTATTAGTTGATGCTAGCAGACATAAAAATTCGCGCAATATGATATTTTAGAAAGGAGCTTTAACTCCAATAAAGGCTTTCGCCTTTCGTAAATCTGAAAGACTGAATTGCACTTTAAGTTAGCATAAACAAAAGAAATAAGGTTGGTCAGATCAGTGCTCAAGAAAGACAAGGCATTACATTTGCTTCGAAAAAGCACCAACTATATTAGAGTATTTGGGGCCAGAACCTTCATTCGTAAAGGCTTCGAGAAGTTATTAGAGAAGCTGTACACTAAATTTGTCCTAGACAGAGCTGATTTAAGTCCAGCAGAAACGGGTTCGAACATCTGCTATCATCGCCACTTTAGCAACTTGCGACCTCTGCCGACTTTTATTAGCCCTTCTTTAGCTGCCAGAGTCAATCTTATCACGGATAGTATTAACCCTGGCAGCCTATATGGTGGTGTCGGCACCGCG
>DATNQF010000226.1:0-32260 GCA_036702855.1 Trichocoleus sp. | reverse complement strand
TTCTGCCGTCGTGACCAAGTCTCGTGAAGGTAGACCTATTACACACGTAGAGATTACCTGCCAACGGTAGGTCTGACCCACAGTTAGCGCAGGCTCCGTCTCGGGCCAGGAGAAAGACATATACCCTGCGGCTTGTTCCTCCAGCGTAAACGTCTTAAGCCGCTTCCATCGGCCGTTCGTATCTTTTTGATACAGTTCAACATCTAAGGGTTGATGAATATCAGCGGGAGCATACCACACCAGTGTCGGGTGAGTAGACAAGGTTTGGCCTATGTGAAATTGAGGGGCCAAGGCCACCAAGTCAATATCTCCTAACGCCTGGCAACCGCCGCGCCGTCCACCGCCTGTAGTCCGAGAGGTGGGAGCGTCGGCATTTTCAGGGGGCACATACCCAGCCTGAGCAGGCGTTGCAAACGTCATTAAGGTTCCGAGCAGGCTGATGAGTAAACCCAGTCTGTACCGCAGAAAACGGCTCTGTTTATTCCTTTGATTTTGTCCCCCTTGTCGTTGCATCATGACTTGCTCCTAAATTCCCCGTATGTAGTACCGCTTATAGCAAAATTGCCCAATCCGGAAGGCCCAGTACAGTAGGCTCAGTGTCCAGAATACTGTGGTTAACCCCTGGAGCCAGGGCAGATGAAGGCCAACTTTAGATACTGTAAAAAGTAATACATCATCGAGAAAATTCAGGGAAAGAGGCAGGGCCTTTTGCAGCAATTTTTGAAGGAGGGGGGTAACGTCAAGGTGCATGGCGACAGCGGCTTGTTTGGGGTGGTTATTCCAAAGTAGGCAATTCCCCTATCAGCTAAGCTGACCTTTGCGCCAACTTCGCTGCCGCTACAGGTCAGCTTATTTGCAGTTTTCGGCAATTTACCCACCCCAGCCACGGCGGGGTTTGGCAGGCCATCGCAATTCACAACGGGTGCCCTTGGGCGTTACCGCTACTCGCTGGAACTGTCCCCGCAGCTTCTTGGCCAGCTGGTGGGCTTGCTGCGTGCCTCGGCCTCCGGTCGCTGGCTCAGGCTTTTCTGAAAGGGCCACAACTCCTTGCCCGTTGTCCTGGACCTGCACCAAATTCTCTCCCTCAGTAGCAAAGCAAGTGACCGTTAGCCGAGTAGCACCCTGGGCGTATTTACCTACATTGCAGAGAGCTTCCTCCAGGAAGCGGCAGATGGCCCGACGATCATCTGAAGAGAGTCGATCAGCCACCATCGGCTCAAACTTGGTGATGTGGATCTTTAGGGATTTGAAATTAGGAAACTCCCGCTGAAGCGTCTGCGTGTAGACCTCGTAGAGAACTTCATGTAGTGGGTTTTGTAGATCCAGTAGGCGCTGACCGCCGTGAAGGGATAACTGGTGACTCTGCGGTAGGGACTCTCGCAATAGGGTGTTGTAAATTTCCCTCAGTTCCCGGTTTAGGTGGTGTAACTTGGGCAGAGTGTCTTCCCATTCGCGCTCGTCGTCCTCCTGACGCAAGACCTGCGCTAGGGTTTGGAGCGGGCCGTTGTGAATGGCGTCGTAGGTTTGGTCGATGACCCGCTGACGCTCCTCAATGCGCGATCGCAACGTTTGGTCGTACAGGTAAAACCCAGGCAACACCAGCCCGTTGACCGTAAAGGCAGCCAGGGTAGGCACGAGAGGAATCCACCAGCCAGCTAGCCAGAGCAGCCCAAAACTTAGCCCAATTAGCCCCAGTCCAGCTAATCCAATTACCAATAGATAGGAAGAGGGGGTCGGCAGCCGCCGCACCAGCACCATGCCTGCGCCGCCCCACAGCACAATCCACAGGTACTCCCAGCCGTCGGGCCAAACCTTCAGCAGCGGACGACCGGCTAGCGTCGCGCTAACCAGCTGGCTAACGGCATGGGCTTGCAGCACCACCCCGTATACCAAACCAGGATCATCAGAAACCACTGCGGCTGAGTTGATGACATCCTTTGTGCTGAGGGAGGTAATGCCTACCAGCACAATGCGATCGCGAATCCAAGTAGAATCCACCTGGCCCGACAGCACCGCCTCAATTGAAACGACTCGAAAAGGATTTGGCCCGCTGCGAACATTCAGCAAGACTTGATTGCCACCAGCATCAGCCCCAACATAGCTGCCTGAGTTTGGTCGAACGCGAGTTAGCTCTGTTTCGCCCAAGCGCATAGCCACCGGATCCTTCAGGCCATTGCTGAGCGCGATTCCCTCCGGCTTAAGGTAGTGCTCAGCTAGACGCATCGCCAGGGAAAAGTGGTAACTGCCCACTCCGTCAGAGGCTCCTAGCAAGCTGCGGCGAATGAAGCCATCCGAGTCATTCAAAAAATCCACAAAGCCAACCCGCTCAGGTGGAAGGGAGGGAGGTGGCGGCACCGACGGGGAAAAGAGCTTTTCAATGCCAAAAACGTTGGGCTGGGCTGCCAAGGTTCGCACTAGTTCCGTATGACCGGGATTAACTGGCAAATCGCGGTAGATATCAATGCCAACGGCACGCGGTTGATAGGGAGCTAGCGTTTTCAACAGCCGTACCAGATCCTCGTCCGAGACAGGATAGGTACGCGTGCGCTGCAAATAGTCGTCGTCAATGCCCACAATCAACACCCGTTCGTCCACAGCTTCAGCAGGCCGCAGACGCATAAGGGTATCGAGCGTTTTCCACTCCAGGCTTTGAAAAAGCCCCAGCAGCCGTGCTCCAATGACCAGACCCAGCACCGTCATTCCTGGCAATAGGTTGCGCTGCCAGCCCCCTAGCGACGGTTTCCACTGCCCCAAAATTGCAGAAATTGCAGAGAGTTTTGAGGTTTTGGCCATTCCCCTAATCGATCAGCCCTTCCTCTCGGGCGCGAATCTCGGTTTGAATCCGAATGTTTTTGCCCTCATCGGGATAAACGTCTAGGGCATCCTGTACTTTGGTCCAGTAGTGGCGTACGGTGCGCTCTGACACGTTCATGCGCTCGGCAATGGCTTTGTCCTGTAGCCCTTCATGAAAAGCCAGGTGCAGTACATCTAGCCACTCCGGTTTGACCTCTAGCCCGGTGCGCATGTCGCGAGGGGTGTAGATCAAACCCTGAAGCGACCAATCCACCTTGGTCAACATTTCCCGCAGAGGCAGGTTCTTGTCGGCAATGGTGAAGCCCGCCTGGTGGGTGTCGATCAAAGGCTTGAGCCGCACAAGTGCTTTGACGTGGGCACTTTGCACCACAATGTTCAGGTCTGGGTACTTCTGCATCAGCGATCGCAATAGTTGAATGCCCGTTTCGGTTTGAGCAGTCTCCCCAGGTTTCTCTGGAATAGAGAGATCCATGACCAGCAGATCAGGTACAGCTTGAGTGATGGAGGTCACTGTTTCCTGGGCTGTTGCTGCCGTGCGAATATCCGCTGTGGGGTACTGCTTGGTGAGGGCGCTTACGGTACCGCCCAGCACAGCTTCGTGGTCATCAACAACAAGAATTTTGGAGCGGGGTTGGGACTTAGTCATAGTCAGCCCTAAAGAACAGTCAGTCGGCTTATAAGTTGGCTCAGAGAAGATGCGATCGCAGAAGCTCAATCCCATTTAGGGCCTTGGGTTTGCGATTGTAGAAAGTGCCAAACAGGACTCTACCAGCATAATTGCCAGAGCGTTTCTCCAGGCTGGTGTTCCCAAGCTGTTTCTCCCCCAGTAATTGCCTGAAAGGCTTGCAGGAGATGGGGCAAGTCGTCCCCTTGGGAAGGACTGGGCGTTGCGGCTACGGTAGCCAAGAAGGGAGAGGGCAATTGGGGATCATAGGTAGCTCGCAGCGTGAGGTGCCGCGATTGGGGCTGGCTATGGAGGCTAAGCTGGCAGTGAGCAGAAACCGTCGCTAAAGCAGATAGGCTGTGGCGTAGCAGGGTCAAAATGAGAGCAATATGCTCTGGAGGTTCGGCTGCCCAGGTAGACGGGAGATCAAGGGCGAGGCCAACCGCCATTTGCCAAGGTTGCAGCGCATGCTGAATGGCCAGTGGCAGGGAGTCTTGTAGGTAAGGAGAACTGAGGCGATCGCTTAGAGTCTCTAGCGCTGCATAAATCTGCTCAATGTCCCCGAGGCAGGGTTCTTCAGCTTCGACGCAGCCCTCACCACCTACTAAGGGGCAACTCAGCTCCAGCTTGCGACGCAGCGCAAAAAGGTCCTGAAGAATGCCATTGCGAATGGTTTCTGCTTCGGTGTGTAATGCTTGGGCCTGGTGCCGATAGCACCATCGAACCAAGTGATCTAAGGAATTTGAAGGTTCTGGTTTCGAGGGATGAAATAGATGAACGGTTTTGCTCACGCGCACTCTCCTTCGCCGATGGAGCGGCTACGCCCTTAGGATATCGGAAACATTAGGGGTATCCTTGCCTGTTTTGGCTCAGCTGGATTGCAGTTTTCGGCAATTGAGTTGACCGAAAACCGCAATAACCCCAGTCTAGAAGGGCTGGAAGTTGACCGAAAAGTAAAACCCATTTTCCTGCAATGAAGATCCCGTCCGACGAACGCCGATAAGGGGAATACCATAGTCTAGGCGTACGCTAAGTTCGGGGGCAGGCTGCCACCGCAACCCCAAACCCGTTCCGAGTAAAAACGAAGAATCAGGATCCGGCGAATCGTTGTTCCACCCTGCCCCAGCATCAATGAACGGAGTGAGCTGTAGCTCATTGGGAATTGACGATAGAGGCAGACGAAGCTCCACAGATCCCAGCAGCGCATTGTCGGTGACAATCTGGTTCTGGGCATAGCCCCGCACCGTTTCCGCCCCGCCCAAACTAAAGCGTTCGACAGGCAGTAGGGAATCGGGCGTGAGTTGAGTGGTAAGCCGGGTCAAAAGCAGCGTACCAGGAGCGAACTGCTGCACCCACTGAGCCTGCCCCAACCAGCTAAAGAACTGCCCGTCGGGGCCACTCTCATTCACCGTAGCGCCAAAGGCATTGATCCCTAGGCTAAATTGCGATCGCACTGCCAACACCGTGTTGATGTCCCGATTCACCCACTCCTGAGAGAAACGCAGAGCGCTAACTTTCGCAACGCCTCGATTGGCACCTTCCGAAAAAGAAAAGGGAATGTCGTCCAAAATAAAGCTGCGGCTCTCCCTCAAATCGAGCCCCAACCCCAAGGCAAACTCAGAATTAACCGAACGAGTCAACGGTTGGCGAAAATTGATGCCCAAGCTCTCACTTTCGTTACGAATACCAAGCTCGACAAAGCGCGGATCCACAATGCGGCTCCTGGCGTTTTCGTAGCGCACTTCCAACGTGCCATCGTAGGCGTTGAGCGGCAGGGCGTAGCTAACGGTGTAGAGCTTGAGTCCCTCGGTAAAGCCCCCGCCCACACTGAGCTGATCGCCTAGACCAAGCACGTTCAAATGCGTTAGGGATGTCGTGCCCTGTAAAGAAGCAATGCTGGGGGCGCGGTTGTTATCTACCCCAAAATTAGCCAGGAAGGGATCCGCTTCCGTCAAATCCAAAATCAACAGGGTTTGCCCCGGCGCACTCCCTGCAGTGAGTTCGGCGCTGACCCGTGCTAGCAGTGGGTTAACCTGCAAAAGCTGCAACGCTTCCTCCAACCGACGCACGTTGAGGGGGGTCTGGGTAGCAAGCGCAATGCGATCGCGCACATAGCCTTCCTGCAAGTGGCCCAACCCGTTCACCTGAATTTCTTCTAGCGATCCCTCCACAACTTGAATCTGCACGACCCCATCACTGAGGTCTTGATTGTTGGGCAGAAACGCTCCAGAAGTCACGTAACCCTGAGCAATATATAGGTTAGTAATGGCTGTCCGCAGATCAAACAGGTCTTCCAGGGTTAAGGTCTGACCTTCTAGAGGCTGCACCAAATTAGCAATTTCAGCCTGCAAAACAGTACTACCCACAACCTCTATCTGATTGACTTGAAACGCAAACTCAGAGGCAGGGGAAGTGGGAGATACGGGCAGCGTAGTCGGCGGCAGAATGGGGCGCGCTGGGCTTTGCGGGGTTGGAACCAGCGGTTCAGTCGGGGCTGGCAACGTCTGTTCAGCCGGATCAGGGAGATCGCTCGGAGTAGGGGGAATAGACTGTGCGATCGCAGCCCCAGCCAAGCTGCCGATTAACCCGCTAGCGCTCAGCAGGCAACAGACCCTGGAGAGGGTAGCCAGGATAGGAGTACAGTGCAGATTCTCAGAGAAAAACATCAGCTCCCAAGGCTAGATCCCTATGGCCAGGCCGAACACATCATTAGGCGCGCCCTCATTAAATTCGCGCTTCAAAACTATCAAGCAACCGAGCAACCGAGTCAACCCAAGCTAACAAAGTTTCTGAAAGCTCTTGGGCCGTCCCTGGATGATGTCCAGCAAAATAGCGCCATCCTCGACGGTTGTAGTCATCCCTAATTGATTGCAACTTGAGGGGCGGTAAACCTGGATAAGCCGCCTTCAATCTTTGGGAACAAAGCGCATTGAGAGTCGCCAACAACTCTTGCTCCAGCGCCACCCGCTGCTCCAAAGGAAAGCGCTGATACGCTGCACCCACTCGTGCAATCAACCGCTGACGCGCTACCCACATAAAAGGCAGCAGGAGTTCCTTAAAGCCTGCTTCACCTGCACTCAACCCAAAATAGGTATCCAAATTCAGGGCTGTCCAACTACCGGAAGCCACCGTTCTAGACAAGGAGCCAATGGTCCGTAGAACCTCCTGGTAGGGCAGACACAGCGACTCGTGTTCGCTTTCTCCAGCTAAAGCCTCCAGCCAATCCAGAGAGACGGATTGGCTTCTAGAGGTCAGCAGGCAGGGCAGGCATTCAGTCATCATCGGGGGAACCTTGCGTGTAATACAGACCAGCATAAGAAAACGCCAGATTGTATTCAGGAGACAAGAGTGCCAACCCAAACGACGAAATTAACGAACTTCGTTGCAGTTTTCTGCAACTCTATTTGCTCTTGCGTGCAACTAAATTGGCTAAAATCCTGGCTGAAAGTTAGGACCTTGGCTTATAAAGTAAGGGAGTCTTCAATCCACAAGGCATACCCCCATGTTCTCCCCCATCCCCCCTCGCTTTGCTGAAAGGTTGATAACTGCCACCCTAGTGACAATCAGCCTTGGTATTTTTCAAGTGACTTCTGCTCGCTCGTTCTCTAAGCAATCTGTAGAAGCCGACGGAACAAATCCCGTCATCGCGTCAATTGCAGGCCCGACTCATCAATAGCCGCCCATCTGTCAGTTGAAACACCGATGTTGGCTCAGCAATAGCATCACCCCGCTGCCAGGAGGCCTTTACAGGTTCGCCAGTCGAAGTCGTAGTCTGCACAGTTCCCGTTGGGAAAGCAGACGGTAACGGTTCACCCGGCGTAGAGGGCAACCCATCACTTCCCGTCACTACAAACGATGCTTGTCCTTCAGGAGTCTGGGCAATGCAACTTCCAGCTACGAGCTGATCGGTATTAACTAACCCCTCAGGTAAATCATTCAAACTATTCTGAATAAAGCTGACGTCGGGCAATGCGATCGCACCGCTGGAGATCGCTCCGCTCGCATTAACATCCACCCGGCCATTCTCGTCGAGCAAAATAGGTTCAATGCCGCGAGGAGCTGGCCTAAAGTTCTCGCCAAAAAAGGCAAGCGTTCTAAGTTCAATGTTGCCCCCCCGCCCCTCACGGGAAAAGGCCAAAATGTCGCTGTCCCCAAAGGCCAGAATCGAGTTTGCCGTCATCACAATATTGCCGCCGCTGCCCGAGCCCCCCAGGACAGATGTCACGATGTTACTGTCCCCTTCTAGCCGGATCTGGGGTGCTTGGATTGTGATGTTGCCGCCAGAGGCCCTTAACGCTAAGGTTCCAATTGAAGCATTACTGGCGTAAAAAGCAGTATCAGCCGTGACCTCAATATTGCCAGCATTTCCAGTCCCAAGTGTGCTGGCTGAAAGAGTACCCCCATTAATCAAACTTATAAATTGGGATTGAACGGTGATGTTGCCTCCGGCAAAAGGAGTATCAGCCAGAACAGTACTGAAAGCGCCACCACTATCGAAAAGAGTGCCTCTGGTTGCCTGGATTGAAATGTTGCCGCCATTGCCTTGTCCGGTTGTGCTGGCATCTAGTCGAGCTCTGTTAGAGACCAGAAGCAACCCCGGTGTTGTAATTGAAATGTTGCCCCCTGCGCCTTGTGCCCCTGCCACAACACTTGAGAAAGCACCACTTAAACTTTGATCCTGAGCATTAAACCCATCAAAAATCACGCCATCGCGGGTACTGATCAAGATGTCGCCTGCATCTCCCTGGCCTCGGGTCGCAGTTAAAAGCTGCCCCCCATTAGCCACCGACAAAAAGGCTCCCTGCACCTCAATTCTGCCGCCTTGACCAATGCCCGGAGCCTCCACGGTGCTAAAGGCAGTGCCATTATCGAAGAGGACTCCATCATTTCCTCGCAAAATCACGCTGCCCGCATCGCCAACCCCTTCAGTACTGGCATAGAGGGTTGCTCCATCGAGGACAGCTAGGAGGCCCGCCTGGATGTCAATATTGCCCCCTTTACCTACACCTCCTAGCGAAATACTGCTATAAGCATCTCCTCCAACAAAGGAAACAAGACCATCCGCTCGAATAATAACGTTGCCAGCGTTGCCTCTAGACCCTCTGGAAACAACAGCATTAATCTGCCCATCCCGCGTGACCAACAGAGAATTGGTTTGAATTTCGACATTGCCACCATTGCCGACCAATCCCTCTAAAACCCGGTTCTGGATAAAGCTGTTGTCCACCCGAATCGCCCCGGTGGCGTTAATCTTGATATCACCTGCCTGACTAGTGATCGTTCCCTCGATCGAATCGATCCCAGCAAAAATCAAGCTATCGTTTTCCAGCAGTAGATTTCGGGCATGGATGCCAATGTCTCCTCCAGTGTTCAAGCTGACATCTGCTAGCGCCCTATTTGTAAAGATGATGTCACCGCGTAGAACATCAGCAGGAAAACTCAAGCTGCCATTGGGTTGCAAGGAAACTGTTCCCAGGCCTGCTACCGATCCCAGTTCAATTCGGCCCCCCAAGGCTGAGAGTCCTGCTCGTGCGCCAACTTCATTACCGCCATCAATCGTCAAGCCACCGCCCAAAAGCGTTAGACGTTCCCCAGCGACCACTGACAGTCCTTTAGGGTAGCCAGGAATCAAGCCTGGGGCAACAGAACGGCTTGTAATGCTCGCTGGATTTGCCTGACTAAAGAGAAAAGCAGAGGGGTTGATAGTGAGGAGATCAGAGGGAGGAAGCGGAGTAGTGGCGCTAAAGCTGCCGACAGTATCGAACAAAACAGTGTTGGCAGTGGTTGCCGTGAAAGATCCGCTCAGGTCTAAAGCAGCATTGGGGCCAAAGATGATGCCGCTGGGGTTAATCAGAAACACGTGAGCTTGAGTTGGCACGACATTGTTGAAAGTGCCATCAGCCGATTGCACAGCCCCTAAAACACCCAAAATCCCTGACTGCACACCGCCTGTAACCCGAGCAAAGATGTTGGCAATATCAACGCCAGGGTTGAGGACGAAATAGGCTTCGTAACCCTCGTCAACACTGAAGCTTTGGAAGCTGTGGAAGAGGTTTTGACCGCGCTGTGCCCCCCCAATGATGGCATCGGTAACGGGACCAACTGGGACGATAACAGAAGGCTCAACTCCCAGAGTGGCATCTGGTTGTATGTCATTTTGTGCGATCGCACTGGGTCCCCAGCCCAGCCCGCCAAGGCTAAGCATTCCTAACGTGAACCAGCCCAATCTCCCACGCAACAGCCAGTTCAATCGCCTTGGTTGCCCCACCATTGCTTCTCCCCTATTCTTGCTATCTTGGGTGAACATCACGTTAATTCACATGTATCAGGGTGCATCCTGATGACGTATTGACTCTGTAGCGGCTATCGTGACTATCACCGTAGCCATCTATCTTACCCTCCAAATATCTCCGATGCGTCGATACTGGCATCGCCATTGCTTCTTCTTCCTTCTGCTGAGTAGCCTCACATTCACGATTTGGCTAGGAAGTGTGTCGTTTTCCCCTCTAGGTCGAATAGCTCAAGCAGCAGATCCTACCCTGCTGACGCAGGAGGGGCTAACCGCTTACCAGAATGGCAATTTTTTAACGGCCATCAACCGCTGGCAGGCAGCGTTGACCGCCTTTCCTGCCGGAAGCTTATCTGTGGATCGGGCTACCCTACAAAGCAACCTAGCACGGGCGCACCTACAGATAGGGCAGACCGCAGATGCGATCGCACAGTGGGAGAGCGCTGCGAACACTTACCGTCAACTGGGGGACTTGCCTCAGATGGGTCGAGCGCTGACGGAGCAAGCCCAGATCTACACCACTCTTGGCCAACACCGACGGGCGATCGCACTGCTCTGTTTGCCGCAAGGAGACGCAGTCATGGACTGCACCAATGAATCGGCCCTAGCCATTGCTCAGGCATCTAACGACTCGGTTGGAGTCGCAGCCGCCCTAGGTAGCCTAGCCGAAGCCTATCGACTCAAGGGCGACTACGACCAAGCACTAACCATATCGCAGGCGGCCCTTGCCCAAGTTCAGCAGCAAGGGTTGAGCCAGTACAGCGCCCCTTTACTTAGCAGTTTGGGCAATACCTACGAGCGGCTGGCTCAAATAAGCTATCGGCGGGCGGCCTCCTCAAAGAGTTTGGGCATTCCCGAGTTTGCCGAAACCCTACAGCGCCAGGGTGAGCAGCAAGAGGCACAAGCCTTGTCCTACTTTCAGCAAGGGCTGCAAATTGCTCAGCAGCAGGGCGATTCTGTAGCGGAATTGCGATCGCACCTCAACCTTCTGTTTCTTCATCAACGCCGAAACCAACCTATTGAGACTCAAACCAGCCGTCAAAACCTAATACAACTGCTGGAGCGACTTCCTGCCAGTCGGGAAACGGCTTATGCAGCTGTTTCCCTGGCGAAATCCTATCAACCCAGTTTTGCTACCCTGGCTTGCGTTGATTCAGCTCATCAAGCTCAAGCAGAGCGCTGGTTAGATAGGGCCAATGCGATCGCAAGTCAAATTGCAGACAATCGAGCAGCCTCTTTTGCCTTAGGAGAACTAGGCCATTTATATCAATGTAAAGGCCAACTGCCCCGTGCTCTGCAGCTAACACAGCAGGCACTCTGGGCCGCTGATCAAACCCGATCTGCCGCTGATGCCGTGTATGTATGGCAATGGCAGTTGGGCCGAATTTACCGCGAGCAGGGTGATTTGACTCAGGCGTTGGGGGCATACCAAAGAGCAGTTGCCACACTAGAAACTATTCGCAACGACCTATTAACCGCCACCCAAGATCTTCAGTTTGACTTCCGTGATGCCGTCGAACCTCTCTACCGGGAGCTGATTGCTTTGCAATTAGGGAACCCTGATGCGATCGCATCAGCAAAACAAGCAAGCTCCAAACAAATCACGTCTCCCCCGGTCAACTTGGATGCGGCTTTGACGACTGCTAACTCCCTCAAGTTAGCAGAACTGCAAAACTACTTTGGCAATGACTGTGTACTGACTCCTGTCAGCCAAGTGCGCGTCGATCTTGCCAATTCACAGTCAGGGACAGCGGTGATTAGCACCATCATTCTGCCCGAGCGCACCGCCGTAATTGCCCGCTTTCCAAACGGTAGTCAACAGTTAGCCTGGATAAAAAACAGCCAACAGCTACAAGAAACGGTCATCGACTTTCGCATTAGCCTCCAGCGCTATCGTGACCCCAGCTTCGAAAGCAGCAGCAGTGAGCAGCTTTACCAATGGTTGATTCAACCTTTTGAGACGGCCCTCCAGCAAAGCGGCACAAAGACTTTGGTCTTTGTACCAGATGGGGTGCTGCGAAGTGTTCCGATGTCAGCGCTTTACGACGGGAACCAATACCTAATCGAGCGCTATGCGATTGCCACGACCCCATCGCTTACTTTGACTGACCTGAGGCCCCTAAAAGATACCGATTTACAGGCATTAGCCTTGGGCTTGAGCCAGAGCGTCACTACAGCGGATGGTCAGTCCTTTATCCCCCTCAGCAATGTGCCCAATGAGATTAAAACTGTGCTGAGCAAGTTTCCTGGTAGTGAAGCCTTGCTAGATCAGGAGTTTAATCGCGATCGCTTAAGGCAAACCCTGGCCCAACGCAGCTTTCCTCTGCTGCACATTGCTACCCACGGCCAGTTCGGAGCCGACCCCAAAGACACCTTTATCGTGACTGGCAAGGGCGAAAAACTGACCTTTGGTGAACTTGAAGCCCTCATTCGCAATGCGGCTCCCCAAGCAGGCCCCATTGAGCTGCTCTCTCTAACTGCCTGTGAAACCGCTGTCGGGGATGATCGCTCCACATTAGGACTGGCTGGTGTAGCAATTCGGGCTGGGGCTAGAAGTGCGATCGCATCCCTTTGGACCATTGATGACACTACCACCGCTGAATTGGTCAATGGATTTTATACAGGGCTGCTACAACCGAATCTAAACAAAGCTCAAGCCCTACAGGCGGCTCAGAAAGCCATTTTGGCAACAGGGGACGATCGAGCACATCCAGCCTACTGGGCTCCGCTGATTGTGGTTGGCAATTGGCTGTAATAAGGTACAAACCTGTAATGTAAACAGTTGTTTCGAAAGAGATAGCCTATAGCTCAGGCCAACTCCTAATTGCCTAGCAATTTTCAGGACTTGCTCACTTAGTTCACAAATCCTTTACAGAAATAAGCGAGCAGGCACAGAAGCCAGAGAGTACGTCTTCTGGAGCTAATGCCTACTCACTTTCATATAAAGCCACATGTCTTCAGTAGAAGTACTGAATTTGAACTGCAACTAATGTGCTAGCTTGCTTCCTCAAGATCCGTAGATCTAATGAGTCCGCCTCCTGATAATTTGTGGGAACCTTAGAGCTATTCAATCACTCAGCCGCTGCTAATGAATGTAGCCCTATCGGCCACGACGGTTGGAGCCGTCGCCGTTATTACCCTGGCAAGCATGTCCACCAGTGCGGTGGCCCAGACTTTGGTAGCGTCTTCGTGTGACTACACCAACTTCATGCAGACGGCATCAGGGGCTTGTGTCAACCTAAACCACACGTCTGGCGTTAGCCCTGTCTCTTCTACGAGTGATCACGCTACCACTTCTCTAGATACTCAGTTTTATACTGCTCTGGAACGACTCAACATATCTATCTCCAGACAGAACTGTGAATCGAGTAGGACATTGGGTTACTACGAGATCGACAGCAACAAGATGGTTATGTGCGTTAACAACCTCAAAAACAACCAGCAGGAGTATGAAGCAACGCTCATCCACGAATCTTGGCACGTTGTTCAAGACTGTGCTGACGGCTTAGACAATGGCACCTATACCCCCGTATCTCTGGCCAATGGCGATTCAGCCAGCCTCGATTCCATGGCTTCCAGGCTAGACCGGGTCAACCTACGCATCATCCAGTCCAGCTACGACGCTCAGGATCAACCCTATGAGATCGAAGCCCGCTACATGGAAAACCATCCAGGATTGGTGCTGCAAGGACTAAATACCTGTGCTGCTAACCGTTAAGCCTATGCCATAGGTCTTTACGTTAGGTATTCACTACAAGGTATTCGCTACAAGTCTTACAGACCCTCTCCTCCTGTAGGGATCTCACTCTAAGAGCAGCAACACCGCTATTTCTTGTGCTTCTTTTTCCGCTTTCCCTTCTTGCTATTCTTAGCCTTAGGGGAATCTGTTGTGGGAACTTCTGGCGCTAAGCCGTTCATTGCACTTGCAGCGCTGTGAGCAAGAACTGCTAAGACATTTCCGGAGGAGTTATCCAAAGCGTCAATTGACTTTTCCTTCAAGCGTTGGCCAACGTCCTTGAGTACTGCTACAACGTCGTTCATATTAGGGGTTGCAGCACCCATTGCAGAGCGGGCAAAATTTACGCTGTCTGTAACCGTGGGTCCAACGTCCTTCAACTGGTCCTCTAGGTTGAGCTTGGCATTTTCAAGTGGATTGGGTTTGCCTCCAGTGGTGTTCTGATGATCTCCTAGCCCGTAGTGACCATTGCTATTGGGCTGGGTAACCTTCTGAATTAATTGGGCCGTAGCGGCCTCTACAATCTCACTAATCAACACACCAACTAATGTCGTTCCAATCTGTTGAGCGTTGATTCCCAGGCCATTCGTTCCAACCTGAGCATTACCTTTCGTCGGCTCTTGAGTCAAATTACCCGCTTTTTTCTTAGACTTCTTCTTACCCATAACCTTGTATTTAGCCAGTTTTTTACCCAGGTATCTAATTTTATGGGTATGCTTTCGCTTCGGCATCTGCAATAGGTCTAAGCAATATGTCTAACCAAAGGTCCGTTGAAAGTCTTCTTGTAGCTTGTAGAAAGAACTTCCTTGTTTTGGTGAAACTTAATTTTTCTCATCTGTTGGCTAGAGGAATTTTCAGGCTAAAAAAATGAAAATGGGCTTTTATACGGCTTGATGTAGGTTCACCGTGTTTTCAAGTACGGTTTTCAATGTTGTTCAATTTTCTTGATAGAGTACTTATGCGAGCGGTGCTCATGCAAAGTGTCTACCCAACTCCAGCACTTTGGGCACAGCTGTTAACAGCATTAATGATCGGTCTATTAACAACAGTTGCGTTTCAGCTTCTTCTAACAAGTCTAGGGATTGCGTTAGGTATTTCAGTGCTATCGCTTTCCCCTACTTCAGAGGAGACAACTGTTGATGTTAAAGACTTCACAGCTACCGTTGAGCCTAAGAGCGAACCGCTACTGCAAATAAATAGCATTGTGGGCTTAAGCGTTGTAAGCACAGTCAACTTGGGATTGTTTGCAGCCTGCTTCATGGCAGCAAAATTTAGCCAGCTGAGCGGCCCAGTTGAAGGTGCGATCGCAGGGGTCACAATCTGGGCAGCCTATCTCCTGCTGGTTCTTTGGGTGAGCGTGCAGACAGTCAACACTGTTGTTAGCTTCTTGCTGGATCAGGCAACGGGCGGATTGCGAAGAGTGGTGGGTGCGATCGCACACCTCTTTCAACGCGCTGAATCAGCACCTATCCCTGTAGACAACGTCATGGACAGCGTGCGCCAGGAGATCCAGACCGTTTTTCAATCGTCTGAACTGCGAACCCTGATAAAGGAGCAACTTCAATCCATTACTCAAGCGTCTTCTCCAGCAGATCCTACCCCTACCGTTGCCCCTGAGCCGTCTGTTCCGGCCTTTTCCACACAATCCCTTTGGGAGCAGATCTCGACCTATTTAGCGCAAGCCGATACTGGAAGTCTGACTGCGAAACGGGTTGACCGCCAGCTTCAAAAAATCCTGTATTCCTACCGGATCACTGCTCTCGATAGGGTTCCTTTGACTTCCCAAGATATTAAAACCTTGAGACAAGGCTTAGATCAGCGAGGCGATCTCAGCGAAAAACGAAAGCAGCGCATTCTCAGTCAGATTGCAGAAAGCTGGCAACAATTGCAGGAAGACTTGCAGGAAGAATTCCCTCAAGCATCAGAGCCTCCTGAAACTGAGTCTGCTGAATCTGTATCCCCTTCACTCGCTACTACGCTCTTGTCTTCAGCGGCAGATGTGGCTCTTGAGCAGGTTGTAGAGACCGTGGTCGATACCATCCGCGACGGCTCTTTGCGGCCCTTAGAGTCGGTACAAAGTGCGATCGCACATCAAGTTGACACTCTGCAAACCCAAGTTCAATCTCAGGCAGAAGCCACTCGCAGGTCCGCGCTCAAAGCCGCCTGGTGGCTATTTGTGACCATTTTTACAGGAGCCATTTCGGCTGCGCTCGCAGGGGCCCTTGCGACAGGTCTGAGGCTACCCTCTCTTGTGAATCTATAGAGTAAAGGTGCGCTGAGGCTTTGCCCTAACGCACCTAAGTCCTGCACTGCTACTACAGGATGAATATATGAACCATGAGTTTAGAGATTTCGAACAGTGACTTCACCGTTCTCTTTGACTTCTCCAACTAAGACTTCATGTGTCACACCAACAAATAGACCATTCTCCAGCACCCCTGGAATGTTGTTAATGGTTTTCTCTAAGGTTGCTGGGTCGTCAATGCTGTTGAACTTCACATCCAAAATCATGTTGCCCTGATCCGTAATCACGGGGCCATCCTTTTTAACGCCCATGCGCAGTTCCGGAGTACCACCCAAGGCTTCTAGGGCTTTGGTGACTGGAGCAACAGCCATTGGCAGCACTTCGACTGGGAGGGGAAAGGTAGTGCCTAACTTATCGACTAGCTTGGAGCTATCGACCACCACAATAAAGTGCTTAGCCAAGGCATCTACAATTTTTTCGCGAGTATGGGCTGCCCCACCGCCCTTGATCAGATTGAACTGGGGATCCACCTCATCTGCCCCGTCAATAGCCAGCGCAATCTCGTCTACTTCATCTAAAGTCGTTAGAGGAATACCGTACTTCTTCGCTAGGACTGATGCTTGAAATGAGGTCGGAATGCCCTTGATGTTGGTGAGTTCACCTGACTCAATCCGCTCTCCAATAAATTGAATGGCAAAAGCCGTTGTTGATCCAGTACCTAGGCCCACAATGGTGTTGGACTGTACCCGCGCTGCTGCCGCACGGCCCACCTCTTGCTTCATCTGCTTGACAGGATCCATCTCGGTCATCGCCCGATCTCCTCTGTGGTCTCTCAATCTCCGGTTTCTAGCATGACCCAAAGTGGCATCCCTGGAAAGGGTTGCTAAAGTGGTGAGAAATCGCTTGGACTGAGGTATGGTGCAGCGCGTCGATAAAGCCGTTTCCCGACTAGGCCATCAGCGCGTTTGGTACTGGCGCGGCTGGCGTATCCGCTACACCTTTTTGCGACCTGACGACCCTACCGCCTCACAAAAAACGCCCATTCTCTTGGTACATGGCTTTGGCTCGAACCTAAACCAGTGGCGAGACAACCTGTATCCCTTGAGCCAACATCGTCCTGTCTATGCTCTCGACCTGCTAGGATTTGGGGCCTCTGAAAAAGCGGCGGCTCCTTATGGAACAGATCTCTGGTCGGCCCAAGTCTTTGAATTTTGGCAGACTTTTATTGGTACTCCAGTCATTCTCTTAGGACACTCCCTAGGGGCATTAGTTGCTATCACCACTGCCATCTCTCGCCCCACAATGGTGGAGCGGTTGGTGATGCTAACGCTGCCTGCTGCGCGGCAGGAGCTGGTATCTGGCTGGGTTGATACTCTATCGCGTACGGTAGAGGGCGTTTTCGCGACGCCACTGCTGTTGAGACCGCTGTTTCTATTTGTGCGCCGTCCTCAGTTTCTTAGGAAAGTTCTGCGGAGCCTTTACAGTGATCCTGATCGGGTCGATGAGGAATTGATTGCCCAGTTTACTGGTCCACCGACCGAACGGGGAGCTGCAAGAACGCTGTGTTACTTGGTGAGATCGCGCACCCAACCCGACTTCAGCCCCTCTACCCAAGACCTGGTCGCCGCGCTTCCTGTGCCGACTCTACTCATTTGGGGCGATAAGGATCGCGTCGTTTCCCCTACTTGGGCTACTCGCCTAAAACCACTGAATCCGCTAATTACAGTCGAGGTTGTCCCAGAGGGAGGGCACTGCCTGTTTGACGAGAAGCCGGAACAGGTTAATCAAATGATCTTGGACTGGGCAGAAGAAGCTTTCGAAGGTAAAGAGCCGGGGTGAGATTAGACAAGATGTTTCACTTGCCCTCCCCTTGCTGCTAAATCCCTTAAGCAAGGGTTTAAAAAACTGTTGTAGAGGTGTGAAAGCCAGTGCCTTGTCGAGGCTGCTTCCGGGACAGACGCCGCATTCGCCATCGTCGAATAGCATGAGCTTCTCGTTGGGTTGGCGTGAGGTAGCTATCCATCGGCATCAGGTCACCCTCATCCACTGTGCCACTCAAGGGTGATCGCCGCTGGGTATTCATACAGTTCGACAGGCTGTCCAAGTAGGGCTCCAAAGCCATGTCGCGTTCTAGGTCCTCTAAGCTCCGGTAGCGTTCCTCCAAAGGATGCCGCAGCATTTTCTGCAAAACTTTAGTGAAGTGAGGACTGAGATCAACCGATTGCTCCCAGCGCAGCTCTCCATTGGAATGCGTGTCAAACTCCATGGGAGTTCGGGCTGTCAGTAGATAAATACAGGTCATACCTAGCGCATAAATATCGCTGGCATAGACGGGCCGCAAGGCCAACTGTTCGGGTGGGGCAAAGCCAGGAGTTCCCACAAACTGTGTAGCTGGAGCTTGAAAACTTCCCTCATCCCCATCTGACAGGAACTCTCTGACAGCACCAAAGTCAATCAAAACTAGCCGCCCATCGTCTCGGCAGCGAATGATGTTTGGGGGCTTGATATCTCGGTGAACAATGCGATTACGGTGAATAAACTTCACTACGGTTATAATTTCTCGCAGAAAGAGCTTAACCTGATTTTCATTCTGGCGGCCTGAGCGGCGAATTTCTTGAGCCAAGGTGTCCCCTTGAACAAACTCCTGCACCAGAAAAAAGTCTTCCTTCGCCGTAAAGTAATCCAGCAGACGGGGAATCTGGGAGTGGCTTCCTAGGTCTGCCAAAATTCGAGCTTCGCGGCGAAACCTCACCTTGGCTCGCTCTAGCGCCATGGGGTTGCGGGTTTTAGGGCAAAGCTGCTTGATCACACAGAGTGGGCTACTGGGCAGGGAAGCGTCTTGGGCAAGGTAAGTCACCCCAAACCCCCCTCGTCCTAAAACACGCAAAATGCGGTAGCGCTCTCGAAAAAGTTGCCCTGAACGACAGTAAGCCCGGATTGCAGATTGGGCGGCTTGGTCATCCCGGATATCAGACAAATTGGCGGGCGAGTCGTACATGGGCACGAGTGACCGAATAGTAGGTATAAAGGCTATTTTAGTGAGTCTTAGGCACTAGGCTGAGCAAGCGAAGTTACCCTTTACCGGGGGACGACATCGGTAGCCAGAATCGGAAGACGCTGCCCTGTCCAACCTGGCTTTCCACTTGGATTTCTCCTCCTTGAATTTCGACCAAACGGCGGCAAATTGTCAGGCCAACGCCTGTGCCACCTGAGGTGCGATCGCGAGATCGATCTGCCCGCCAAAACCGTTCAAAAACGTAGGGCAGATCTTCCGCCGAAATCCCAATCCCCGTATCGTGGACAGCAACCCAGACCCTGCCCGGTTCGCTAGAGACTGACACCTTTATAATGCCCTGTTCGGTATAGCGACAAGCATTCCCCAATAAATTCACCATAATTTGCTCAACCCGTTCAGGATCGGCTTGGACTTGCGGCAAGTTTGTCGGACAGTCCAAAACCAGTTGGAGAGAGTTATCTCCCAGCAATTGTCCGCTAAAGCGCTGCACCAACTCTTCTAGCAGGGGATGGAGGTTTATGGGCTGAATTTGAACCGGCAAGTATCCAGCCTCTAGCTTGGATAATTCCTGTAAATCGTTCACCAATCGCTGTAACCGTCCCAT
This sequence comes from Trichocoleus sp., assembly GCA_036702855.1. Lineage (GTDB taxonomy): Bacteria > Cyanobacteriota > Cyanobacteriia > Phormidesmidales > Phormidesmidaceae > JACVSF01. Next base: position 12,892 of record DATNQF010000226.1, on the reverse strand, counting down.
TTCGTGGGCCAAGCGGTCATAGAGGTCGGGGGATGGCTCAACGGCTCCATCCGCCAATCCTTCCAGATAGCCTTTAACGATGGTTAAGGGAGTACGAAGTTCATGGCTCAAATCTCCCACCAGTTCCCGACGACGCTGCTCTACCCCTTCAAGATCAGCTGCCATTCGGTTAAAACTTAAGGCGAGTCGTTGCATTTCAGGAATTTCTGAAAGGGGCACTCGCTCCGAAAACTGTCCCGCTGCAAACTGGCGGGTTACCTCCTCCATTTGGTCTAGAGGGCGAATGATTCGCCGCGACACCCAATAGCTCAACCCTCCGGCAGTCCCCCCTCCCAGGAGGATGGACCAGAGCATACCTCGCGACCAAGCTGACTCAAACCCTTTGACAAGCTGGGTTTTGATCTGTCGGACGCCATAGCCATAGCCATAGCCTTCAATCCGTTCTAGGGTGACAACAAACAGGCGAGGGCTATAAAAGCGCCCTACTCCTGCCAGGGTCACAATGCCAACTCCCATCACTGCTAGATGAGAGAGGAAAAGACGACTACGCAGGCTTAGTTTTGACATAGCAACAGAAAAGAATGAGAGCATTCAGGCACTGTTTTCCCAATTTAGGGAAGACCTGAATGCTCCTATCACCTTAACGATTTACAAGGGAAATCAGCTTAGGTAGGCGTGTTTTGCAAGTCTGGCTTTTCTTCAGGCACAATTGCCCCTTCAACCGGGCAGACTTGAAGGCAAATTCCGCAGTCGATACAGGTAGCAAAGTCAATCCAGTACCAGTCGGTCCCCTTGGTATTTTTGCCCGGCCCCTCATGAATGCACGCGACAGGGCAAGCATCCACACAGTCGGCAACTCCTTCGCAGACGTTTGTGACAATGGTATGCGGCACAGTAACTCCTTCAAAAACCTTGCAACCAGACAAACCCTTTCGGGGCGGGGAGCATTCCCCTCTATCACGCTAAATTAAGGACTCGATTTCCGGCAATCCATCCGCCGGAATCCAAGCAATTCGACTAATCCGGCGTAAGCGAGCGACTTTCCGAATCCGCTCTGGGTCGTTAAGCGTGTCCACCTGCACCTCTACCCGAACCAAACTAGAAGACTCACGAATAGTTTGGGCATAGGTAAAAGCAGCTTGGGCTGCCTGTGGGGTGGTTGGCACTACCAGCCACTCACTAGGCGCAGTATCGGTTGGTAGATTGCCACCCGGTAACAGCGTCTGATGCAGCGCTTCTAAACTTAAAACAAAGCCAATGCCTGGATAGCCCTTCCCCTGGGGGTGAAAGACCCCGAGCAGGTTATCATAGCGTCCTCCTTGACCCAAGACTTGGCACCCAGTCTCGGTGTGGCTCACCGCTTCAAAAACCACGCCTGTGTAGTAATCAAAGGTTTGGATTAAGCTCAAATCAAGCGTGATTTTGGGGACATTAGCAGTGTGATTAGTCAGCTCACGCAGCAGCGTTACCAGGGATTTCAGGCCGTCTACCGTTGATCGTTGTTCGGGGGTGAGTTCTAGTGCAGAGAGAGTCTGTAGCACATCTTCAGGTCGCCCTCTGAGGTCCAACAGTTGCAGCGCCCGTTGACGTAGGGGTTCAGGCAAGGGCAGGGTCTCTAACGTGACGCGATCGAGATGTGCGATCGCAACCTTTACAGGCTCCCGCAACTCGTCCGGAAACGAGGACAACAAAGAGCGAGTTAATCCCGCATCTCCTAAAATCAAATGCCAGTCCCGCAAATTTAGGTTAGCAAGGCAATCTACTAACAGCAGCAGCACTTCGGCATCTGCCAACCCCGCCTTAGCCCCCAACAGCTCTACACCACATTGGTAAAACTCCTGCTGTCCTCCCTGGCTACCTTTATCAGCTCGACGAAACACATTGGCGTTGTAATAAAGCCGTTGCGGATAGGTTACTTGAGCCAAGCGGCTAACCGCTGTTCGAGCAATTGAAGCCGTTAACTCAGGCCGCAGGCCCAAACGCTGATCGCTCGAGGAGGGCAACTCAATGACCGTATTCTGGTCAATGGCTCCTCCCGCCATCAGAGTGTCCATATTTTCTACCGTCGAGGTAATGATGCGATGGTAAGCCCACCGCTGAAACACCTGCTCCAAACGGTTTTCGATCCAGGACTTCTGAGCCACATCAAGAGGCAATAAATCTTTAGTCCCTGAGGGGAGCTGGTAAACCATTACTTCTTCTTTCCACCAAAAAATCCGAACAACCCACCCCGAGAGGACTTACTACTCTGGTCAGAGCCTTTGCTCTCTTGAGGTTTAGCAGCCGGTGAAGATTTCTCCAACTGCTTTTGAATACGCTGGGCAATTTCATCTCCAGCATTGATTTCAAGTGCCCGATTAGCATGAATTCGGGCCATGGTTGATTGTCCCGCTTTGAGGTACACATTGGCTAGCTGACTGTGACAAGCAGCGCTGTTGGGATAAGTGCGCAATGCCTCCCGCAATTCCATGATGGCCTTAGCATAATCCTGCTTCTGCTCCATCTCCCGCGCTCGGTTCAAGTACCCCTCCAAAATGGTTTCTTTGTAGCGACGAACTGGAGGCGGAGCAGTTGTCGCAACCGAGGAGGAGGAGGAGGATGTCGTTTCAGCTGGAGCAGCACTAGGTTGAGCGGGAACCGCCGTTTGGGTGGTTGGGGCACCCGCCTTGCGCATCAAGTAAACCAGGTTAAGCTCGCTAATCTGACCCGTAATAGTAGAGAAATCATCCAGGTTCTCGTACTGTTTCTCAGCTAATGCCTTGACCTCTGTTTTATAGGCGTGGTCAACGTTGCTGGCTGACAAAAGTGATCGAGCCGCCTCTGATGAGAGTTCAAGAGAAGCCTGTTGCTGGCTCATCTGCTGGCCCTTCATCCGAAGCATCAGACCATGCTCAGCCGCCACCTTTTCCTGAGTAAGGGTTTCATAGGCCGGATTCACTAACTTTGAAAGCAGCTCACTAGCCCGTTGCTTCTCTTCGTCAGAAGCTGCTGTTAGGCTGTCGGGATGGAGGCGTCGGGCAATACGTAGGTAGTGTTTTCGAGACTCCTTAGAGTCAGCATCAACAGAAATTCCCAGCACCGCGTGGTGATCTGCAAACCCTAGCTTAAATAATCCCTGGTCAATGTTCATGCCTGCTCACTCAAATGACCCAACAAATAACCCAACCGGACATACTGATTTAGATCCTACAAGCCCAATATTTTGTTAAAAAACAAAACGCTCCAAGCCTTGGTCTTAGTGTAACCAGTCCTCAAGATACTCCAAAGGCATTGTTCCAGAATCCATACAAGATAAGTCTAATTTTTAGTAGGCAATTCTCCAGAGAAGCTAGTCGGCTATGCAATTCTGGCTGTTTGAGAAGCTCGGGGTTTCTTAAAACTTCCTCCTCGAATGTTCCTGGAAACAGCGTCAGACTACTCTCCTGGCTGCTCCAATGCAAATTGAGGCAAAGGCCTAATTTTCTCTAGGGTCAACCGCATAGCGTTGTGAATACGAGCGTTACTAGCCAATATCCGGCCTGACCAGATATCAAAAGGACTGCCGTCATAAGCACTAACCTGTCCCCCTGCTTCCTCCACCAATACCACCCCCGCAGCCAAATCCCAGGGAGAAAGCCCTCGTTCCCAATATCCGTCTAGACGACCACAGGCAACATAGGCAAGATCAATAGAGGCCGCCCCACCCCGCCGCACACCCTGAGTCAAGTGAGTGAAGTGGCAAAACTCTGCATAGTTGTTGTCCGAGGTTTCTCGTCGGTCATAGGCAAACCCAGTCACCAACAAACTATCCATTAGCCTCTCTGTAGTAGATACCCGAATGGGCCGTCGATTGAGTGTTGCACCAAGCCCCTTAGCAGCCCGAAACAAGTCTCGGTGTACTGGATCGTAAATGACCCCCAGGCTAGGCCTATTATCGATCAACAGGCCTATGGAGACAGCACAGAAGGGATACTGATGGGCATAGTTGGTTGTGCCATCTAAAGGATCAATTGCCCAGAGATAGGGGCTAGAAACGCTCCCCGCTTGGCCAGACTCCTCAGCTAGAATTGCGTGATCGGGCGGCAAATGCCGATGCAGGACGCTTAGGATTGCCTCCTCGGAGGCTTTGTCTGCCTCAGTTACTAAGTCACCTGGACGCCCCTTCTCCTCAATCTGCGTGAGCTTGCCCCAAAACTTTTCTAAAATAGCGCCCCCTGCTAAAGCAGCCTCGGTAGCAATGTCTAAAAAACGCTGGAGTTCAGAGGAAGACAGCACAGTCATAGAACCTGATACAAAGGGGGTGGGTAAAACAACGAGGGGAACAGCGTCTTATAGTCAGCCTAGTCATCTTCCAAGGGCAGGCCAAAGCGAACTTTCCCTTTGCCAAAGTATCGTCCGAATTGCAGTTCGTAAACCTCATCCTCGTCTTGGGTCTCAACCTCCAAATCACTCCGAGGGTAACTCACGCATAACAGCGCATACCCCTGCTCCCGAAGATCAGGAGATAGGCCCATCGCCTCTGGCTGAAATACAGTGCCGGATTTAATGCGAACGGCACAAGCTGTGCAAGCCCCATTGCGGCAGGAAAAGGGCAAGTCGCTGCCCTGATTCTCAGCGGATTGAAGGATGTAGCGGTCTTCAGGCACTTCGACCGTGTAAACCTGGCCTGTTTGCCGGTAGTGGATGCGAATAGTGTGGGAACGAGTCATAACAGCTAGACGTTTTTTGTAAGCCAACAAAGAGCGCCCACCCATGCTCTCACGAAAAATTATCGAATTTATGGCAAAAGTTTTGTGAGGGGGCAAAAACTCTGCTAGGATAACAACTCGGTGAGGTTAATTGCTCACCCCCCCTACTGGAGAGATGGCCGAGTGGTTGAAGGCGCAGCACTGGAAATGCTGTTTAGGGGTAACTCTAACGAGGGTTCGAATCCCTCTCTCTCCGTCCCCAAAACTTTGTACCTTGAGCAGTGTAAACGCTCTGCCTCTTAAGCGGTGCTTCAGTTGCTTATCGCTTGCCTAAATAAAGTTCACTGGGTCTAAGTTCAATCTTCTTTAGACTCGGGGCTGAAACAGACTGTACACCTTAATATGCCGTTTTCTGCCCGAGCCATAGAAGCATCAAGACAGCCTTTAGTTAGGGCTGTCTTGATGCTGTCGTTGCGTTGCAACAGTCTTTTGTTACAGGGGTTAGAGATTCAAGTCATCTGTTGCTTGCGTCTGCGCTTGGCCTCGCGTCGCTCATTCGCTAAACGCTCAAAACTTAGAGAAATAACCCCTAAAGTAACCAGAATTACCCCAATCCATTGAATGAACTGGAGTGCAGATTTTTCACCTGGGGTGATTAGGTAAGCCAAAATAGCCGTAGTGACAGGTCCACTTGAGGACACAATGGAGGCTTGGGCTGCCCCCATCAGTTTGACGCCGTAGTTATTGAAAAGGTAGCCCAACAGGGTCAAGGTGCCCAAAATTAAAGCCCCTACATACAGGCCACCGGGACTGCTTGGCACCGCTGGATGCAGTCCAAAGAAAGAGCCCACAATCAGAATCAGGCTGGTCAGCACAAAGATGGTGGAAAACTGCATCAGACTAACCGGAACCGGATGCAGCCGCTGATAACTAAGCTGCATGGATATTAGAAACATGGCAAAAGCTGCACTCGATAGAAGAGCAGCGCCAATACCCCAAGCTGAAACTCCACCTCCTAGCAAATCCGAACTGATTCTAGGCAACGCTGTAAACACAATGCCCATTGTGATAGCAGACATCACAACTAACCGCAGAGGTGTCGGCTTATCACCAAATAGAAACCAGGTTAAGGGCACAGTGATGAGGGGATACATAAACAGGAGGGTTACTGCAACCCCAGGCCCTACATCAGAGATAGCCTTGTAGATCAGAACTTGAGACATGAACAGAAAGCTGCCACTGGCCATGACCTGAAACAAAGGTCTTCGATCCGGCCCTCTAATTAGCATGCGGATTTCACGCCAAACATTAGGGTAAAGATAGCCTGCGACCAAGGCCATTAAGGGCAGAACAACGATCATGCGTAGCCACAACAGCATGAGCGAGTTGGGGATATTGAGTTGAAAAATTCCTGAAATGGGAATCTGACCAAACAGTTGCCCACCATAACCAATAATGCCAACAACAACGTTATGAATTGATAGGGTCAGGGTCGAGCAAATGATGAACAGGAGGCCTCGCTGCAAGGGAGTGATTTGCTCAGGTGTGGCAGAGAGCACATCAGGTCGGGAAGCTGCTTTGCTCCCTAGTTGGTCGGGCCTAATGTTCTCTATTTCGTTGCGAGAGGAGCTAGGTGACGAAACCTTGTGATAGCCATTTACCACACCTGGGGGCTGAACTGGAGGATAAAAGGGTAAGGGACGACTCGCAATCGGTAACTCCAGACCGTTATATCCGTTCTGGCGGGCTATAGTCTCCCGGGGTGATATTTCAGGTGACACTAATTGCGTTTGGAGCTGCTGACTGAGTCGATTAACCAGTGCCTCTAGAATCACCTCTCCTTGCTGTTCCAGGCTATGCATGCGGCCAATCTGTTGAGACAGGGAGCTTTGATAGCTGTTGAGATCCTGCTGTAGGGATTGTAGGGTGCTATGCAGTGTGCTATCGAGGGAGGCTAGTACAGGATTGGTTTGGGGCAGGTTAGGGTAAGCATTGAGGTCTAACCCTGTCCCTGGCGTAGTGGGCGAGGTTTGGGCTAGGCGGGCATGGAGGTGAGTGGCAAGAGCTTGAGCTAGACGTTTGGCCCAAAGCTGCTGTTGAGCTGCTTGTTGCTGCGAGAGCACTGCTTCATGGCTGTTTTGAAGGGCTTGATAGCGGCTCCGGAGTTGCTCATAGTCGCCTTCGAGGACTTCAATGTCGTCCATCAGACGACGTTTTTGTCCCTGCAATCGCTCAATATCTTGTGATAGCTGAGTGGACAGGGTGTGCTGAAGCGTCTGCAGATCCTGGGTCAATTTTCGCAGGATGTCCTCGCTAGCCTGGGTGCCCTGATCAGGTTGGTTGGGTAGGTTTTCCTGCTGGCCCATGCGTATCTGCCTCTAACAGAAGTTGCCCTGATGTCTCCTCATCCGTAGTGGAGAGCAATAATATTGTGCGCAAAAAATCACAAAAGATCTCAAAGTAGAAAGTTCTTTCTGGTCGAAAACTGAGCCCTCTACCAGATGAGCTTAAGCACTGAGTCGCAGATGCTACCTTAACAGGCTTTTTCAGCCTTGGCTTCTCTTAAAATAAAACCCCTGCCTCGATTGGACAAGGCAGGGGCTAGCAAGACCCATTCGGACTTGATTGAACCAAAATTGATATGGCTGAGTACTTAGAACGCATCCAGATCTAAGGCACGAGAACCGCCCTTTTCCAGAAGCAGCAGGATTTTGCCAAGTTGGCTCCAGATAAGTACTGCACTTAAAACTGTCAGGGGCACTCCCATGGCATAAGCAACCTTCCCAGAAAAGCCAAAAATCTGAATTCCTGATGCTAAAAAGACGCAAATACCAGCGCAGATGCCGAAAAAGGGTAACTGTAGCTGGGGCCCGCGGAGGCTAGCAATAATCCGAGAGGAACGGTTCTCATTCCAGCTTTTGACAGATTGTTGCAAAGTATTGCTAAAGGCAAAGCCAGAGCTGATTGCGGCAAGCAACCCTGCGATGAAAAGGACGTATGGCGGTTGTGGATACACAGGAATCCCCCTTGTAACAGAAAATGAACCCGTGCCCAATTATAGAGGAGAAGCCCTAGCTTAACGGGTCGTTGCTTGGAAGGCACTGCGCAGATCAGCCACAACGGGTACTAAGGCGGCTGCCCGATCAATGGAGTAATCAGCTAGGGCATCCCAAGCGGCCCCTAGCAGGCGGGAGGGAGAGATATCATCTTTAATCAAATTCCAGAGTCGCTGCACTTCCTCTGTGTGGATGCGGTCATCCTCTGTCAAAGCCAGCAGTATCTGTCGCCGCAGATAATCTCCTTCCTCAGAGAGGAGATAGCGCAAACCCAAACCCGCAGTAGGCAGAATATCGAAGTTGCGATCGCTTCTAGCAATAGCGAGCATGTTCTCCAAACGGCTCCACTGGAACTGGTTATCTTTGAATAGAACTTCCAGCAGTCGTCGCCGCAGAGAGGGTGTCTCCCCAGTAAGCAGACGACGAGAAACGTAGGGATAGGCGATGTCAACAATTTTGAAGTCAGGATTGAGACTGAGCGCCAAACCTTCCTGCGTGACAAGAGAGCGAATAATCAAAGCAAATTTAGCAGGTACCCGGAAGGGGTACTCATACATCAGCTCTGAGAACTTGTCGGTAATGGTCTTGAAGTTGAAATCAGAAACCTTAGAGCCAAGGGCTTCACCCAGTACGGAGTCCAAGGCCGGAAGAATACCTGTTAGCTCAATATTCGGCGTCAGGAAGCCTAGTTTGACAAAGTCCTCGGCTAGGTGTTCATAGTCTTTGTTGATCAGATGAACGACTGAGTCAACCAAGGTTTCCTTAGTATCTTGGTCAAGCTGATCCATCATGCCAAAGTCGATGTAGGCCATGCGGCCATCGGGCATGGCAAACAAGTTACCAGGATGAGGATCCGCGTGAAAGAAACCAAACTCTAGGAGTTGCCGCAATCCAGAAGTGACACCGATTTCAATGAGGTCATCGGAGTTAAGACCCGCTTGCCGGATCTGCTCGGTATCAGTCAGCTTGAGGCCGTTAATCCACTCTAGGGTGAGAACCCGATTGGTGCTGTAGCGCCAGTAGATTTCTGGAACTTTAACGCGAGGGTCGTCACGGAAATTGGTAGCAAATCGCTCGGCATTACGTCCTTCGTTGAGATAGTCAATCTCCTCAAACAACTTAGTGCCAAACTCATCCACAATCAGGGTGAGGTCATGGCCTAAATTCAGGGGGAGAAAGCGTCCTAAGCGACGAGCAAACCAACGCAGTAAGAACAAATCCCGGCAGAGGGTAGGCAGCAAATTTGGCCGCTGTACCTTGACCGCAACCTCTTCACCACTGTAGAGCCGAGCCCGGTAAACCTGACCTAAGCTGGCTGCTGCAACAGGTTCGGGAGCAAACTCCAGGTAGATATCCTCTGGCAGTTGACCCAATTCTTGCTCAATAATGGCTGAGGCTACGGTATTAGGAAAGGGCGGTAACTGATCTTGCAGTTTGGTCAGTTCGTTTAGAAAGTCGGGCCGTATTAAATCAGGCCGGGTAGATAGGGCTTGTCCAACCTTGATGAAGGTTGGCCCTAGCTGGGTTAGGGCCTGTCGCAATTGACTAGCACGCTTCTGTCTATTGGTTTCCTGCCAACCGAACCACCGATCGAACAGAAAACCTAGAACAAACCCACCTAATAAAAAAAACACCTGGAGTAGCCGCCATACGGCTTCCCAGGGTCGCCTTTGAAAATAGCCAGCAATGGCAGTGGCATCGTATCGCCGCGGAGGAAATGCTTCAGAGGCTTTCACGGGATTTTTGCTGCTCCTAACCAGGACTGAGAGTATTTGACATGAACCCACCGGCTCATGTCTTTACTAAGGCCCGGAGCAATCCGACCCATGAACCCGTGGGATGGCCTGACCGCTTTTGATCCTGATCCGAGGATCGAAGCAAAATTAGGCTCCTTAAACATAGTATAGAGAACTACAAATAACTTCGTCCCATACGGACTGAATGTAAATTTTGATTACCGATTCAGCCCATAGAGGAAGCTCAATAACCTGTTTTTCAGGAACCCTCCTGTAGGAGAGCCTCCTTCAAGCTATAGACCACCTTAGTCTGTTGGTCGAGGGTGAGTTCGGGGAACATGGGTAGGGACAACACTTGGCGCGATGCCTGCTCTGCCTGAGGTAAGCTACCGGGTGCATAGCCTAGATGCGCATAAACTGGCTGCAAATGTAGCGGTAGCGGGTAGTAGACCATCGGCAGCACCCCTTGAGCCTGCATGTGCTGACGGATGCGATCGCGCACAGCACCATCCTGCTGCGCTGCTTCTAATCGAATGGTGTACTGGTTCCAAACAGGGATGCCGCCTAGGGTAGGCTGGGGTGTAATGATACCGGGAATGGAACCCAACAGCCGTTCGTACTCCTCAGCAACCGCTGCTCGGCGGACGTTCCATTCGTTCAGGTAACGTAGCTTGATTTGAAGAATGACGGCCTGTACGGCATCTAGCCGACTATTAACTCCAATTTCTTCGTGATAGTAGCGCACCCGGCTGCCATGCTCTCGCAAGACGCGAGCCTTTTCTTGAATAGCCGGATCAGAGGTGGTTAGTGCACCGCCATCACCGCATCCCCCCAGGTTTTTGGTTGGAAAGAAGCTAAAGGCACCAACGTGGCCAATACTGCCCACTTGACGGCCTCCCCAGGTGGCTCCAGTCGCTTGAGCACAGTCTTCAATGACCACGAGTTGGTGCTGGTTGGCTACTGCCATGACAGCATCCATATTGACAGGTTGGCCAAACAGATGGACAGGCATAATGGCGCGGGTGCGCTCGGTAATAGCCGACTCTAGCTTTTGAACATCGAAATTAAAGGTATCTAGGTCAATATCGACAAAAACTGGCGTGGCCCCCACAGCACTAATCATTTCCGCAGTGGCGATAAAGGTAAATGGAGAGGTAATGACCTCATCCCCGGCACCAATATTGAGGGCTCGCAGGGCTAAATAGAGGGCATCGGTGCCAGAGTTGCACACCACGCATTCTGACGTTCCCACATATTCACCAAAGGCTTTAGCAAATGCCTCGACCACTGGGCCATTAATGTATTGACCAGAAGCCAGCACCTGCATTACAGCCGCACCAACCTCATCCTGAATGGTCTGAAATTGTTGGGTCAAATCAATGGGTGGAATTGCAGTCACTCGTCACACTCACTCGCTAAAAGACAACGAAGCCCGTGCATCAAAGCTGTTACTCAAGCTCCTCTCATGCCAAGAGGAAGATTTCACTATGCCCGAACCTGTCTGATACCATCATCCCCCAAGTTCAGACTCCTTACAAAGCCCGACCGAATTCTAACCTGTCATTCTCAAGCCGCTGGTGATTGAGCAGCAGTCAACGAGAGGACAGTTAACATTTAGATCGCTAGAATTTGTCGGCTTTAAGGCCATCTGGTATCAATACTTTTCTATAACCAATTTCTTCTAAATAAAATTTTTCCTAGACCTAACCAGAGCTTTTTGTGTGAAAGAAAACGTTATGTGGAAAACAATGTCGGGGCTAGTTGTGCTAGCAGCCGTAGGACTGCTCGGATGCAACAGGCCCCAGCCCACTTCTTCCGACGGCTCAGATCCAGCGATGACAACTCCAAATGTGGTTTCTTCTCCTGAAACCAGTGAACCTACACTCCCAGAGAAAAGCCTTGAGCGGGAACTCTCGGGAGCAATTGCGACCTTTCTAGCTGAGAATGATGATCCTTCAATCAGCACCCCAGTTAAAAGCGAGCTGATTGACTTGAATGATGATGGTGCACTAGATGCGTTAGTTCTGTTGGTGTCGGCTAACTGGTGCGGTAGCGGTGGCTGCACTCTATTAGTCTTTGAAGGCCAAGAGGAAGGCTTACAAACCGTAACTCCAGGCAATGGATTTCGACTGGTCTCTCAGTCCACACTGATTCGGGAACCCCTTATTGTTAGCGAAACTCGGACACAGGGCTGGCGTGATCTGGTGGTGAACGTTTCTGGGGGAGGCGCAAAGCCTACCCAGGTTGCTTTGCAGTTTGATGGGCAAACCTACCCATCAAATCCCTCGATCTTGGACCCGTTGCCACTAGATGTCTCAGTTGAAGGCGTAACGGTGCTGTCAGCAGATGAAATGCCACGAGTGTTGGGAGATGGGGTGGCTCTAGAAGCAACTTGTCGAGAGGCTGTTGCAGGGAAATATGGCCTTGCTGGCGATGAAGTTACGCTTCAGTTTGGGCGGACAGATGAGGGGGGATCTGCCTATGGCTACACATTGCCCGATGGTAGAGCGGGAACCTGCCGGGTGCTAGAAAACGGCACTCTAGATTATCTAGAAGAGGCTCCTTAGAGTTTGTCTCAAACCTTGTTTTGAGCAGTGGCGAAATAGGAAATAACGAGAGCATAAAATAACACAGTGACAGAATAACGGTGTTATAACGTTTGCTTTTTAGTTAGCTTAGGCGTTCCTACTCTCTAAATTAATTTTGGCTTTACGGAGTGCGATCGCACTCGGTAAAGCCCCAAGGACATTTGAAAAACCTGTTTGAATTGAGTTAAATCCACTTTAACAGGATAATTTTCTGTGAGACCAAGGGGTGATTTAACAAGAGTCAGCCATGAATATCTTTTTGATTTTTATAGATGCTTTAGAAGCAACCTATCTTTCGGAAGCCTACAGAGAAATTATCCAGAAATATGACAAGAGAGCTATCGTGCTGGGAACAACTCCCCGTCAGGGAGAAAAGCTTATTTTAGAGTCCAATACTAAAGCAGCTTATTTTGAAGTAGTCGATGTGGTTCACCGGACAGAAAAACAAGGCCGATTTCAAGTAGACCTGTACCTAAAGGCAACGCTGCCACCCTTTCAACCCTAAGCCCCCTGCCTCTCAACGATCTGATTAAAGCCTTGCGAGTTAACTTGGCAGGGTCTCAGTGGCATGTGGTTTTTGCGGTGTCATTGCCAGAGCTCGGCCAATCCCGCGCAAAATAATAAACCATGAACCTGCTAGCAGTGCCACCATCAGTAGCTTGGGCCAAACTCCCGATAGGATGGCTAGGGCATTGAACAGAGCATAGGTCAAGATAGCGGCCAGCAACCCCTTCCAAACAAAGCTTTGCGTCTGGCTGGACGGGGCAAACTTAGCGACTCCTAGTCCGTATCCCCAAAAACAGGACCATAGAGCATGACCCATCGCTCCCAACAGCCCTCGCACC
>DATNQF010000222.1:0-14246 GCA_036702855.1 Trichocoleus sp. | reverse complement strand
ATGAGTGCTATCTTTTGCCTGCTATCACTTCAACAGCAAATTTTGCCCCCCTGTGTTGGCCTCTCTGACCCGGCTTTTTCTTTGAATTTCGTGCGCCAAGCACGCCCCAAGGCTGTCGATGTGGCTTTGTGTTTTAGCTTTGGATTTGGGGGACAGAATGCTGTACTCGCTCTGGGCAGGTCAATTTAGCTTCTCAGCATTTAATCTTTGCTATACCAAGAAGTTCTTGTCCTGCCCGAAGGTCTATCAAGTCGTCAGCCTGGAACAACAGGCTAACTGCCAAATAAATCACTCACCTTGATCTTGATTTTCCGAGTGATCACCGGGTCGCTCGAAGGCTGGGGGATAGTCCACCGTTTCTTCGGCTCTATGAACTGCATTGGTCGTCATCACCTCTGGCAACAAATCCTCGGGATTGGTCGAAGTATCTGAAGCCTCGCCAACAACTCCTGCAGAGTTGACATTTGGCTTATTCGCACTTCCCTTATGGCTAGCCTGTCCACCTGGCATAATCTATCCTCCTAACAACCTGTCTTTGTCTGAGAAGGAACTCTTCAAAAGGAATGACACAGCTTTTGAGTTCCTATAGGGGATGTCTCACAAAATGCCCTACAAATTTGTGCTGTTATTAAGCAAGCCTGCTTTTTTGAAGAACAAGCGAGTTCCTGATCTGTGGGGCACTAGGGAAATTCCCTATGACCTTCAGCTTATGCAGCGTTGAATCGAAGTATATCTGTCATGCGCAGGATATCGCGCTAACGCTGGTCGCCTGCAGCAAAATGACAATAAGTTAGCTGTTGACCTTGTGAATGTCGAAGTGAGACTGATATTTCTGTTGAAATTCTGAGGAGGAGATTATTCACAAAACATCCTGTATTCAAAAGATGTTTTTAAAAGAGAAAGAGGGCTAATGCCTAAAGACATTAGCCCTCTTTCTCTTTTAAGTTCTGAAGTATACCCCCAGGGGAATTCGAATCCCCGTCGCCTCCGTGAAAGGGAGGTGTCCTAGGCCTCTAGACGATGGGGGCTTGCGGACTTCAGACATTTTTTAGTATAGCCAAGGGGAACACCTGTGTCAAACTTTTCGGCATTTTTTTTTTGATTAAGTTCATGTCCTGAGTAAGCTGTGGGAAAACTCTAAATTTTTAGAAGTGAGCGTACCCAGGATGAAGGGGAATAGGGCACCTTCCCAAAAACTACTGCCATTACCGCCAGTTGGCATTACGTAGCCGGATAAGCTGGCGACGCATCTCTGGTGAAGCGTTAACTTCCGAGATCTCCTGGAGGGAGACTTCGGAGTGGAGGGATTCGACAAACTCATCACTTCCATAAGCAACTGCATCCACCAAAAGCTCTAGTAGGTGCTCCTGGTCCTGCATGACCCCTTTCTCTTCGATGATCCGGAATTTCAGCTTGACCTCGCATTCGTAAACGCCGACTTGAGGTTCCAAGGACTGGTGATGTGCTGAACTGTTCATTACAGAGATTCCTTATGCCCTAGTTCGAGGTGTGGTGTGTAGAAAAACTGCTTTCAGCAATTCCTTTATAGATTCGGGATCCTATCGAGAGTAGATGGGATGCCCCTAGATTGCCGAGTCAGCCCCTAGAAAGGATTAGTCCCAGGATTTTTTGCTTCTAGGTATGGCAGCGTCGGTCTTCTACCGCCTTAGCTACACCCTGCTCTCTGTTCAAGAGCTGTTGCTGGGAAATTCAAGCAATTCTGCCTGGGGATGATATTAAGCGGTTGTTCAAAGGTTGGCCTTCTATCCCTATAAAACCAATTTCACGGCTGTGAAAAGACGTTTGAGAAGGAGTTTCACAAGATCAATACAGTCTTATGAGGTGAACTTTAAACCCTTTCTATATCTGCGTAATTACACAGTAATTAGCTCATATGCTCCTTTAAAGAACCTATATAGTCTGCTTTCCACCAAGCTACTGTCTCTGTTTATGTATAGATAGCCCTCGTTGAAAAGCGTTCCCAGAAATGGCTTGTTGTTTAAGGGGTTGTGAATAAAGCTGGGCTAATGGTTGAGTTTGAATTCGATCCGCCTTAGCAGGGGCTATCAGGGTGGGAAAAACAGAGATTAATTGGTTATGAAAAGTAAACATGATTCTAAGTGAGCCCTGTTGTCCGTATGTTTGTTTCTTTTCGGTGTGATTCCTAACATGAGGGATTCCGGAATTCCACGGTGCTAATAGTTGTTAACGTTTTTTCCTAGGAGGTGTGTGACAGAATTTATAGTGAGAACCTAAGTTTTTGCATCATGGGTTGAGATCGGATGCCTCCCCGCCAAGTCGTTCTTCTCCTACTGGCTGGAACTGCCTTGCTTACCGCTTGTAGTAATCGACTAAATACTTCTGAGATTGAGGGCGTTATCAAAGCTGATATTGAACGGCAGGGTCGGCGTTTAACCCTCAAAGAGGTGCGTTGTCCTAGTGATATCCCTCGTCAGAGCAACGGTTCTTTCCGATGTGTGGGCGAACTCAAGCCAGAAGGAACGTTCACCATTAACGTTGTGCAGGTAGACGATGAGGGCACTGTAGAGTGGGATGTCCCTAACTCTAAAAGGATGCTTAATTTGGTTAAAGTCGAGAACCAGATACAAGATGACTTGGCTAAAGTTCTCAGTAAGCGTGTTCTGATCGACTGTGGAAATGACCTCTATCGAGCGAATCAGACAGGAGACCGCTTTGAGTGCCAGGTTGTGGGAGGAGTGAGTATTGGGACGGAGCGAATTGAGACTGTTTTGGTTAGCATTGCCCAGGATGGGAACTTGACTTGGCAGGAAATACGTCAACCTATGCACTCGGTAGCTTCTCTTGCCGATCCAGCACACACTAGTTCTGATTCTGAGAGTATTTCTCCAGCAAAAGCTGATTCCTCTGCCTTCTCTGCTCCCCTGACCGGAACTGGGACTAAAACTGCTCAGCCTAGCACTAGGTAGGCTTCCGAGTAGTGTGCGGTTTATAAGCGGGCCTGAGGGATGGCAGAATCCTGGTTGAAGTAGGTTACTAGCCGTCAGTTCCTTGCGCTTAATCCCCTCACAGCTTAGATTTTGGTCCTTCAATGCGTTAGCGTTGAGAAATTGTAATTTTCTTTACCGTCATCAGTTCAGCGTGACTCAGTTTTATGTCAACTGTCTTTGATTTATTGGTCAAGGGGGGGCCGGTTATGCTTCCCATTATTGGGTGTTCCGTCTTGACCTTTGCTACTGCCTTTGAGCGAACTCTATTTTGGACGCGCCTCCTAAGGCGGGAGGAGCGGATAGTTCACGAGGTGCTAGAGGCAGCACGACGAGATTTGAGTGAGGCAGCTGCGATCGCAACTGAAGCGCAAGACCTACCGATTGGCCGCTTTTTGCTAGCCCCTTTGCGGCTCAAAAACCCTTCGCCTGAAACTTTTCGACTGGCGCTAGAAACAGCAGGAGACAGAGAATTTGTCCAAATGCGTAAAGGGGACAAAATGCTGGAGAGCGTAGTTGCTGTTTCTCCACTGCTAGGCTTGTTAGGAACTGTAACAGGTTTGATCGCTACCTTTGGTAGCTTGAATATTGGTGGGGGTGGCACGACTGAGGAGGCGACCAAAGCCGCTGGCGGTATTGGAGAGGCCTTGATTACAACAGCAGCAGGAATGGTCGTCGCGATTCTGGCTCTGTGTGTCTTTCGGGTCTTGGTGTCGCTCCAGTCCAACCAAATGGATTACTTTTCAGAAGCTGGCAACGAATTGGAGTTGATTTATCGCCAATACTGGTATGAGCCGGCCCTACTTAATGCAGACTCTACTCATGGAAACCGAGAGTCTTCCTCTGGCTCTATCCCGGTTGACCGTTACTAAGCTGACGTTACTTCTTATCCAGTAAGGAGCAGTTTCATGGCCGGTACTAGCCTTTAGTCCTCAATTATGCGCTTCAAAGCTCGCCGCAATTCGCAGATTCCCATGGTGAATCTGGTGCCAATGATGGATGTGCTGCTGACTGTGCTCACGTTCTTCATCATCGTATCGATGACCCTGGGAACTGAGCAGCTTGTTGATGTTCAGCTCCCGCCCGATCAAGCAGAAAATGCCCCTTCCCCTGCCGTTCCAGCTGATCCCTTTGTTGTAGAGATGGGGGGAAATGGTGAGTTGGAGCTAAATGGTCAACCCGTAGATATCGAAACGGTAAAGGGGCAGATGGAGGCTTACTTAAGCCGGGATCCCCAAAATGTGGTTTTTATTCTTCCAAGCCAGGAATTGCCCTATGAGCAGGTAATGCAGTTTCTAGGCGAAATGCGTGAAATAGGGGGCAATCGTGTTTCTCTAGCGATTGAGGAACCCCAAGTTGAGGAACCTTAATAGGATAAAACCCTGAGCTGCAGGGTTGATGAGTTCAATCATCTAGCGTCGGCGCTTTATTTTAGGGGCCACCAAGACACCTTGTCACGAGTGGTGCCGTAAACTTCCTTCAACCCCTCAGGATCGACAACACAAACGAGATCTCCTTGGATGTCAGCCCCTTTGGCTGCTTTAAGCAGGCCGACCTGGGTCATACCCTTGAGAACTTGTTCCACCGTACGGTGATTCAGCTGACAGGCGCGGGCAATGATATCAATGGGTAAATCAAATACAAAGCTGCCATCAGCTTGGGGCTGAGAGCCTAGATTTCTTTCCTGGTAGATAAGTGCTCTTAGCAGCGTCGCAACAGCTTGGGGTGGGTAGGTGCTGCAATTAAGAAGGTGATACTGAAATTTTTCCCGCAGTTCAAAGAGCATGCCATAGCGCTCTTGAAAGACTTCATTTTCAGAGTAGAGGGCTTTAACTATCGTGAGTGGTATTTTGACGACATCCGTGGTTTTGTAAGCTTCGACCAAGCTAGGAAACGTGCGACACACATCACCAAAGCCAAAGTCTAGATTGCGCATACCGAAGCACGACCCCGGATAGGTCATTGCAACAATGCGATCGAGGGGGGTGCTCCGGATAACAACGGGGCCTCCGCCTAGTTGAAGATACAGATAATCGAGGGACTGGCCGGGCCGGAAAGCTGTATAGATAGGGCGACCCGAAAAAAGCTTTTCGCGGATAAGTTGGTCAGCGGTCAGGTGAGCCGCGAGCCAGCTTTTGTCCAGACCTCTAAAGAGAAAATTGTTCTGAGTTAGATCTTGTAACAGGTCTGGTGACTGGTCAATCTTGGCTTGCCTGGCCACAACTTATCTCCTTAAGTTCAAGCTACTTCATTCTGACATGGCCTGTTCGGCTTGATTCTAAATCCTCTTGGCTTTCTGTAAATCCAGAATTCTTGATTCCAACAACTGGCCCTACCAATCTGGAAAAGTTTTCTCTGGGGTGTTTCTCCTATTGTTACCTGCTTAAGCGAATCTTCCCGGATAGCTTGCTTGAGAGTGGGCACTCTAATAAGGGATGAAAGGGATGGCAACTGGAGGAAAAGGATGGATCGGGTAGCGATATTGGCGAAGGCACGGGATGGGGATGCCGATGCGATCGCAACCCTGATTACACATTCCCTTCGTTCAAAAGAAATCACGGTTCGGGCCGCTCGCCATAGCTATCGACTATTTCTTTGGCTAGAGGCAGCAACTTTGCCGGAGCAAGCTGCCGCTGTGGATTATATTCGCCAGGGAATGCAGAGGCTTCGGGTCTCAGGCATCGGTACGGTTCAGATTCATGGTCAGCAGATAGGGCAGCCCTTCCCTGCCTGGACTGAGGAGATTTCACTGCTTGGAGATCTCAACAACATTGACTATGACGAGCTGCCTGCTCCACCACCCTCCTTGTCAAAAGCTCCACTAAAGCCGCTCTTAAACAAAGAGATCCCTTCTGCTCCGACCGACTTATCGTCTAGATTGGCACCTGCGGTTCCCTCTGCGGCTCCAGCGTTTTCTCAACCTTGCCGTCGCCCTGCAATGACGGCTTCAGGTCGCAAGCAGCCTCTGGTTATTAAAGCTAGCGACTTTGAGCCAATGAAGACGGTAATTATTCTGTTGGTAGCGATTTACGGTTTTTTAGGAGCCCGCAATCCCGGCATTGATGGCCCCTTTATCTGGTTGCATTACCCTGATCTAGCTATTCATGAGACTGGGCATCTGCTGTTTATGCCCTTTGGTTCCTTTCTACATATTCTGGGTGGATCGCTAACCCAGATTTTATTTCCGGCAATTTTTACTGCTTATTTCTTTAGAAGCAAGCAGTTTTTTTCAAGCGCGCTCACTTTATTTTGGACGGGGCAAAACTTCATGGATGTGGGGGTTTACATGCGCGATGCTCCCTATCGTCTTTTGCCCCTCACCACTAATGATCCTGATGCTCATGATTGGTACAACTTGTTCAACCTAATGAACTGCTTGGATAAGGCTGAGCTAATTGCGAACCTCACTCACGGCGTTGGGGTGTTGCTGGTGATTGTGGCTGTGATAGCAGGTTTGTGTGTGGCTCGGGCAGATGGGTTGCGATCGCAAACCCCACCCCTCTCACAGTTCTGATTATCTCCAACAAGTTCTTTTTAAGCAGCCTTGAAGAACCGAATAATCTCCCGAACGTGCTCAAGAAATTGGCCATCTGTGCTGAGTTGGGAAATGGCTTGCTTTGCTTCCCGTGAAAGGCGCTCATGATCTGCCTGATTTGTAGCTTTTAGGGTGGAGAGTTCAGCAGAAATGGTTGTTAAGTCGTGGCGAATGGCTTCCCACTGACGTTGCTGAGTAGCAATCCAGGAGGCAGGATTCTCAGCATCTAGTTGTGTTTCTAAAGTCTGAAGGTTGCTTTCTGCTTGACGAACACGCTCTCGTAATTCAATGACATCCTCCCGAGGATATTGAAACTGCTGGCGAATCATGGCGATTCGAGCCGCAAAATACTTATAGGTACGAATGGCTGGGCGTAGCCCTGTGAGCAAGAGGGCAGCAGCAGACCCAAAATAACCAATCTGACTAATTCCGGTGGCCGCTAACCCATATAGTCCGATGACGGAAATCAGGTGTAGCGCAATGACAACCCAAAAGGATCGTCGGGCTACCACGCGAATGTAATCAACTTGCTTAGGATCAACTTCAATTTTGGCTTCTGAGGATAACTCAGCTTCGGCAATGGCTTCTCTAGCTTCAAAATAAATATTCCAAGGAACCGTAGTAATGACCAGTAGCCAACCAAAACTGGCCGAACCAATAACCCAATCCCCAAAATTGCCGACCGGGATTTGCCACCACTGGAGCACTCCAAAAATCAGCAGCATAAAAAGAACTAACCCCAAGCTGAGATAGCTAGCAACCATTGCAATTGTTCCTCGCACAATTCCTATTTTTGACTAAGAGTCAAGGCGATTAGCAGAGCCTTTGACTGCTTAATCCTGTCTGGTTTGAATTGCGATGGCTTCAAAGCATGTGACAGTTTTAGGAGTTCCCTAGCTGGCAGGAAAGCTGCCCAAAGAAATGGGAGATACGCCTCATTAGCTCAGTGAAAAGAGGGCTGGCAACTAAGTTACCAGCCCTCTTTTCAGTACTGCTCAATCGGATAGTAGAGTCTACTCAGGACTGTCTGTGCTGGTGATACCGACATCGCCAGCGGGGGCAACAACGGCTTCAGCTGCCTGAATGGCTTTTTCTCTCGCTTCCCGTTTTTTACGGTCAGCAGCAAGAATATCGTCCATAACGGCTTGCGCCTGGGCGAACTTCTCTAGGTTGCTCCGATAAAGATCCAGGTCTTTTTGCACTTTATCAGCAGGCACTTTTAGGCCAGCTATCAAAGTGGAAATTAGTTCGTTTCGCTTTTCAGTGTCCTTGAGAATTTCAGGATCTACTTCCTCAATTAAGGTGTAGAGACCAATGCCAAAGGAACGGCTGTATTTAAAGGTGTCCCGAGATGCGATCGCACCTAGAACTCCCCGTAAGCCTTCCTGTCCGGCAGCTCCTTCTAGATTCTCGAACTGGGTCTTCATCTCATCGAGGGATTTTCCTGCGACGGAGGACTTGATCCAGTCAGCGTCATGCCGATATTGCTCCGGAGAACTGCCAATAGCTTGGCAGATCGCTCTGAAAATAGACTCCCGATCTGCCTCAGGCTGGTAGCCCTGCATGAAGCGATCAAAGGTGGTCACAACCCCAAGTGCGTAAATGGGGTCGTACACAAAGTCCACATTGACGTGGAGCAGGTGCATTTCCACCAGAAGCTCATCGACAACCCGGCGGTAGATGGAGTTGATGGGCCGAGTGTGATGGGTGTAGAAATCTCGCTTCGTGTCAGAAACCGTACGGACGTTGTTCACAACCGGAAACTAGGCATAACAATGATCCCTATTTTCCCTTGGAAATGCGATCTTTGCCAAGGATGGGTCAAAGAAGGCGAGGCGCTAGGGCTGTCTACCGTTTACCGCTTTAGCTTTTGCGCAAGTTTTGTGCTCACCCGCTTAAAGAATAGGCGGGTCATTCGGCTGGAAGTGAGCCCCGGAATAGGCCGGCTGTACTTGGGCTTTTGGTCAAAGAACTCATTCAATTCGGCCAAGATGACGGCAAAGCGCTTAAGCGTAGTTTCTGAGCGATATGGTTTCAGCTCGTCTTCTGATAAACCCGTATAAACAGAGGTCTGAAGGACTTTCTGAATACGGGCTAGATCCCACTCGCGAGAGTAGCAGCCGATTTTGTGGCAGTTAAAGCCAGGGTCGAGGTAATCGGCTAGGGCGCTATTGACGCTAGAGAAAACTTGACAGCCACAGGCCATCGCTTCTAGAGGCGGTAGACCAAACCCTTCGCTAACCCGTTGCTGTGCCCAATATTCTGCTGAGTCGTAGAGGTAGATTTTGGTTCGGTTGAACAGCTCACCCAAATCTTCTACAAAACGGTCTAGAACAACAACCTTGTAGGTTTTCTGCAGTGCTGGTACGAGGTCGTTGAGTAAATATTCTGAGGACTTGCGAACCTGCACCAACACATCAATGTCTCGCTCTAGGTGGCGATGGGTAAAGCGGTCGGAGATGGGGTTGGGCAAATAGTAGATCAGGGAGGTTGGGGAAAGCTGGCCCCAGTAGCCCATTGTGTTACGGCTGACAGTGATGATGGGGATGTCGGAGGGAAGCTTGAAGCCGTAGCCGCCGCTATGGGCGTGGTAGACCACATGATGCCCCTTTAGCCGCTTAGCAAGTTTGGGTACATGAAAGCCCCAGCTAATGACAAAAATGCTGTTTTCTAGATTAGGGCGCTTCAGCACATCGTCTAAAAACAGCGTATTGGGTTCTCGCTGTTGGTAGGTGACAATCTCGGTTGGGCAGAGATTCTTTGCCAGTTCAGCGGTTTTTAGCTCGACAAAAAGGCCACCGCAGGCAAAGCGCCCACCTGTTCCCGGAACCAAAAAATATAGGGTTCGCATGACGTTTTTCTCCCCCAGAAGCCTGCTTTAGACTTGTCCAGTCAGACCTCTAAGCATATTAGACGGCTTTGGGTTCTCTAGTTTTGGGTTCCCTAAAAGCGCCTGTTTCCTGTAAGGCATCTAAAAAGGCGTAGACGGCTGGTGTCAACAAAGCCTCCTTTAAAAAGGTGGCTCCGATGGGGCGAGATAAGGAGAAGGGGAGGGAACAAATCCGCACGTCTTCAGGAATGGGCTTTGCCGCTAGACGAGGCATGACGGCGATGCCGAGTCCTTGGCGCACCATGCCCACCATGGAGGAATCGTGACGGATGCGGTAGGCCACTTCTAGGGATTTGTCTAACTGCTGGATCCTTTGGTGAATCCGAGAGCCGCAGCTATTGTGGGACGAGGTAATCAGAGGGTAGTGCTGAAGATCTTCAAGTGTCAATTGGGCACTGCGCAGCCCTGCCTCAGGCGGCAACAGCGCAACATAATCGTCATCGAAAATATGAATGGATTCAAAGTCCTCACCGCAAAAGGTTTCTGCGACGCACACATCTACTTGCCCTTGCTGAAGTGCCCGCTGGAGCTCATAGATCTCGTCCATCTCCAGAATCGTAATGCTGACGTTGGGATAGCGGCTGTGGAGGCGTGCGATCGCACCTGGGAGTACGTGAGTCGCTACACTACGAAAAGAGGCAATCCGTACGGTGCCGCCCTGCAAGCCTTTGGCGTGCTCGGCTTCTTGGGAAATGGACTCTAGAAGTTGCAGCATCTGACGGGCATGGGCCGTAATCCGTTCTCCTACTGTGGTTAGCTTGGCCCCATGACGGCCCCGTTGGAGCAGGACAACACCGAGTTCTTCTTCCAAGGTTGCGATCGCATGACTCACCGTTGATTGGGTCACTGCTAGATCCAGAGCCGCCTCACTGAAGTTGCCACTATCCGCGACAGCGACCAACGCCCGAAATTGAGAAAGCTTGAGCTTGTTGGGATTCATTGTCTTATCCCTAGAAATGCTCGGAATAGTTAGCTTTCAGGCTACAGCATCAGGCTCAAACTGAAGTATCGATTTTGTGCATACATACGATTCACGGTATGCTTTGGCACCCTTGAAGGGGCTGGGTACATTGGGAATGTGAGCATTACAGCTACACACAGAACTTCATTCCGAAACATCACACCATGAACAGCTACACACACTATCCCAACCAGAGCTCGCTTGATCGAGATTCTTCCCTAGAAAGTTCCTCTAGTCTCCTGACTGCTGTTAAAAGGGCTGGACAAGCCTTTGTGGAGTTTTTGACTAGCGGCAATGACCTACGGATCTGGACTCGGCAGCGCAATGGTCATCTCATCTGGCATGTATATGACCCCATGACCGAGCAACGGCAGCAGTTTTCCTCCGAGGAAGAGCTCCGCTCCTGGTTAGAAAACCGCTACTACGCGTAATGCTCAATGGCTGACGTTCCACGCTCTGAACCTCTAACTTCTGACCCTGGGGGGCAGATTTTTAGCCCCTTGAGCAAATCCATAGTTAAAGCTAGAGAGGCATAGCCAATTGGCTATGCCTCTCTAGCTTTAAACAGGTCTTGAACAGATGGGTTTTAAGCCTGAGGCGCTTTAACGGTTAGGCAAGTATCCAAAGTGTTGCCCAACTTATCAGCAATGCCCTCAATCCAAAGCTCGTCCTGTTTGGTATAACTGCGGGGAGCGTTGGCACCCAAAATCAGCACTCCATCTTGACCCATGGGCTGGCAGATTACACCCTGAGTGTTCTCCGGCAAATAGTTAAACTCGAACCGCCCTGGATAGATCTTCAGCGCAACCAGATAAACCGCTTTTCCGGTTTCGAGTACCCGCTTCACAATGGTTCCTGGTTCAACCGTTGCCACAGATGCCAGGATGCCGCGTCGCATCAGCACTTGGCCGTTTCGGTACGCCACGATAGAGCGAGTGACTGTGTTGCTCAAGATTAGGTGTGAGGCCCAAGCCAGTTCTAGGCGAACGGCATCTGGAAGAGAGTCATCCAACTCAAACCCTTCTTCTCCCACTAACTCAACTGCTTCTGGCAGAATGGGTTGAACCCGCTGCCAGAGCAAGCCGGTGAGAATGAGCAGAGCGCTGAGAATAACGCCCATGACATCAGATCGGGCTTGGGACTCTGTTAACGCTGGAGTTAACAATCGATTGATCAACAGCAGCGACCCGCCCACTACACCGACAACAATCGGCAGACGACGCAACACGCGGTTGGGATCGGAAGAAGCCATAGGTCAATGAATAGGTAGGCTTGCAAATCTGTAAATCTAGTGTATCTTTGTCGAGGAAAACGTTTGTTCGCATCTGCAGGCATTCCCGTGATCAAAAGCCGGATCATGCGACCTCATCTAATTTTATTGCTTGCTCCACTCGGATTTTTGTTTGCGCTTTTGGGTCCAAACGCAAGCTCGTTAGAGGGAACTAACTTAGGCGGCGTTAAGTTGGCAGCAACCTGGGACTCCCCTTGGGCCAAACAGTTTTCGGCTCCCGATCCGGCGGTTGAGGCAATAGTGCAGCAGTATGTTCAGAACCTTGCACAGGATGGTTGGGATCCGACCCGACAGGGCGTTTGGATTCAAACTGGGCGCGCTACTGTGGCTCAGCACCAGGGAACAGTGCTACTTTCTGCCGCATCTCTCACCAAAATTGCGACAACGTTAAGTGCTCTAGAAACTTGGGCTCCAAATCAACAATTTGAAACTTTAGTAGGGATAACTGGCACGATCCAAAATGGTGTGCTGTCTGGAGATTTAGTGATTCAAGGCGGGGGAGATCCCCTGTTTGTGTGGGAAGAAGCAATTGTTCTGGCAAATAGCCTACAAAAGATGGGCATTCAGCAGGTGACTGGGAATTTAGTCATCTTGGGTGACTTTGCCATGAACTTTGAGACTGATCCCTACGAATCGGGGCAGATGCTCCGACAAGCTCTCAATGCCAAGCTTTGGTCGCAGGCAGCCTCAAATCAGTACCGCACGCTGCCAGCGGGGACTCCGCAACCCATGATTCAGGTCGATGGCGGTGTTCAGGTATTACCTCTTGACGCAGCTAACCAGGTAACCTCTTGGCTCATACGGCATCAGTCTTTGCCCGTGATTGCCATTCTCAAAGCCATGAATATCTACAGTAATAACGTTATGTCAGAAATGGTGGCCGAGAAGGTTGGGGGGACTGAGGCAGTCATGTCTAAAGCAACCCAAGCCGCTAAGTTGGAGCCGGGAGAGATTAGCTTGATTAATGGTTCAGGACTAGGGCCAGAAAACAAGATTACGCCCCGTGCGATCGCAGCTATGTTGGTTGCAATCGAAGATAAGTTGAAGCCACAGGGATTTTCGGTTGCCGATGTGTTGCCTGTCTCGGGGGAGGATGTAGGGACTTTGGTCAATCGACAGATTCCGCTGAAGTCAGCCGTTAAGACAGGCAGCTTAGCAGAGGTCAGCGCCTTGGCGGGATTTATTCCTACTCAGGAGCGGGGGCCAGTATGGTTCACCATCATTAACTGGGGCTGGGATTTGAACGGGCTCAGGATTCAGCAGGATACCCTGCTCAAACAGATTCAGGCTCACTGGGGAGTTGCTGATGCGCCCAGTACGTTTCAGTCGAAGGTTCACCTCAAGCAAAGCCCTTATCAGCTAGGAAACCCCGATCGCAATCAGCCGTTTAAGGACAACTAGAGATTGTTGGAATGTTGCCAGGGGTTCCTTCGCAAATAGCGGACTCTACGCTACCGCTGCTTACGTGACTGGTCACGGCTAGGTATCCTCTCAACAAGTCGTCTCTAGGATGAGCCTTAACAATGGTTCGGTTTGAAGAAGCTTCGGTGATGGTGTAATCGTAGTCGCCATCTGAGTTAATCAATCCTAGTCTGTCGAGAGAATCAGCAAAGCTTGAGTTTTCCAACCTGTAAGCGTGTTGAGCGCGATTCACCGACCTAAGTTGAACTTTTGCCTTTGTTTCCCGAGAGCGAACAATCTGATTCGCAAAACTGGGAAGTGCAACTGCCGCAAGGATACTAATAATCAAAATGGTGATGAGTAATTCAAACAGGGTAACCCCTGAGGTGCTGAGTCGTGAGCGGTGGAGAAGTAACCTGGTTAGTTGAAAAGGGAGACTGTAAGAAGTACTCATATAGTGGTTTTTTGCGATGGAAGCTGCCGTCGCACCCTATCTCAGTGAAACCAACATTCCTAGCTGGAAAAGATTGGTATAAAAAAAGCTCTGACTTCGCTATTATCCGTACTTTCCCGTAAAGCCCTCAGCTAAATCGCTGAGTTTTTCAAAAGCTTCATTGAAGTATGAAATAGTACAGGATTAATTTTTGGAGGAATCTTTTCAGAACTGCTAACGCATCTCGCTGCTTAAACGCTTTGCTCTCAAGAGACGGGGCTCTTAAAGGCCTCTCTAAGCTGGGATGCGATGCGATCGCATCCTCCTGCGGATCCCATACGCTGCTGTCCATTCAAACGCACTGCCTGAAGCTTTGCCGGGTCTTCAAACAGGGTTTTTACGGCTAGACCGACATCCTGAGAAGTTTTTGTTAGCAGAATGGAACTTCCCAGCAACCGGGCCTGAACCTGAGCGAAGGTGCGGGTAAACTGAGGCCCTTGTCCAGGAAAGGTAAATGCTGGTTTACCTAATCCCACTAACTGCTCAGTAGCGGTGCCTGCGGTTGCGATCGCACCTTCTGCCAGATCCAGACACTCGGCAAAAGCATCCTGAGCGATCCGCAAACGAGCATCCCCTTTGTAGTAGGTCGGGTAAGGGGCCGATTGCGGCTGCCAACCTGCTTCTGTTAGCGAATCTTGAAAAAACGCTAGATCAAGCACGGGTGCAATTGCCGCAAAAAAATGTAGAGGTTGGCCTGGATAGAGATCAA
>DATNQF010000214.1:0-9492 GCA_036702855.1 Trichocoleus sp. | reverse complement strand
ATGATCTGAGTGATGTAGCCGATATTCGTTTTCTCTGCAGTGGTGACCATGCTTGCGCCTATCTCGTGATCAGCTTGTTCGGCGGCTTTCTTAAGAGAGTGTTACGTTGCAAAGCGCCAATTTCCAGATTATCACCGAATGAATCTTTGCAACGATCTTTAAAGTAGAGGGTAAAGGGTGGGATAGAAGGCAGTTGTCAAAGTAGCTTCTTAAACTAACGATCACGTTGCTCTTCTAAAGTTGCTCTTCTAAAGTAATGCGGCCAAACGCTTCAAAAACTGCAATGACTAAGGTAGCCTCTGCAAAGCACAATATTGATTTAGACGATCCCCAGTACTATTTCAATCGAGACTTGAGCTGGTTGGAATTTAATGATCGGGTGCTGCATGAGGCTCTAGATGATCGCACCCCCCTGCTAGAGCGCCTGAAGTTTCTGGCGATTTATAGCGCTAACTTAGACGAGTTTTTCATGGTGCGCGTGTCGGGGCTGATGGAGCAGGTGCAGGCAGGGGTACATCCCAAAACGCCTGATCGTATGTCGCCAGCACAACAGCTTGAGGCCATTCGGGCTCATTTGTGCCAGAAAATTGCTGAGCAGGGGCAGATCTTTGAGACGACGTTGCGATCGCAACTTGCTGAGCATGGAGCTTACCTCGTTAACTATGCCGATCTAAACCGGGAACAGAAGTTTCACCTCAAAGCGTATTTTGAGAAGCGAATCTTTCCAGTACTAACGCCACTGAGCATAGATCCGGCCCACCCTTTTCCTCGCATGTCCAACCTCAGCCTCAACATGGTGGTACGGGTTGAAAACCCAGAAAATGGCACTCACAAACTAGCACGGGTAAAAGTACCCGGCAGTTTGCCCCGGTTTGTCGCTCTACCTGGGGCGCTCAGCACCTATCAAGGAGAAGCTTGCCTCTGGGTGGGTGTTCCTCTAGAGCAGGTGATTGCCGAGCATTTAGAGGCCCTATTTCCGGGCATGACTATTAAGGATCACTACCTGTTTCGGTTGACCCGTGATGCGGATTTTCCAGTCAAAGAAGATGAGGCAGATGACCTGTTACTGGCAATCGAACAAGAGATCAGCAAGCGGCGATTAGTAGGCTTTATTTGTCGGCTGGAAGTCGAGGCAGCAATGCCTGCGGATTTGCGTCAGGGTCTCATGCAAGAGATGAGGGTGACAGAAAATGAAGTTTATGAAATTCACGGGCTGCTTAATCTGAAGGATTTCTTTGCCTTTCTAGCGCTACCGCTACCTGACCAGAAAGACAAACCTTGGAGCAGCATTACCCCACCTCGCCTGCGGCCTGTCGTCGAATTGGACGGAGATGGACAAGAGGTGTTCGCAGAACATGCCCCCAACATCTTCTCGGCCATTCGACAGGGCGATATTTTGGTGCATCACCCCTATGAATCCTTTACCAAGTCGGTGCAGGAGTTTATCACTCAGGCGGCCCAGGATCCAAAGGTTCTAGCCATTAAGATGACGCTTTACCGCACCTCCGGTGACTCACCGATTGTCAAAGCGTTGATCCGAGCAGCAGAGAACCGTAAGCAGGTGGTGGCCCTAGTAGAGCTGAAAGCCCGCTTTGATGAAGAGAATAATATCGTCTGGGCTAAGCAGCTTGAGAACGCTGGAGTGCACGTTGTCTATGGGCTGGTAGGACTCAAAACTCACACCAAAACAACGCTAGTGGTTCGATTGGAAGGTGACGAAATTCGTCGTTACGTTCACATCGGTACGGGCAATTACAATCCCAAAACTTCTCGTCTGTACACTGATTTGAGCCTATTTAGCTGTCGAGAGGAATTGGGAGCTGACCTAAGTGATCTGTTCAACTTTTTGACCGGATACTCCCTTCAAAGAGCCTATCGCAAGTTGCTAGTGGCTCCACTGACTCTGCGCGATCGCATGGTGGCCCTGATCCAACGAGAAACTGACCACGCCCGCAAAGGCCGCAAAGGCAAGATCATTGCCAAGATGAACTCGCTGGTGGACGGCAAAATCATCCGGCTGCTTTACGAAGCTTCTCAAGCAGGAGTGCAGATTGATTTGATTGTGCGGGGGACCTGCTGCCTTCGTCCTGGTGTTGTGGGCTTGAGTGAGAATATTCGTGTAATTAGCGTGATTGGCGGCTTTTTGGAGCATTCCCGCATCTTCTGTTTCCACAACAACGGTCAGGAAGAATTTTTCATTGGCAGCGCCGATTGGATGACCCGCAACTTGGATCGTCGGGTAGAAGCCGTTGTCCCTGTTGAAGACCCGCTATTGGTTGAAGAGCTCAGGACTATTCTGACAATCTCCCTGGAGGACAATCGCCAAGCCTGGGAGTTGCAATCAGACGGACGGTTTTTGCAGCGACAACCAGCAGAGGGGGAACCTGAACGGGGTACCCATGCCCTAATGAAAGCGCGAACGCTGCAAAAGGTTTGACCACCGACTAATGGCGTAGTGATGTTACACAGGGAAACTCCTAAGCAGATTGCTTTGGAATAGTTGCAAAGCAATCTGCTTAGGAGGCAACAGTTCTAGGAGGGAACGTCTTCAGGGGACGGCAATACTGGTTCTGGGAACTCAGGTACAGCTTCATGCCTTTCTAAAACATCAATAATCCAAGCTTCCTCAATCCAAACTTTGCAGATAACGGCTAAAGGCAGTGCCAGGATCAGCCCCAAAGGGCCAAAGAAGGTTGCGAAGAAAATCTGGGCAATTAGGGTCGCGGCTGGCAGCAGAGAAACCTGTTTCTGCATCATCATGGGGCCAAACCAGTAACTTTCCAGGTTTTGAATCAACACATAAAGTACAACTACCGCTAAGGCTTTGCCGGGGGATTGAATCAGGGCAACAAAGACGGGAAAGCCGGCGCTAAGAGTTGGGCCTAGGTTAGGAATAAAGTTGAAAATACCAGCAAGGACTGCGTGGGCAAAGGCGTAGGGAACCCCCAGCAAAATCAACCCTGTAAAGCTGAGAACGGCAATAAAAGCGGAGTTGATAGCAACCCCTCCCAGCCAATTCAGCAGGGCGATCTCACATTTAATTAGAATGTCGTCGGCACGATGGCGGTAGAAGGATGGAAACAGCCGTAGCAACAAACGGCGGTACGCCACTGGATCCGACAGAATCATAAGGGTCAGCACCAGCATCAGCAGAACTTGCACCAGAATGGCAACTGAGCTGGAGAAGAAGCTGAAAAAGTTGCCAAAAATTTGGGTTCCCAGGGTTGTTGCCTGACGCAGGAGATCAGGAAAGTTGGGAAACAGGTTTATATCTGGTTCGGGGAACCAGTCGGGTGGATTGGTGCTGAGGAGGGTGAACCATTCCCCCAATTGCTCAATGCTGCGGGGAATTAGAGCAAGCAGTTCTTGAAACTGACTGATAAATAGAGGCAACACCAAAACCAAGAGCAGCAAACCACTCAGCAGGACAAGCCCTGTGGTGGCAAAAACCGCCCGTCCACGAGACCAGTGGAAGCGATTAATTAGGCGACGAACTAGGCTGTTGAGTGCGATCGCAAGTACCACTGCCGCAAAAATCAACAGCACTATCTGGCGAAACCGCCACAGAATTACTAGGGCAATTCCCAGCGCAAAAAGGCTAACCCAATCTGCGAGTTTCACAGCTATTTAAACCTATGACTGAACCAACCTGATCCGAAGCAGACTAAAGAAACTGGAGAGATGAAGCCTGAGGCTGGCGACTAACCGCCGGAACATTACCTACCCGACTATACACAAATAGGTACATATATTGGCAACTCTGCGAGGACTAGAATGACAGAATTAGCTCCAATTTTGGACGCTCAACGGACTGATATGCTGGAGTTTTAACCTTTGAAGCACCATGTCAGCCACCTCGGCCTCCATCCGGTACCAGCAGCACCCCATGATCCGGCAGCTCGCAGATAGTATTGAAGCTGTCTGGCAAAAGCATTTGGATCTATCTCCCTACGCCTTACCAGAAGATTTGGGATATGTAGAGGGTCGCTTAGAGGGTGAACGGCTAGTAATCGAAAATCGGTGCTACCAAGCCCCCCAATTCCGCAAGATGCACCTTGAGCTGGCCCGTGTCGGGGAGACATTAGATATTCTGCACTGTGTGATGTTTCCCAGACCCGAATATGCCCTGCCGATGTTCGGCTGTGATTTAGTTGGCGGTCGGGGACAAATTAGCGCCGCAATTGTTGATTTGTCGCCTGTGGCAGGGAATAGTGAGGATCCTTCAATAGCACCTGTGTTACCCAGTGGCTATGTTGAGGCACTAACCACATTACCCGAACCAGGCTTTTCTCAGGTCCGTGATCTGCCCACTTGGGGCGATATTTTCTCTCCCTTCTGCCTATTCATCCGTCCAGCAGATCCCCAAGAGGAAACCGGATTTGTGCAGCGTATTACTGACTACTTGGAGATTCACTGCCAGCAAGCCCTAGCCACTCCCCCCAGGCCGGAGCAAGCAACAGTGATTTTGGCAGGGCAAGAGCGTTACTGCACTCAGCAGCAACAGAACGATAAGACCCGACGGGTGCTAGAAAAAGCGTTTGGCGATGCCTGGGCAGAACGCTACATGACCACAGTGCTCTTTGATGTCCCCAGTCTTGAATAGAATAGAAAATCCTACCCTGCTGAAGTGCCACCCATGACTATAACCGTGCAACCCCCAATTGCTACCCTAGCGCCCACCAACCCTATTGCGGCGTGTTTTGAGCCTGGAGCAGAGAGTTCGCTGGGTCGCTTGATTGTGTTTACTGGGCCTAGTGGTGTAGGCAAGGGCACTTTGCTGCGGGCTTTACTTCAGCGGCATCCAGAATTGCAGCTTTCCATTTCGGCCACAACCCGTTCTCCTCGTCCTGGTGAAGTGCACGGTCAGCATTATTACTTTGTGAGCCGCGATGAGTTTCGCCAAATGGTGGAGCATGGCGACCTGCTGGAGTGGGCTGAGTTTGCCGGAAACTGTTATGGCACCCCGAGACAGCCTGTGCTGGAGCAGATTCGGCAAGGGCAGTGGATTATTTTAGAAATTGAACTAGAGGGGGCGAGGCAGGTGCGTTCTTCCTTCCCGGATGCTCTCCAGCTGTTCATTTTGCCACCCTCTCTAGATGAGCTAGAGCACCGAATCCGGCAGCGGGGGCAGGATGCAGAAGATTCTATTCAAAAGCGAATGGTTCGGGCCCAGACTGAGATCGCGGCTGCGGATGAATTTGACATTCAAATTGTCAATGATGATCTAGAGATAGCGCTTAGCCAGCTAGAACAGGTTTTGTTTGAGGACTAGGCATCTGGTCAAGGCTCGGCTGCTTTTTCAGTAGAGGCT
Organism: Trichocoleus sp.; assembly: GCA_036702855.1. Lineage (GTDB taxonomy): Bacteria > Cyanobacteriota > Cyanobacteriia > Phormidesmidales > Phormidesmidaceae > JACVSF01. The sequence goes on along the minus strand of DATNQF010000214.1, from coordinate 4,181 downwards.
GTTGGAGCCAAGCCTTCTATCACAACCAAAGATTCCGTAATTTTCTTGACGAGGGGAGCTGCCACCGTTGAGCCATAGGCATTGTCGCCCCAAGGCTCATCAATTACAGCCAGTACCACGTACCTAGGGTCATCCACAGGCAAGATGCCCACGAAGCTTGTGATCCGTCCGTTGCCATAGACGCCTGACGCCGTTACCTTTTGCGCAGTTCCGGTTTTTCCACCAATACGGTACCCCTTTAACTGGGCAGGCTGACCCGTCCCCTCACTGACGACCATTTCCATCATGTTCAAGACGGACTGGGCTGTGTCTGGGGAAAATAGGGTTTTAGGGGTGGGACGATCAGGTTGCCACTGAAGCGTGCCCTGGTTGTCTACTAAACCGCGAACGACGTGAGGCGTGACCAGTTTGCCGCCGTTGGCCAGCGTAGCCTGTAGTTGCAAGAGCTGAATCGGCGTCAGGGCAAACCCTTGACCAAAGGCAGTGGTGGCTGACTCTACTGCGCTATTGATGAACTGGTCTCGCTCTTTGAGTTGACCGGTAGCTTCCGATGGCAAGTCAATCCCAGTGGGACGCCCTAAGCCCAACCGCTGCAGCCAATCAAAGTAGGTAGCACTGCGCACCCGATCCATGATGTGCACCATACCCACGTTGCTGGAATACTTCAGAACGTCGGTGATAGACAGCGGGCCTCGTCCCCCTACTGAACTAAAGTCCGAGTTCTGAATTGTCCACTGCCCGAACTGAAGACGCCCTTGATCGTAAATGCTGTCTTCTGAGGCAATGGCTCCTACTTCTAATGCGATCGCAATGTTGATCGGTTTAAAGGTAGATCCGGGTTCATACAGGTCACTCACCGCCCAGTTTCTAAAAGCCTTGATATCCGCCTCGTAGTAGCGATTGGGATCGTACGTGGGTGAGACAGCAAAGGCTAGCATCTCTCCACTGCGAGCATCCATCACGAGAGCCGTTCCTCGTTTCGCCCCGTGTTTACTGACAGTGTTCTCCAATTCTTGCTGCGCGACTCGCTGCAACCGACTGTCTAATGTGAGCTGAAATTTAAGCGGTAGATCGGCCTTTGAACCTGTGGCAACCTCTTCCGTGCCTGATGCTGAGGAGGCGGTCTCAGGAGCCTGCACCGGATCATTCACTAACAGCTTTTCCTCAAAGGCTGCTTCCAAACCAGTTTGGGGAATTCCCTCAACGTTGACAAAGCCGACAATTGGAGCAAATAGCTGCTGCTGCGGGTAAAACCGCTGCTGCTGTGGGGTTAACTCTAATCCATCTAAGCGCAGATCACGAACCCGCGCAGCAGCCTCTTCGGTCAACTCAGTAGAAAGCTGAATACCGCTTTCTTGTTGTTTAAAGCGGTTTTGAAGTTCTTCTACAGGCTGTTCCAAGATGGGGGCCAAGGCAGCAGCCGTAGCCTCTATAGGCTGTTTAAACAGGACAGGGTGAGCATACAGAGTGTAGATCATGCGATCTACAGCCAGCACGTTGCCCTGGCGATCAACAATGGAACGACGAGTTTGACGCGGTGTTTGGGGAATAGTTTGCTGCTGTCGGGCCATTTCGGCTAGGGCAGTGCCTTGACGCAGTTGCAGATGGCCAAGCCGTACTCCTAAAGCAACGATACCAAGCATCAAAATGCCCCACACCATTAGGGCGCGGACGCGGGTGGGTTGATGCGCACGAGTCGGACTTTTGCTTTGACGGTGCGATGAGGTCTGCTTGCCACGACGACGCGACTGTAAGCGAGACGGTCGTCGCGCTTTTCTGGATCTGGAAGAAGTCGCAGAACTCGCCATAGGAAACTACAGGGGAAAAACCAATGGAATACCTAACCGAAGCATTAATAGCCTAGAGGAGCGGGCTGACGAGGTTGAGGGGGCTCAGGAGCTACAGGGGGTTGGGCAGCAACTCGTTGCTGGGCGGGCTTGAGAAAAATAACGTTGGTAGGTTGGGGCGGCTGTAGGCCTATGCTAGGACTTTCGGCCTGGTTTGCGATATGGCTTTTCAGCAATTCATTGGCAGTTGTTAACTGCTGTTCACTGCGCTGTAGGCGGGCCAAGTAATTCGTTGCCTGCTCCAAATTGCGATCGATATAAACAGAATAGCTGTAGGCACCCAAAGCGGACAGAACCAGAAGACCCGACAGCATAGATAACCCTGTATTTAGAGTCTCTAGGATCCGCATCCCTTTACTGGGTTGAAAGGGAGCTGGAACTGCTTGGAGATGCGCTTTAGAAGGAGGCAGAGTCTGCACACTTTGCAGAGACTCTAGGGGTACGGCGGCGACAGAACGGCGACGACGGGAGCGTGATGGCTGACGGCTGGTTTGCGCAGAGTGCGGCGAGTTGCGGCTAGGCACACGTTTTCTCAAGGCGGCAGTCATCAATTCACTCCGTACCACACACAGAACTGCAAGCCAGGATACTTCATTTTTATAGATTTGCACCGACTGCACAAAAAAGTGGGGTACTAATGCAGTACCCCACTCTATCGGCTGCAACCACTAGCTGCAACCACTACCAAGCAGTTGCCTCAAAGGCCGCAGCAGTGGCTACAGCTTGGCACCACAGTCAGGGCAGAATTTGTGGGTAGACAGGTTTTCAGCTCCGCATTGATTGCAGTTGAGCAGTTCAACTGGCTGCTGGCTTCGAGAAACGGTGGGTAAACCGAGCATTTGGGCATTGCTCTTACCTGGAGCCACCATGGGGTAGCAGTTTTCATTACGACGCACATGGACATCCATTAGCACTGGGCCGGGGTGGGCCAGCATTTGTGCGATCGCATTCGAAAGATCAGCTCGCTCGTGGACAACAATACCCTTCACTCCATAGGCCTGAGCCAAGAGTTCAAAGTTAGGCATCCCTACTTCCATATTGGAGCAGGAGTAGCGTTCGCCATAGAAGGTTTCCTGCCACTGCCGCACCATTCCCTGCCAACCATTGTTGATGATGACAGTCTTCACAGCAATGCCGTACTGGGCCAAGGTGCCGAGTTCCTGCAAGTTCATCTGGAAGCTAGCGTCACCGCTGATACAGATTACCTCTTCATCTGGCAGCGCTGTCTTAGCCCCCATAGCAGCGGGCATCCCAAAGCCCATTGTGCCTAAGCCTGCGCTGGAGATCCAACGACGGGGACCATTTTTCAAGAACTGCGCCGACCACATCTGGTGCTGCCCTACATCCGTGGTGTAGTAGGCATTGGGAGCCTGACGGCACAGTTCAACGATGACTTCTTGGGGAGCCAAGATATCGTCGTAACTGGGCACTACCAAGGGATAGTCCTGCCGCCAGCGAGCAATGCGCTCCCGCCAAGCAAGAGTTTGGTTAGGCAGTGGAGCTTGGTTATCTTCCTGAAGACGGCGCAGCAGCTCGACAAGAACAGTCTTCACATCCCCCACAATGGGCACTTCGGGGACGCGGTTCTTACCCACCTCTGCGGGGTCAATATCAATGTGGATGACCTTGGCATGGGATGCGAATTCATCTAGTTTGCCGGTTACTCGGTCGTCGAAGCGAGCTCCCACCGCAATCAACAGATCGCACTCGGTAACTGCAAAGTTGGCATAGGCAGTACCGTGCATTCCCAACATGCCAACAGCGAGGGGATGATGCTCGTCAAACGAGCCTTTGCCCATCAGCGTTGTGGTAACCGGAATTTGAAAATACTCGGCGAGTTGCTGCACCTGCTCATGAGCGTTAGAGGCAATGGCCCCCCCGCCAACGTAGAGCAAGGGTCGTTCTGCCTGACGCAACAGCCGAATGGCATGGTTGATTTGGCGGGGGTTGCCCTTAACGGTAGGACGATAGCCAGGCAGTCTGACGGTACCAGGCTCAACGGGCTCGTAGTCAAACTCTTCAAGGCCTATATCCTTGGGCACATCAATCAGCACAGGACCAGGCCGACCTGTACTAGCAATGTAAAAAGCTTCAGCAACGATGTGGGGAATCTGACGCGGGTCACGAGCCACATAGGAGTGCTTCACGATAGGCAGCGTGATGCCATAAATGTCAGTTTCCTGGAAGGCATCGCTTCCAATCGACGCCAAGGGCACCTGCCCGGTAATCACCACCATCGGAATCGAGTCCATCTGAGCCGTGGCAATGCCCGTGACCAGGTTAGTGGCACCAGGGCCGGACGTGCCGAAACAAACACCAACCTGACCTGTTGCG
>DATNQF010000212.1:0-5534 GCA_036702855.1 Trichocoleus sp. | reverse complement strand
GATTCATGCGTATAGGCATCGTCGGGGTGAGGCGCTTCACCGGGCTGCTGAAAGTGGGGTCGTTCATCAAAAATCTCTCCCCACCGCACATCAGCCTGCCGCACCAGTTCGTACAAGGTTTCGGGCGAGTTGAGGATGTTTTCGATCATGACCTGCAAAGCCATCAAAGGCGCATCTAAGTAGCGGCTTATCTGGGTGTCTTCTGCTTTGATCCAGGTGTGTAAAACGGCCTGCAACGCGCCAGCAGAATCGATCAGATTTTGATTGATAAAGAGGTTGAGCTGTGCGATCGCTTGCACCAGGGGCGGCACAGGCGACTCACCTTTCATAAAGTCGCCGCCCTCCCGCCCGATGACCTCTGCCAGCGAAAACTTTCGCTCTAGACGGAGTTCTTGCTGAATATCGCAGAAAGGGTCAGCGTCTTTGTCGGGGGTCATGCTGCTACTTGAAAACGCCATTCTCAAATTATCGGTAATTCTGTTCCCCTAGAACCAGTGTGAAACTAGGCCTTGCAATATCAGAACTCAGGATTCTGGAAAGGCTCAGCCGTGAAGAAACTGCGATGATCCCCGTCTATCCGGAAGGGAACAACTGGAATTTGTTTATATAAAGAGTAGGCCTAACCCTCTGAGAATCCTTGTTTAGTGTTCCCTGCTAAATGGCACTGGCGTTGTGTCCGGGTTGTCTCAGCTCATCTGCAACCCCTTGCTGAGAATGGACTGACCACTGTTGTGCCAGGCTTGACCGTTCTTGGATTGGTCATGCTGCTGCGGGGTCTAGGCCTATTTCAAGGATTGGAGTTGAGAGCACTAGATGCTTTGCTGAGATGGCGTCCCTCAGAATCCACAGATGAGCGCGTCCTAATTGTGGGCATTGATGATGAGGACTTGCAGTACTTAGATGCGTTCTCAGTTTCTGATCGGGATTTGGCTAAGCTGCTGCAAGCTCTAGATCAATATCAACCTCGCGCCATTGGCGTAGATATTTTCCGCGACTTGCCTGTGCCACCAGGACATGGGGAACTGACGGCAACGCTGGCTAACAACCCCAACATGATTGGAATTGAAAAGGTGCTAGACAATCCAGTGCCGCCCCCGCCCTCTCTGCCTGCTGATCAGGTTGGGTTTGTCAACTTTCCCCTCGATCAAGATGGCTTTGTGCGGCGCATTCTACTAGGGACAAGCGATACAGGGGGCAGTTACCACTTTTCTTTGTCCCTGCGGCTGGCGGAGCGCTATTTAGCTAAAGAGGGAATTACCCTAGAAAACGGCCTTCGAGATTCCCAGGCAATGCGGTTCGGTCAGACGGAATTGACCCGCTTTCGCCCCAACTCTGGCAGCTATGTGCGGGCAGATGCAGGCGGCAATCAAATTCTGCTCAATGTCCGTAGTGGACCTCGGCCTTTTCGCAAAGTATCGTTGCGGCAGGTGATGACAGGGCAGGTCGAACCAGAGTGGATTCGCGATCGCATTATTCTGATTGGCTACACCGCTTTTAGCGCCAGAGACACCCTAAACTCGGCTGCGATTAGCAGTGAAAATCCAGGCCTAGTATACGGGGTTGAAATCCACGCGCATGCCGTCAGCCAGCTTTTGAGCGCTGTACTCGATGGCCGCTCCTTGATTCAAGTTTGGCCCGATCCGCTGGAATACCTCTGGATTGGTTTGTGGGGTCTGGCTGGAGGCAGCCTGGTTTACCTAGCCCGTACTCAATGGGTGGTTGTTTTTGGTGGTAGCAGCCTTGTGATATTGCTGTTAGGCAGTTCTTCTGGGCTACTGATGAATCAGATCTGGGTGCCTGTGGTTAGTCCATTGATAGCCTTTGTAGCCGTGAGGACGGCCACCCTGACTTCCCGGCAGTTCCAGATTCAGCAACAACAGCAGATGACGATGCGGCTGTTAGGCCAACAAACCTCCCCAGAGATTGCCTCTGCGCTCTGGGAAGGCCGCCACCACCTGACTGAGTCAGGCCGCATTCCGGGGCAATCACTAACGGCCACCATTTTGTTTTCTGATATCCGGGGCTTCACCACGCTTTCTGAGCAGCATTCTCCTCAGCAGGTCATGAGTTGGTTGAACAGCTACTTCACGGTGATGACTGATGTAGTGCAAAGCCATCATGGGGTTGTCAACAAGTTTTTGGGTGATGGCCTCATGGCGGTCTTTGGGGTTCCCATTCCCCGTTTACGAGAAGAAGAGATTGCTCAGGATGCGCAGCGGGCTGTCTTGTGCGCCTTGGCAATGGGTCAGCGCCTAGAGGAGATCAATCGCACCGAACAGAGTCAGGGGATGCCGCCGCTGAAAATTCGGGTTGGCATTTTCACGGGGCCTGTTATGGTCGGCAGTTTGGGCGGCAAACACCGCATGGAATATGGTGTGGTCGGTGACAGTGTCAACACGGCTGCTCGCTTAGAAAGTTGGGCTAAAGAGCGCCAGTCTGGCCACTGTCGTATCCTAATTGCTCAGGAAACTCTCGATTATCTAGACAATCAGTTTGAAGTAGAGTCCTGGGGTGAGGGGGTACTCAAAGGCAAGCAACGTGCGATCGCAATTTACCGCGTCCTAGGCACTAAGAACAATTCTTCCTGAGGCGATCTCGCGCCAAAGCCTCTCCTAAAGCAGAGAAATACCCTTTAAGCAAGAATTAAAATACCAGCATCATCGGTTTCCTGGCCCTTATGCGATGCTTTGCCCTTGGAGACATTCACGGCTGTAGCGTGGCACTGGATGCTCTCCTCAATGCCATTGATCTGCAACCTGAAGATCATCTCATCACCCTTGGCGACTATGTGAATAAAGGGCCAAATGCAAAAGCAGTGCTCGATACCTTAGTTAGGCTATACGGGCAAGGTCAGCTAACCCCTTTGCGGGGTAACCATGAACTCTATTTAATGAGAGCAGCCAAGCGGGGCAAAATTCGTGTCCGGGGAAAAGACTTGGTCGATCGAAAAACGCTGCTGTCTTATAGCCAAACCAACCAACCTATTCAGCTCAAAGATATTCCTCCAGAGCATTGGGCCTTTGTTCACAACCACTGCCTTGACTGGTGGGAAACCGACCAGCACATTTTTGTTCACGCCACGCTGACCCCCCACAAGCCCCTGCAACAACAGCGGGAGAAAGCTCTTTTTTGGGATAAATTCACCCGTCCGGCCCCACATATGTCTGGCAAAACCTGGATCTGCGGCCATACGCCCCAAAAAAACGGCAAGCCCCTTAATCTCGGTTACGCCATTTGCTTAGATACCTGGGTTTATGGTAGCGGTTGGCTGACAGCGCTCGATCTCGATAGTGGGCAGGTCATACAGGCCAACCAACGAGGCGAACACCAAACCGCTCACATTAAGGACTTCTTCGTTGACTCACCTACCCGCAAACCTGTTCGCCCTATCCGATTCTTTGCCTAATCAGGAGGTCTTTGAGCCGCTGTTTCAAAAGGGCACTTGCCTAATCGAGCGAATCGTTTCAACTGGGCAAGTCACCCCTCCCGACCAGTGGTATGACCAAGAGCGCGATGAGTGGGTCATTTTGCTTCAAGGAGAGGCCCGTCTTGCCTATGAGGATGGGACCGAGGTGAGTCTTGGCAGGGGAGACTACTTGTTAATCCCGGCTCACTGTAAGCATCGAGTAACCTACACCAGCACTGAGCCACCGTGCATCTGGTTAGCTGTGCATGTTTAGAGCCAGCTCTAGGACTGCCCTGCGATTGACTTTGCCCTGAGCGTTGCGCGGTAGAGACTGAACGGCTATCCAGTGTTTTGGCTGTTTGTACTTGCTCAGTTGGGTGGCGATTGCCTGCTGTAGCTGAGTTCCCAAAGGGCAATCCCACCACGGGCCTTGTCGCTGAGGAACGTATACTGCCGCGATCGCTTGCCCCCAACTTTCATCAGGCAAGCCCACCACACACACATCTGCAACCAGACCCGTCTCTCGCAGCACCGCCTCGACTTCTTCAGGAAACACGTTTTCGCCTCCGGTGATGATCTTGGTGCTATTGCGCCCCACTACGTAGAGATAGCCTTGTGTATCAAGATAGCCCAGATCATCAGGGCAGAAGGCGAAGGGGGTGAGATCTTCCCTGCTCCCCTTTGAAAGAGGGGGGAAATCTTTGGGGCGTGAATTGAGGGCGAGCGATCGCACCTTGAGTACAATCTGCCCCACCTGACCCGGCGACAGGGGATGACCTGCCTCGTCTAAAATCTCAATCTGCGCATGGGGAAGGGCCCGCCCACTGCAAGTCATTCCCCTTAGAAACTCCTCGGGCAGCAGCGTTGTCACCTGTGAAGCGGTCTCTGTCATGCCATAGGTTAAGGCTAGGGGAACGGTTAAACTCCGGGCGTCATCCAATAAACACGACCAAGCAGGAGCGCCCCCCAACAAAACTGCTCGAAAGTGTCGCAGCCAGGTTGCCCAGTCATCTCCCTGATGCAACAACCGCTGAAGCTGGGTTGGTACCAGGGAGATGAAGCTTTCTGAAGGTGAAAACTCCAGCCGATTGCCCCCCTCCAACTGCTTAAAGGACTGTAGTGCCAACTTTCCGCCTGAGGTGAATGTTCGCATTGCCTGCATTAGTCCACTGACGTGGTGTAGCGGCAGCACGCAATAGGCGTTAACTTGCTCTACCTGGAAGTGCTGGCGAAAGCCCTCCACCGAGGCCGTTAAGGTGTACCAGGTGTGAACCGCAAATTTAATTTGTCCCGAAGATCCCCCAGTCGGGATACAAATTGAGCCTTCAGGCCACAGGGGAGCTTGGTTGGGGGCCGCCGCCCTAACTTCGCCAACGGTCCCAATCACAAAATCAGGTTCACACTGCTGCCAGACTCGTTGCCACTCCCGCGTTCCCCACTCTGGATTTCCCAGATAAACCCGACAGTTCAATGCACAGGCTGCAAAAAAACTAGCCAGGAATGGCAGGGGTTCCCGCTCCGCAATCAGTACCCCTGGGCAAGCTTTACCCTGGCTGAATCGATCAAGGTTGACCTCAACTGCTTGCCAAAAGCGCTGGCTATTTACCCCAACCAGCCAGTCCTCACCCCAACGGTGTTCTAGAAGTTTTTGGGGCGCTATTCCTGATGTGACGAACTTGTTTAAGGGTGCATTGTCATGTGTCCCCACCAGATGAGGCTGGGTTAGAGGCTGTCCCATAGTGTCTCCGCTGGCAGGGTGTCCCAATCATCCTCAAATAAACCCCCAGTTCCAAACCCTAGTGCTCGTCTGGGATGCGAAAGGTTTTTAGGGGGTCGTGTGCTCACTGTAGGGTTCTGTGCCTCCAAAGTTAAACCAGATTCAGGGGTGAACAGTGCGATCGCACCTCGTCTCCCCACAGTTGTTTCCAATGCCGATGACAGTACCCAATCCAAACTGTAGTTCTGAATTAACGCTCCCACCTGCAACGGATCACCACAGATTGCAGGTTTCAATACATAAATGCCTTGCCACCCCTGCTGATAACAGTCCTTGAGCTGAGCCATCGTTGCGACCGACTCATCCAAAGCCAAGGGCGTCTGGTAGCGCTGGCTCAATTGGCGCATTTCC
>DATNQF010000025.1:0-10418 GCA_036702855.1 Trichocoleus sp. | reverse complement strand
GTCGCTTGCCTAGGAAGAAGGAGTAAACCCTAGGCCCCACCATGCGAAAAATAGCCCTTGCTTTTCTTCTGCTCATTTCGGCTTGTCAACAGACTCCTCAGGTGTCAGAGTCGGCACCCAGTCCTACCGTGATTTCTCCTCCAGAGGTTGAACTGACCCAACGAAAAGTTACCCCAGTTAGTTCGTCCGCAAATTCCAACGCTGTTTTGATCTCTGACAAAGATGCAAGCGATTTTAATCTTGTAAGTCAGTTTTATGGTCAGCCTTTTAGAGCTACAGCAACGCAGCTTGGAGTCAAAGTCGCTAAAAACGAAGATAAGTTTTCTATCGAGCAGGAAGGCATAAAACTCCATCTTGAAACAAGCGATAGCAGCACGATTACTTATGCTCAGATGGAGTTTAAAGGACTAGGCCCTTGTCGCTTTGATCAGGGTGTAGGTGTAAGTAAAACGATGATGGACGCCGCAGGCTTATCCTCTACAAAACCAATCAGGTCCAACCCCAAAACTGGATATGTTGTTTATAGGGTCGAAGGCGTTATGGTAGAAACAACTTGCCCGGACGAGGGCGACTATTACACCCTTGCAGCTTTCACTCTTAAGTAAGGAGCGAAGATAGGCCTTAGCTCCTTAGATTCAGGGCATGTCGTGTCTGACGTTATGGCTTTATTGCCTATCTCTGGCTTCGTGCAGCTCGTAGCTTTGGGGAAAGGCTGGTAATTGCGATCGCATTTCTCACCTTTGCCAGTTTGGTGATCAGCGCTCGACTGGTGTTAGGGGCACATTGGCCCAGCGACATCCTGGCAGGAATCATCATTGACTTAGTGTTGCTAATGACCGTCATTTTGGCCTATAACCGAGCTGAAACCGCCTTGTCTCGGTAGATTTGGGCGTCAGCCTTGGGCAAGAGGCTAAACAGTTTCATTCGCGTTAAGGTCGGCATGGATCCGAGGGGTGATTGTAGTGGTTAAGTTACTGGTTCGCCTGGTTATTGGAGTGCTGTTTGCTGTCTTTGGGCTGTTCAACTACTTCACAACCGTCTCAGACAATCCAATTACCGGAGAAAAACAGCGGGTCGGCCTGACGCCTCAAGAGGAAATTGTTTTGGGGCAACAGGGTGGTCAAGAAGTGGTGCAGCAGTTTGGCGGACTGTATTCGGACCCGGCCTTACAGAGCTACGTGGACCAGGTAGGTCAGCAGGTGGTACGCCGTTCTGCTGCTGCTCAGTCTCCCTATCCCTTCCAGTTTCACCTGTTGAATGACCCCAATACAGTGAATGCCTTTGCCCTACCGGGAGGGCAAATTTTTGTCACCACGGGCCTCCTGCGTCAGCTCACGGCAGAATCTCAACTGGCCGGGGTTTTGGGTCATGAGATTGGCCATGTCATCGCCCGCCATGGCTCAGAACATTTGGCCCGACGGCAGTTGGGCGTAGCGCTGGTCAATGCGATTGGGGTTGCTGCCAGCGACGATCCCACCAGCGGGCAGCAGGCGGCCATGATTGCACAGGCGGTTAATCAACTGGTAAATCTCAACTATGGCCGTCAGGATGAACTGGAAAGCGATCGCTTGGGCTTTGAATTTATGACTGCTGCCGAGTACAACCCGGAAGGCCTGGTGGAACTGATGGAGATTCTAGACAAGGCAACTCAAGGCGGTAAATCCCCGGAATTTCTCAGCAGCCACCCCAATCCAGGCAACCGGGTTGAACGCTTGGAAGCGCTGATTCAGGAAACCTATCCCGAAGGGGTGCCCTCAGACTTGGAGGAGGGTCAGCAAAACTTCTCCCAGATTGTGCAACCCCGTCTACGCTAATTCCGTGAGGTCAAAACATGGACTATACCCTGCTGTATTGGACTCTGGTAGCGGTCATGGCCTTGGGGGCTGTGGGTGAACTCATCCCTGGTTTGCCGGGGTCGAGCCTGATTTTAGGAGCGATTTTGATTTGGTCGGTGCTCACGCAGTTTGCGGGTATCGGTTGGCCGATTGTGATCGTGTTTGCCATGCTGATTGCCAGCGCTGCCGTTGAATTTCTAGCCGCCTATTGGGGAGCCAAGCGCTTTGGGGCTAGCAAGTGGGGGCAGATCGGAGCCCTGATTGGATTGGTGGCCGGAACCGTGGGCCTATTACCTGCTCTACCGCTAGGTGGACCCATTTTGGGCATTTTGATAGGTCCGTTCGTTGGAGCCTTTTTAGGAGAGTATCTGACCCGTAAGCGAGTCGCAGGTGAATCGAAGGTCAAGGTTGCCCTCCACGCCAGTATCGGCACAGTCGTCGGCTCTCTGCTGGGCAATTTGATTGATGGGCTGCTGGCAATTGTGGCCGTTCTTGTGTTTGTGCTGAGCACTTGGCCATTGGTTGCCAACCTCCAAGTTTAAAAGGCTTGAGGGAACTTTAGAAGCGTTAACTAAAGCTTTGACTAACGGGGCAAGCGTTATGCCCTCTAGCCTCCTTAGGGAGGCTAGAGAATACGTCGTGCTACGGGTTCAAACATCTTCAAAACACTGTCTTGCGGTGGGGTCTGTCAGCATCTGCTTGAACCAAAAACCCGCCGTGCTAGGGATATCAAGAGAAGAAGCCTCGCCTATAGTCGAGGAAAAGTTGGCAAATTGTCCAACCTCGTGTTCTTTTATACTGCTATGAGTAATCCCAACAGTCCCAACGTTAGCTCTACTGCAACAGGTGATACCAATCTGGGCCACACTAGCCGTCGCCTCACTCACCAGATCAATAACCTACTTGGAGCCTCTGAAGAACCCAATCCCACCCTGCGAGATTTGCTGACCCAGCTCCAGCAAGCCATTGAGGCAGAACCCAGCCTCAATAATGCGCAGAAAGCGGAGGCCCTGCTAGAGATCGCTGAACTGTCTACCGCTGGGCAGGCTCCCGATGAGGGGCCAATGCAAATGCTAGCCAAGCGTGCCCTACAAGCGCTGAAGGGCACAACTGCCCCGCTAGCAGACACTGCTAAGCTGTCAGTTGCCCTTCAGGATTTACTGCCCCGGCTGACGGCGATCTTTAGCCTATAGAGGGCGATGTTTCGGCATAAGGGTTAGGGTGCGATCGCACTTGCCGCCGTTTGCAGAGCCCCATCAAAGGAATGCAGAATTCCTTGATCGATCACCCCTGTGACGGTGAAGTCCCGGTTGAAGAGGGTGATATTGGCGATATAGCCAGGAGAAAGCAAGCCTAGCTTGTCATCACAGGCAATGGCACGGGCCGGGTTTAGGGTTGCCATTCGCAGCGCCTCCCCAAGTGAAATGCCCACCTGCTGCACACAGTTTGCCACCGCCTCGATCATGGTCAGGGCCGAACCGCCCAAGGTGCCCTCTGCCGAAACGCATTTGCCCTCGCGGTAAAATACCTCCTGGCCGCCGATGACGAAGGACTCCATCTGAGTGCCCACGGGAGGGGTGGCATCGGTGACGAGAACCAGCTTGTCCCGCAAAATCTTTTGGGCTAGCCGTACTGAGGCAAAGTGGACGTGGTGCCCGTCTACAATAATGCCCGCGTAGATATTACCCCGGCTAAAGGTAGCCCCTACCATGCCAGGGCTGCGGCCCGTCCAAGGTGACATGGCGTTAAACAGGTGAGTCACCATCTTCACGCCCGCATCAAACCCGGCCATTGCTTCTTCGTAGGTGGCGTCGGTGTGTCCAGCAGAAACCAGAATGCCAGCCTCAGCAAGCTGCCGAATCTGATCCGGTGGGGTTTGCTCTGGGGCCAGGGTAACCAGTTTGACTACCTTAGAGCCAGCCTGTGCGATCGCAGTTACCATCTCCGCGTCTGGCTGCCGCACATAGCGTTCGTTGTGGATGCCCTTGCGCTTGGGGTTCAAGTATGGCCCCTCTAAGTGCAGACCCAGAACGCTGTAGGGGGAGTGCTGCCGATAAGCTTCGACCAGTGCGATCGCACGCTGCATATCCTCATCGGTGGTGGTGATCAGGGTGGGCAAAAAGCTAGTGGTGCCACTCTTGAGGTTAGTGTGGTGCATTGTATCGAGCGTTTCTGCTGCCACCGCATCGTTGAACATAACCCCGCCACAGCCGTTGAGCTGCAAATCAATAAAACCAGGCGCAACCGTATAGCCCTGGCAGTCTATTTTGGGAAAATCCTCGCCCAGTCGTTCTTCAGGCACGATGTCAACAATCCTTGTGCCATCAATAATCAACGCATGATCCTTGAGTTCACGACTGCCTGTGTAGAGATTGCAATGGGTAAGAGCGTACATAGTCAGAAGAAGTGAGGAGGATAGAAGGGAAAAGGCAGAGAGCAGAGGAGAGAAAGGTTGAAGGACAAAGGCTGGGAGAGAAAAGTGGTCAAGGCAGCTCTTCTGCCTTCTACCCTCTGCCTTCAAGCTCACAAAAAGAGAACTTACTTAAAGTGATCCTGCCACTCTTTGAAGTAGCGAACTGTTTTGACCTTTAACTCCATTGTGGCGTCTTCATCGCACACAATGAGGGCACGGGGATGCAGTTGCAGAGCTGATACGCTCCACATATGGTTTACGCCTTCCTCAATGGCATGGTAGACCGCCAGTGCCTTGCGGTAGCCCTGCACTAAAATCATGACTTCGCGGGCATCCATGATAGTGCCCACCCCGACCGTTAGCGCCATCTGAGGCACTTTCTCTAGCTCATCTTCAAAGAAGCGGGCATTGGCTAGGCGGGTGCTGTAAGTGAGCGGCTTGAGGCGAGTGCGCGACTCCAGCGAAGAGCCAGGTTCATTAAAGGCGATGTGGCCGTCTTCACCAACGCCTCCGATGAATAGATCAATGCCACCAAAGCTTGCGATCGCAGACTCATAGGCCTCACATTCCGCTTCTAAATCTGGGGCATTGCCGTTGAGAATGTAAATGCGATCGCGGGGAATATCAATGTGGTCAAAAAAATTTTGGAACATGTATGAGTGGTAGCTCTGCGGATGGTTGTCCGGCAAGCCAACGTACTCATCCATGTTGAAGGTAACGACGTGCTCAAAGCTCAGCTCGCCCTGCTGATGAAAGTGAATCAGCTTTTGATACATTCCTAGAGGCGTGCTGCCAGTCGGGAGGCCCAAAACAAATGGCTGATCAGCAGTAGGACCAAACTGAAGAATCTTCTGCCTGACATAGGCTGCGGCCCAGGCACCAACCTCGCTATCAATAATGAGGCGCATGAAAGAGGTTAACCGAAGAATTGCTTTTTGAGTGTAGGGCAAATTCTCCGGCAACCCGAGATTATTTCAAATCTCTTCCAACCGGGGAAAGGCTTTCCTTCACAGGAGGATTCCAAGTTTGCAGATAAGGCACCAGGTAAGACATCAATGCATAGAGAAATACGTTAAGACCCAACATTTCTAGAAGTTCCTCAAGGGTGATCACCAAGCCATATAACCCTCTTGGAGAACTCGACATTTCTGTGATTTTGCCACCAACCAACTCACATCCGACTGCTCCTACAAGATATAGACTTGCCGCTATCAGGATGAGTTTTCGAGTTTGTGCAGGCAAATCAGCCAGAAATTTCCAATAGACAAATCCTAAAATACCGACAAGGGCAATTCCCGGAATAACCCAGCTAAAGTAAAGCACCCCAGAAAGATTGAAGTTGGTCCGTAAAGGCTCAATCAGCTCTTCATGAAGGCTAACAGCCTCATCCAAAGATAAGCCTAAAAAGACAAGGGATAGAAAGCTCCAGTAATAGCGATAGGGGGCAGCTGACCGATGCTTTATCTGCGCAATAAAGTACAGCAATCCTGCACAGAATAGAAGCAATGATGAGGAATACCAGGCAGGAATATTTTGCTCATTATCAAAATCAAAGAGGCGGTATCCTATTGGAGTGCTGCCCATTAAGTACTTCAGGACTTTCATGGAAATATGGGCAGTGGTAAGACCCAAGATAGTTAGACATATAAATTTGGCAATTCGTTTGGGGGCAACTGTTAATTCCATCAGTTAACCTAAAAGACCTCTGTTAAATGCAGCTCAATGAGTTCCCTCGAACTCAGGTAAAGCTCAGGATAAACTCAAGTTAAAAAAAGGTTAACATCGGAACGCTATAGTGGGGTAGCTCGGCCTGAAATCATTCCCTTAATTTCGCTTTTGTCTCTAATGAGTTAACGATCAATTAACTAAAGATGTTCCTTTTGAAGGGTTGACTCATCAAATATTGAGAAAAAGCCTTTCTAGACACTCCCTCAAAAAAGATCTATTCTGATAGCCCCTTTGCGCTTTAGTCTGGGCAAGGCAAAGGGTGTTTCCCCCTACCTAAAGCGTGTTGTATGTCCTGGATTTGGAATTTGGATTGGGGACCTGATTTGGGATAAAACAAAAACACTGCGCTGCACCTTCTGAAAAAGAAGGTGCAGCGCAGCAAATATCCGATATTGAGCTTAGACTCTCGAACTCATACGATTGGCGATCTCGTCAGCATACTGCTCCGAACTCATGCCTACCACCAAGTGGAAGATCTGATCGTGCAAACGCATAATGCCCTGAACGCCTGCCGCTTTTAGCCCTTGCTCATCCACAATGCTGGGATTGCTTACCTCGACTCGAATTCGGGTTAGGGCCACTGCGTCTACTGTTCGGATATTGTTCGCACCTCCCAAAGCCGCAACCATGCGCTCAGCTTTTTCTGCTGCTTGAGGGTCTAATGGCACTTTCACCACTTCATCGTCCTCTGCCATCGACTCTTGGGGCAGCGGCGTTTCCACCACGTCGGCCTCTGGCCCAGCGGTCTTGAGGTACTCGTTCATGTCAGTCTTCAGGTTCTCCGAGCGTGGCCCGAAAATGGCCTGGGCATTGTTACCCACCTGAAGCACGCCCGATGCCCCTAGGGCTTTGAGACGGGCCACGTTGACTTTCTTCATATCCTTTACCCCAATCCGCAAGCGAGTAATGCAGGCATCAAGGTTGTTGATATTGCTGCGTCCGCCAAAGGCCAGCACCAGTTCTTTCGACATGGCAGCGGCATCTTGGGGCAGGTTGCCTGCAACGGATTCTCCAGTCACCTGCTCTTCTTCGCGACCCGGCGTATTCAGATGGAGATACTTGATCGCAAAGCGGAAGACAAAGTAGTAGAGCGCTGCAAACAGAGGTCCAAAAGCCAGAATCAGCCAGATTTTGGTGCCTAAGTTATAGAACAGGAAGAAGTCGATGAACCCCTGGGAGAAGGTGAAGCCCATTCTGCCGCCCAGCATGACAAACAGAAAGTCGGCGAACCCAGCCATGACCGCGTGGATCAGGTACAGCACCGGAGCCACAAACACAAAGGAGAACTCAATCGGTTCGGTGATGCCCGTCAGGAAAGAGGTCAGCGCAGCGGAAATCATGATACCGCCGACCTGTTTGCGGTTTTGGGGTTTGGCGGTGTGCCAGATTGCGATCGCAGCCGCAGGCAAGCCAAACATCTTGAACCAGTAAGCCCCGCCCAAAATACCCGCCGTCTTATCACCTGAGAAAAAGCGGTTGATGTCGCCAGTCACCACTTGGTTAGTGATGGGGTCAGTAAACGAGCCAATCTGGAAGAAGAAGGGCACGTTCCAAATGTGGTGCAGACCAAAGGGCAGTAGCAGTCGCTCCACAAAGCCATAGGTCGCTACTGTAAGCGGCACATTGTTGCCTTCTGCTGCTGACTGGGCAAAGTTGTTGATTACAGCTCCTAGCGGCGGCCAGATCACGCTGGCAAGTAAGCCCACCAGGATGGCTGTCAACCCTGTGATAATCGGCACAAATCGCTTGCCAGCAAAGAAGCCCAGGTACTGAGGCAGCTTGATACGGAAGAACCGATTGAACAGGTAAGCCGCAACGCAGCCCATGACCAGGCCACCAAACACCCCTGTGTCTAGCGAGGGAATGCCAAGAATGGGCTTTGTTTCCAGCCCCCCGGCGGCGGCCACCGTGCCCAGCGTTGCTAAAAACACCATAAAGCCGACTGTCGCTGCCAAGGCCGAAACGCCATCGTTTCCGGTGTAGCCAATGGCAACGGCAATGGCGAAAATTAGCGGCAGCGCTCCAAAAATCGCATCGCCCGATGCTTTCATGATGGAGGCTAGCCACTCGGGCAGCCAGCCAAACTTAGCACCCGTCAACACGCCCTGCTCCAGCTTTTGCAACTCGATCAGGCGAGCGCTACCTAGGCCAAGCAAAATGCCTGCCACGGGCAACACGGAGACGGGGAGCATGAGCGATTTCCCCATCTGCTGTAGCAAACCGAAAAATTTATTCCACCCCCGCTTGAGGGGGGACTCTGAGGGACCCACTGAGGCACTCGTCATCCAAATGTCCTCTCTTAGAAAAAAGGTTAAGGTTCGAGAAAGTTATGTAGAACGTGGGGTGGGCATTGCCCACCCTTCAGCCAAACCCTTAATCCTCCTCAAGGGGAACTAGGGCACGAACTTCGGCAGCGGTTTCTTGAGCCAACGCTTGTTCTGCTAGCCTGCGGCAGTCTGCCAGGTTCAAACCTCGCACTTGAGCTTTGATGCCGGGAATGCCCGACACGCTAACGCTGAGTTCCTTAACGCCTAAGCCAACTAAAATAGGCACCGCCTGCGGATCGCTGCCAATACCACCGCAAACGCCCACCCATTTACCGTGGCGCTCAGCCCCTTTCACCGTGTAGTCGATCAAGCGCAGCACGGCGGGATGCAGCCCGTCGATGTAAGGGGCCAGCTTGGGATGGCCGCGATCCATTGCCAGGGTGTACTGGGTTAGGTCATTGGTGCCAATGGAGAAGAAGTCTACTTCTTTGGCCAACTGCTCAGCCATGACTGCCGCTGAGGGCACCTCGATCATGATGCCGACTTCGATAGGGGGGACACCCAAACGTTGCCGCTCCTCTTCTAGCATTGCTTTGGCCATGCGGATTTCTTCCATCCGGCCAATCATGGGGAACATCACCCGTAGCTTGCCAGCATCGGCAGCGCGGAGAATGGCGCGGAACTGTGTGCGCTGAAGCTCAGGCTGGTCAAAGCCGAGGCGAATGCCCCGCTCACCCAGGAAGGGGTTTTCTTCGTGGGGCATGGCCAAATAGGGCAGAGGCTTGTCGCCACCCACATCGAGAGTGCGGATGATCAGGGGGCGATCGGGTCCCAGCACTTCTAACATGCTGCGGTAAATGCCGACCTGCTCGTCTTCGCTGGGGGCCTTGGGCCGATCCATAAAGACAAACTCAGTGCGAAGCAGTCCCACGCCCTCGGCCCCGAGGGAAACGCCTTCCTCTGCGTCCTTCAGGCTGCCAATGTTGGCGGCGACCTCTACCCGGTGCCCGTCGCGTGTGATGGCAGGTTCAAAGGCCGTTTGCATATCGGCTGCCCGCCGATCTTGCTGACGAGCAATCCGGCCTCTCACTCGCTCAATTTCCTCAGTTCCCGCGTTTAGCCGCACGGTGCCCTTGGTGCCGTCGAGAATAATTGGGGTGCCATCGGGCAGGTCAAGCACACGGGCCTCGGCCCCTGCGATCGCAGGTATCCCCATCGACCGAGCCAAAATCGCGACGTGGGAAGTTGCCCCTCCAGTTAAGGTGCAGAGGCCAACCACCCGCTCCCGGTCTAGGTTCGCCATATCCGATGGGGTAAGGTCTTCCGCCACCAAAACCGTGTTTGGGGGGTATTGCAGATCTGCGGTTTCGACTCCCGTGAGGATCCGCAGTACCCGCTGACCGACATCGCGCAGGTCGTTTGCCCGCTGAGCCAGCAGTTCGTTGTTGAGCTGAGCCAGTTGTTCTGCCTGGGAACTAAAAGTTTGCTGCCAAGCATAGGCAGCGCTTTTGCCTTTGCCGATCAGGTTGTGGCTAGTGTCCATCAGCTCTGGGTCTTCTAGCAGCTCTTGGTGAGCGGCGAAGATGGCGGCTTTGCTGGGGTCGCCTTGGGAGTGAACCTTGGAGCGAATTGATTCTACTTCTAGGGAGGCTTTTGCGATCGCATCTTCCAGTTTCCGCCGTTCCTGCTCTGGGGTGCCTCCGGTTTCAGCTACCTGGATTTGCTGCTGCCGCACCCGGAAGGTATTACCCACAGCCAAGCCAGCGGAGGCGGAAGCGCCCAAAATTAAGTTTGGATCTTCTGAACGGGGCTGGGGCGGCGGTGCTTTTAGTTCGGATTGGGCAATGCTGGCCGGGGCAGAGATCGCCACAGATCCCGCTTCGCCTAAACCAGAGCGCAGCGCTTCAGTCAATTCGGACACTGCTGCTTGCGCGTCAGGTCCGTCTGCCTCTAGGGTAACGGTGTCGCCGTTGCCCACCTGCAAACCCAGCAACGCAACCACGCTCTTAGCGTTGGCCTGGTTTTCGCCCCGATGCAGAGAAATCTTCGACTGATACTTTTTAGCCAGATTCACCAACACCGCTGCCGGACGAGCGTGCAGCCCAGAGGGATTGGGAACGACCACAGGTTCCGAGGTAACCAAATCTCCTGCTGCGACTGTGGATCCAACTGTGG